>NZ_FNLB01000004.1 GCF_900104145.1 Pseudovibrio sp. Tun.PSC04-5.I4 | reverse complement strand
CAGCTCACACTCATTGATCCCCTGCTCCTCGTTCAGGCGATCAGTGGAAACAGATGAGTGAGCAGGAAGTTGAGCAAATTTTCTTAAATGAAGTGTCCGCAAAATGGGCAGGTGCACCAACATCCAGCGAAAGAATGACAGAAGCGGGTCTCAAAGAACGTGAGGTTTATCTTCAGGCTTTAACCCGTTGTACAGCCACATGACGGTTATGGCAGAACATGTGATGCAACCGGCCGCGAGGTGGCGTGGTAACGTCTTCATAGCCTCTCAGGTAGCATCAGGCATGAGCGCAACTCAAAACATCAATTCCAACTCCCGAAAGCATTGGCTTGAATTCCTTCCTGATTTGCAAAACTGGGAGATTGTGGAGGGAGATCATTATTCAATCCTGAAAGGGGTCCATCTGGACCACATCCTCTTAACTGCAGGTCTGCAACGGGATATAGAACTGGCGTGATCCATCGGGAGAGATAACTTCTAAGCCGGAAGATTGGGAGGGACAGCAACACTACAGCTATAGCCTCCCACCCTACATTTACATCGATAAGACGTACCTGATCACCCATATTAATGATCGGGCTCGTTTCAGCTAGACGAACATCGATGGAGGATAGGTCATCCCGGAGGCCCTCACCCGTTGCTTTCAAAAGTGCTTCCTTGCGCGTCCAGCATCGGTAAAAACTCCTCACACGTTCTTTTGAGGTAATGCCGGCTATAAATTGGCGCTCCTGAGAGTGACAGACAACGGACACCAGGTCGTCCACGTCGCTGTCATGCCGCATATGCTCGATATCGACACCCAATGGCCCGGGTGGTGCAAAGGCAACTGCAACCAGCCCGCCAGAATGGCTGATATTAAACGGATAGAAACCGGGCAAAAATGGTTTACCCTTGGCATGCCGCGAGAAAGCCAAGGCCGGTTGATCGGCCCCTAAAACCTTTCGCGTGACATGACGGGCAAGAGCAAATGCGAGCTTATCTCTTTGAAACCGATAGCGGGTCATTCTCTCCCGCTCCTCAGTAAGCAGTTCAGCTTGCACAGGGCCGGGTATTCAAGCGGTACCACCACCAGCAGCGCTCGATGGGCCGCACAACACTCCAGCCAATGCAGGCGCAGCGCACTAAACCAATCCTGTGCAGTTGCATTGGAAATTGAAAGTGGCATAACTTATTTACTGTGCTCCGCGCCAACCAGCCCATCCGTCAGGTCCAGAACCGCTTTGGCATGTTCTTTGATCTTTGCAAGAACTTCGGAAGGTGCCTGCTCGATGAAAAAGTGACCTCCGTCAACCTCGTCAATAGAGACGAACTGGGAGCTGAGTTTCTCCCAAGCATCGACTTTGTATCGTTTAACTATTTTGTCTTGTGTGCCAGCGAAGGCAAAAATGGGAACAGGCACTTGCCAAGGCACTCGAGGATGATAGTTTTGGCAGAGTCTGAAATCGCCGATAATTGCCGGCAGCAGCATGTCGACCAGCTCATCATGCTCCGCGATCAAAGCAAAATCTGGATTGAACCCGATCAACTCCTCTATCATCTCTTCTCGCGAACCACCCTCCAGAAACGGCAATGAACGCGGGGAAAAAGGGGACGCTGATGCCAGTACAAATAAGGCAGTAGGCTGGGGTCTGTTCTGTTTGTTCAGATGCATGGCCAGCTCATAAGCAACCCATCCACCCATGCTAGAGCCGAGCAAAGCGAACGAAACAGTTTCAAACTTCTCAAGCTGCGTGGCCAATTCGCTCACAATAACTTCCATAGTGTTGTGAGGTTTCTCTGCCAATCGGGCACCCCTACCGGGAAACCGGGCGGGCATTACATGAACCAGATCTCCCAGCCCCACCTTCCAGCGGTTATACAAACTCGTGTCACCACCGGCTTGAGGGAAACAGATCAATTAAGCTTATGCTCACTGGGTTCGCTGTCAAACCAAAGGGAGGAGGTGTTTGAGTCCATGCCTATCTTAACGCTGAGTTGAAATTACCAAAAATGCAGGAAGCACAAATAATGTATGTGCTCATTATTGCAAAATTTGAACATTTAACAATCTTTACTATCAATAAAATAACGTAGCTCCTTAAGCCAATGAGAAATTGTTGGTTTTCTCACAGTGAGTTCAAATATTAGGCATTGTTACAAACTTAATGTCGGGGGTTAACGGAGTGGTGCGTCTTGTTGAATGAGCTTTTGATCTGGGTAACTAAAGAGGGGTTTGTCAGGTTATTCCGATCTAGTGTAGTAGAGCGCAAAAAGGGTCTTCATGCACACAACTCTGTCGAGTAGTCGGTCCACAAGCAGCACGCATCAGCGCGGGCATAGCGATATGAGGTGGCAGAAAAGCGGTGGTGTTTAGGGCGGAAGAGAGTAGTGACTTAGTCGAGAACGGATAAAAATCTTTTCGCCTTCTTCTGGAGCAGACCCCCTATTGGGCGTTGGTGCAATATTCCCCTGATGAAGTTTATCTTCTCTGAGACCTCCTTTATGCCGTTTAAACACAATGCTAACCGTCGTCACAAGTTCTAGAAAACCGAATATAAGGTGACGAACTGGTCGGAGTATAATGAAAGCCTGCGTCGGCGTCGAGACATCACAGTCTGGGTTGAAGACAGCGTTGCCGGTGCCTGACTCGCACCAACGAGCAACCGCAGCGGGAGACCCGCCAAGTATTTAGATCTTGCCATTAAAACCTGTTTGAGTGTCAAATCCGTGTTTGGTTTAGCTTTGCGGCAGACACAAGGATTTGTTCGTTCTGTGTTTGCTCTAACGGATCTGAACTTACCTTTTCCTGACTATAGCACCCTGTCGCGCCGAGCTGGTGGGGTGAACCTTTCCAAAGTCAAATCTGAAAAGAGTCCTGGCTCGACAACGCTTGTGATCGACAGCACAGGCGTGAAGATGTTCAGAGCTGGTGAGTAGCAGGAGACCAAACACGGAACCAAGAAAAAGCGCAGAAAATGGCGCAAACTTCACCTTGGTCAGGACCTGGAAAGCGGGATAATCGTTTGTTCTGAACTGACGGAAGATATCGTTGGCGATCCAACTGTTGTGCCGGATATACTGGATCAGGTTGAGGGTCCGGTTGGCACGTTTCTTGGCGATGGAGCTTATGATGGCACTCCCACACACCACGAAATAGCTGACCGTTTTGACGGCGTTGAGGTCATCATACCGCCGCCCAAAACAGCAGCCCACAGGCTGCGATCGCTCCTACGGCCCGTGACCGGGATATTCTTCTCATTGAGAAACATGGCAGAGCAGGGTGGCAGAAGCAGACCCGATACGGGCGGCGTTCAAGAGGCGAGACCTTGATGGGGCGCTATAAACAAGTCATCGGGACAAGTTTGAAGTCTCGTAAGTTTGCAAACCAGAAGACCGAGGCTAAAATCAATGTCTCCGTCCTCAATCGGATGACTGACCTTGGACGACCGACGTTCGAGCGCCTCATTGCGAGCTGAGTTAAGCGGGTAAGGGCGAGTTGTAAGCTTAATTTTCTTTCTGCAACAAGGCCCTGCAAAGGTTTGTGGCTGTCTTCTCCTGCCTACGCAATCTCTTCGTTGGACCTCGCGATAAACGTTCTTCATCGAATTAACGCATTTGCTCAATGGAAAATGGCTGCCAGGATGGACGCATGAAGTTCGCTCAGTTTGGGTTTTGCGACCAAATCCAACTTAACGTGACAACACTCCAAAACCACTCTCTTATCAAATACGACTAATTGTACCCATAGGCGCCAGCGAAAGGCACTGCGTAGAAAGGTCGATAAGCCTTTGTCTCATTCTGTCCAAAACTACTAGACACTTCAGTGTCCATGCACAAAACTAAGATTAACAAAAGGTAAAATTGTTATCCTATTGATTTATATAGGTTTTTAACTCAAAGGTGCACGCGTACACCCTCCTCCTTGCAAAATTGCACGCGTTCAACGGGCTTGGGCCAATCCGAACAACGATTTGTGCAGCGCCAATTCACCATCAACGGCCCGATCAACACACGCCCGGAAATAACCGCCAGGACTGGAAATCAGAAGCGGATCACGCAGTGCCTTTTCAGCTGTGGTGGCTAGAACCGCGGCTGCAACATAGCGCCCAACTTTGCCTTGAGCATGCTCAAAGCCGGACTGAGACAGGCCAATCAGCAACGCGATATCCCCGCTCACCTTCAGCAAATCGCCCCAGCAACTGAATTCGAACCCAAGACTGTCCTGCAAGTTAGACAAAGCTGATTTGAGCAGCCCGATAGAGATATTCTCCAGTGCACCCTCTTGATGCTGAGGATTAGAGCTGGCAGAGAAATTGCGATCTTGCTTCCTCTCTAAAGCGGGTTTTATCCCAACTTGTTTGGGATCGGATGAATTTGAGGGATCAGCGTTAGCTGATCTCCGCGTTCTATTACTTCTTTTGAGAGACTGAGGGTTTGTATTATTATAAGGGATGCCATTAATGTCACCCGCGCATGCCATTTCTCCAAGAACAGGAACATCTATTTGCTGCGTTTCCTCCTCAGTAGGTGCAAACGCAGCAACCGCCATTTCATAAAGATTCTGCAATACTTCCGCCCGAGTGACTATATCCATAGCCCTCTCATTCAGAGCTGAGACAGCTTCCTGCACATCAGAAAAGCCAATGCCCTCCCTCGCCGCGAGTGAGGCCATATCCTCAATGGCACGCAGCAATCGGTTAACACTTCGGCGCGCATCCTTCTGTGCTTTGAGACGAGCCGCAAATTGGGCGCCGATCGCTTTAAGTTCATGCACGCGCTGCCGGGCAGGGGAAAAATCAAACCCATAGCCACGCTCAATCTCGCCGAGCCGGCCTTGCCGAAACTCACCGCGGTGAATATAGCGCCGTCCTGTTGGGCTATCGCGATAGGCAATAATGCCCGCTTCCACCAGACGTTTCAAACACCGAATAACGGTGCGTTTTGAGCGGCATACGTATTCTGCAAGCTTCTCGTTGGAAATTGCAACGAGAGGGCGATGGTTCGTTTGCCAATCATCAGCAGCTGTCAGGCCGATCAGAATATCCAAAATATGATAGGTGGTGCCGTCAACGCCTAGGGCAGGGGCAGCCTTTTTCAAAGCCATAGCCACTTCTGATTTCGTCGTCTCCACAATATCATTTGCCATAGCCAACCGCTGGCTAACCATCATCTCAGGTGTGAGTTTTCTAAAAGAGGCGACCGAGCCTGAATTTTGCATAGCAAAACCTCTCGCCCAACAGATGGAAGGGCGTTTAAAACACACGTTGTGCAACGTGTTCCAACAATATCAGGCAAATCAGAGGGTAGGGCGCACAAAATCGTACCGCCCCAAGACAAAGGCGATTGATTTTAACAGCTGCACGAAGTACGGTGATTCTGTTGATACGGTACTTCTAGAGCTTAGCTCTGAATGCCAGTGAATTCCGGTCTTGCGGATTGCCGTCTGCAAGACCGTTTTCTTTTCCGTTTAGGTCATTCGCTTGCTCCCATTAGCTCGGTGACCTTTTGTTCCTGCTGCTCAAAATCCTTCAGCAACTGATTAATCTTACTGGTCAGATATTCGGAGAAGGCCGCAGCTCGCGCCTCATCTGCCAGTACAATCTTGAAATTCCGTGTGCCGCGCGCTTCAATGGCCGGCTTGCCTTCGCTGTCTTTAATCAAAAGCGTGCTTCGTGCCGCCGCTTTTCGGGACTCTACCCTCTCCAGGGCAGAGGGGGATAAGTTGCCATCCACCACCTCAGAAGAGATCGTCAGATCATGTAGCCAGGCGAACCGATCAGGACTGGTCAGGCCTTGCCATTTGCCGGAGGTCTTGAGGTTGGCAATGCTTTTGCGCAGGCGAGAAACAGTGCCCTCGCTCTCACACGCTTTTGCCACAGTTTCCCACTTCACCCGGCCAATACCGCGAGCAGAGCCAATGCTTTCAATAAGATCTTCAGGCACGCGGCGAATAATAGAGGTAAGTTTAGAGACCCGGGTCTTATCGCCAGCGCCAACGGCAGCGGCCACAACCTCACGGGTAAAGGTCTTGCTCAGTTCCGCAGCAAAATAGCATTGCTGAATATAAGTAAGGTTTTTGCGCTCTTCGTTTTCCTTACCCTGCGCGATAACAAGTTCTTCATCGCTCAGATTCTCAACAACAGCACGAACCGCAATGTCCAACCTCTGACAAGCTTTAACGCGGCGATGCCCATAAGCAATCTGGTAATGATCTGGTTTGCCGGGATGAGGGCGCACCAAAACCGGAACTTGCTGTCCATTTTGAGAAATACTCTCAACCAGACTATCCAGCTCCTCATCATCGCCTTCAAATGCACGGTCCAGCGCCAGTGAAGGCAGCAGCAACTTAGCGTCGAGGTTTTGGATGATTAGGCTCGGGTCAACGGTTTCACTGCGTTGTTCCGTTAAAGAGTGCAGGGCCGCTCCAAGCCGCCCAACCGCACTTTTCTCGCGCGGTACTGGCAGTTCTTCAGCAGCAGGCGTACTTGCTGCACGCTCTAGACCCGCATTGTTGCCGGTCATGATCGCACTGAGTTTGCTCTTGTTTCTCTTACGCTTATCGTTCATGAGCGACCCCAATAGGATTTCAAAAGCTCTTCGAGTTCACTGTTAACCCGGTTCACAGAATCCAGCGCGCGATCATAAGTCTTGCCGTTGAAGTTGGAACGTTCAGCTTCATAAAGCGTTTGCTGAACATTGCCTGCTTCAGCAATAGCGGAGCTGCGCAGCATCGTGCTGGTTAGGACATTTTGCAGCTGAGTACGCAGCATGGTCACCACGTCTGTTTCCGGACGGCTGGTGTTGTCATGACGGGTGATCAGATATTGTAACGTCTTAGGTACCAGATATTCGGGACCAAGTTGTTTGGCCACTGTGCTTTCGAAGAACTCGTTGTGGGCAATGGAGGTCGCCAGATACTGCGCCATGGATTCACAATCGATCCATTGCGGGTGAATGGTCACCAACAGGTGATCAGCTGCAAAGGACGCGGCATTGGATAAATAACCCAGGCTCGGCGGCGTGTCGCAGATGATAATATCATAGGCATCTTCAACATCCTCAAACGCAAGCTGAAGACGGGTAAAGTAGAGCTTGCGTTGCAGACAGTCCGAAAGCTTTGCATGGTTGCGGGCCAGCTCTTCTTCCAACTCACGCAGCCGCTTATTACTGATACCCTTTTGCTTTTTCTCATCTTCAATATCTGCAATACGATTACGCAGGCCCGGTTCTTCCTGCCCCGCAAGCGTTGCATAGTGCGGCGCAAAGAATTCCCATTCGGTCAGGAACGGGCTGCCGATCGCCAGATCAAGATTGTCGAAATAGGTCTTTTGAACCACTTCGCTCATAGGCCTGGGATCGTCGTACCTTATTGATGCAAAAAGAGAATCATCTTCTGACACCATTTCCGGAACAAACCCGAGCATACTGGATGCCGACCCTTGCGGATCCAAATCAACTAGCAAAATCCTGTAGCCCTGCAATGCCATATATTGCGCCAAATGAACCGATGTACAGGTCTTGGCTGAGCCACCTTTAAAGTTGGAGCAGGCAATGATCTGAATGTCTTCATCTGCTTTGCGGCGCGGATCATAATTCAGCGCCTTGGCGGTATCATCACCCGCTTTTTCAGCTAGATATACCCTGATCTGATTCATTTGTTCAAGAGAGTAGTAACGACGCTCGCCGCGGCCGACCTTCTCGACTTCAAGCCCCATTTCATCAGCGGTCAAGGCGAGATAGCGAGGGGTGATGCCCAAATAAATTGCCGCCTCTGACGCTGCAAATTTGCGCAGGTTCTTTTCCGCTTTTGGAGGGAACTGAGACTGTGCCAGCGCCGCAAGCGTGCTGGATAAAGCCTTATGGTCTGCCTTCATCTGCGAAAGCATAATACCATGCTCTAGTGTCTCAGTGTCCATTTCCTAAATCACCCGGATTTTTTGTTTAAACAGGAATTAAAGGAATAATTGGCACATCCGAATTCAAAGTCAACGAGGACTTGGTTAACGGTTTCTTACTGGTTGGTTCAGATCACAACGATTTCTGCATAAAAACCAATAAAACTATTCGTAACATGTTGAAAATATTAAAGTATTGTGTTTTCGCATATATTAATATGCGCGATTGGTTTGTTTCAAAATAACCGATGAAAACGTTTCTCGTGAAGTGATTCCAGCTGGAAATCTGGCTTACTTCGCCAGATTAGTATAACGTTTGAGACTCAGTCGCGGCGTTGACACGCTAACTCTCACACCATGTCGACAATGTAGTCGCTCTGAATGACCACAGCCCATCTCAGTTATGTGCGCCACCGGTTTCCGCCCCAAGCCTATTTCAAAACTATCGGCTCACCATGCGGAGTTGCAGATGCTGCTGTGTGCCACGCAGTTTTTGTTGCTTCAAGATCCGCTCTGGTCGTTAATGACTTGTCGGATACCAATTTTTCGAGAGCCGACAGCCAGTGTTGATAATAGCTGCGCTCTACTCCTGAATGGATTTCAAACGACAAGGCACTTGCCCATTCATCCCATCCGAATGCTCCGTTTTGATGAAGGTTCACAGCCATTGCAAAAGCTTGGGCTTCCCAAGGTTCGTTAAACACGGGCTTATCATCTTGGAGAATGATGGCAGGCAAAACACTTAAGTTTGGACTGTTCATAAGTTTGCTCTCAGATACGGTTCCCACAAGTCAAGTGACATTGTGTCGACATCATTTCCTTGATCACCCCAGAGATCGCGAGATTTAAAGGTAACTTGGTAAAGCCAATTAGGGTCCTCACCTTGACCTTGTGAATTGCTATCAGGAAATACATGAAAGCCATGGATTTTGGTAATTTGGCCATTTTTATCGCGAGCATATCGCGGTAACCGCGTATGGGTTTTGGGATGATTATTGGTTGTTTTGATCTGATCTCCCACACTCCAAGTTGGGCTGCCTTGCGGGTCTCTATTGGCCGGCCCACCAGCAAACAGCACGGCATTTACATCCTGCGCTTCCAATTTTCCTTTTACTGGTATAGGCGCATCAATCATGGTCGCAGCGGCGATTTCCGCTTCAGAAATCATCGAGCGCTCTTTCATCAATCGGACAGCAGATTCCATCCAAATTTTATAGTAGGGGGTTTGCATATATTCAGCGGGTTGCATGCTCTCTCTGGCGAACCTGGACATATCAAGATTCCATTGACAGCAAGCACCCAGGGCAATCGTCATTCCTAACGCCCGTCCTTCCCACACTGCATGAAAGAGTGGCTCATTTTGCTCTTCGTTCACTGGACCGAACCCCATCATTCCGCCGAGATCAGCGCCGCCGTTCATACTTGATCTTCCGGTTTATTGGCCATAGCCGTACCGATCATAGAGTTACGGGTAACTAACTTGGCCAATTGTTCTTCAGACCAATCATCCGTTCCTGCCGGTCTTTGTGGGATAACGAGATATCGGATCTCAGAGGTCGAATCGTGAACTTCCACTTTTGTTGTCTCGGGAAGGGATAAACCAAAATCTTCCAAAACCCCGCGTGGATCAATGACAACGCGAGATCGGTAGGGGGGAGATTTATACCAAGTTGGAGGAAGGCCGAGCACTGACCAAGGGTAGCATGAGCAAAGTGTGCAGACGGTCAGATGATGAACGTCATCGGTATTAAAAACAGCGTCTATGTGTTCGCCCTGTCGCGAGGTGTAACCAAGTGAATGAATGGCTGCTGTTGAATCCGTTTCCAGCCATTCTTTAAACTTGGCATCGCTCCAACATTTGGCAACGACATGAGCACCATTTTGTGGCCCAATCTTCGTTTCATATGTCTGTACGATCTCATCGACTGCCGCGCTGTCTATGTAGCCCTTCTCAGTCAAGACACTTTCAAGCGCTCTCACACGCGCTTCAGTTTCCGTCAAATGCGAGTGATCGTGATGATGATTATGGGTGTGCTGATCTGAACTCATATGGCCACCATAGTTGTTTAGAGTGAATGCTGGCGAAAAATGAACGAAATTACTAAATTCACTATATCAAATTATATTTTTACCATATGAGGGTTGGTTTTGGAAGTTCTTGTCAACGCAGTGTCGGCGCAGAACGGCGTATGACGTTGCCACATTGCTAATGAAAACCTGAATAACGAACAAAGCAGGGAGGGTTCTGTCGCAAATTTTAGTCGGTTTGCAGCTTTCGCTTTTTTAGTTTAAAAAAGTTCGTTCAAAATTTGCGATTTAAAGTTTAACGCTTTGACCAACTTTAAAGGCACCCATTATCCTAAAGACGTGATTTTGTATGCGGTGTTCTTCTACGTTCGCTATTCGGTTTTCTCGAACTTGTGACGAAGGTCGGCATTGTGTTTAAACGGCATAAAGGAAGTCTTCAAAAAAGGGATTTTCAGAGAAGATACACTTCATCAGGGGAATATTGCAACAAAGCCCATCTGGATGAATTCCTTCAGAAACGGCGCAATACCAAGGTTGCCAGGCGTTTACTAACCCGCTTTTTGAAAAAACAAGGTGGAGCTCCAAAGCGGATGATTACCGATAAGTTCCGGTTCTATGGTGCCGCAAAACGCGGGGTCATGCCTGACGTTGAGCACCGCTCTCACAAAGGCATGAACAACCTCACAGAGAACTCACATTTACCCTTGCGAAAACGAGAGCGAGCCATGCAGAGATTCAAATCACCGGGACAGCTGCAAAGGTTTGTGGCTGTCTTCTCCTGCCTGCGCGACCTCTTCGTTCGACCTCGCGATAAACGTTCTTCAATCGATACTCACCTTCATCGCATGAACGCATTTGCTTAATGGAAAATGGCTGCCATGATGGACGCATGAAGTACGCCCAGTTTGGGTTTTACGACCAAGTCCGACTTAACGTGACAACACCGAATATTCTTCTTCAAACAATTGGCAATGCCGCATCGTATAATAATTATCAATATTGCATATTGTATCTATGTAATAAATACAAAGTATGTATGATGACGATGTGCGGGTTTCTATATTTACCTCGAGTAAATTTGATGTTTACGTCAAAACTTCGGTGTAGATTAGTATTTTTAATTCTAATGTGGAGGGTAAATCTATATTTACAGCAGTAAACATTCATAATATTCACCTGAATTCTAAAACAAATCATTTATCACTGAATACTTACCTTGGATCACGTGAATACGCGACCTCATTGAAACCCCACAGGTTGATTCGCGCGATAAAGTTTCAAAGAAGTGGCTTGTCAAATGTAGGTTTGGCATAGCTACTGAGATATCGTAGGGTAAAGACAGGGAACACCCGTTTAACGGGAGGCCAGCATTATAGCCCAAAGCCAACGGCTGAGCACTGCAATTGTCCTTTTCAAAACTGAATACGTTCAGGAAACTCTTTTCTCTATGGAAGGAAAAGGATGGACATTCATCAACTTAAGACGTTCGTGACGGTTGCACGTGAAGGTAGTATTACCAAGGCATCGGATTTACTTTTCCGCAGCCAACCGGCAGTCAGTGCACATATCAAAAATATGGAAGAAACATTAGGCCTAACTCTATTTCAACGCACACCGCGTGGTATGGCAGTTACTCCAGATGGGCAAAGGTTGTTGGCTGAAGCTCATCAATTGCTGGATAAACATCAGCGATTTTTGGAGGAGGCGTCCCGTCTGCGGGGTAGCCTGGCTGGGCAATTGACGTTGGGCGCCGGAAGGAACTCGGGAACAGCTATTGTTAGCAATCTTTTGGCTGCTATGTCACAGGAATTCCCTGAGGTCGAGGTTGCCCTTCAACACCGGTCATCGCTGAAAGTTCTTGAAGGAATCCGGAACGGCAGTCTGGACGCTGGATTTTACACGGAAACAGGTGAAGATGATTCAGATCTCTCAACTATTGAGATTTCTAACTTCTGTATCTACCTCGCGGCTCCAGTTGGGCTTGTGCCTGTTGCGGCAGAGGTAGATTGGAAAGCACTTGAAAATACTCCCTGGATCTACCCTAGCTGTAATTCATGTTGCGGGCGATTAGCGCGAGAGCTTTTAGATACCCACGGAATACGCCCCAAGCATGTCATCAACGTGGATGATGAAGGCGTCACACGAGCATTGATAGCCAGTGGAGTTGGAGTTGGTCTTGTTCATACCAACACATCTCACAATCAAGGAAGTCAATCAGAAATCGTATTGCTCACTCAGATACGAAGATCTGCACGGGTACTCTTTGGACATTTGTCTTGTCGTGTGGAGGATCCAATAATTGCAGCTGTTCTGTCCATCCTTGCCACGAGTAACTGTGCAAGCGTGCCGTTTCGTGAGGAGGATCAGTTAAAGGCGGCATTGATCGCTTCATAGCCCAAGGTGATGCAGTCTAATGTTGAAAACCACGGATCTGCAGAAGATCTGAGGTGCAGGAGAAACATTGATGTATTTTGGGCAATTAGTTGACTGTCGGCAATATCAAAGTGGCATTGAAATATAATAACAAATTGGAATACCTAAGGAATTTCGTAACACGACCCATTGTTTTATTCTCATCAGGAGAACCCACATGAATAGAATTCTTTACAGTCTTAGCGGGGCTTCCGGGGAACATTATTCTCCCCATGTCTGGAAAATCATAATGGCGCTCAAGCATAAAGGATTGGACTTCACACTGAACCCAGTCTCCTTTGAGGACATATCAGGGATCGAGGATGGCTCCTTCACTAGCGTTCCGGTGTTAAACGATGGTGGAACCCTGCTGAACGACAGCTTTGAAATTGCGCGGCATCTTGAAGAGAAGTATTTGGATGCACCAAGCTTGTTTGACGGTGCCGGCGGGATTGCTCTATCGCGATTTGTCGAGAGCTATTGCAAGACTGTTCTACATCCCTCTCTTGCCGTTATTGCAGTCATGGACATGCACAATCTTATGAGTGATGCTGATCGCACATACTTCCGCGCAGCGCGTGAAAAACGGTTTGGTCAAACTCTGGAAGACGTCTATGCGAACCGTGGTGTGGAACTGGCTGCCCTGCCGCAGAAGTTAGCGCCCATTCGCGACTTACTAAGCGGGCAAAATTGGCTTGGCAGCAATAAACCACTGTACGCGGACTACATCTTATTTGGGACATTGCAATGGTGCCGAGTTTGTTGTGGAGCCCCTCTACTTGAACCTACTGATCCGGTTCGTGTGTGGTTTGAACGATGCCTCGATCTTCATGATGGGATGGGGCGCACAGCCATTGCTGCGTAACTTGTTTTGACGGCTCAAGCTTCATAAGTTCCGCTAAGTTATTCGTAAGGCATCGCAATTTTTGCGATGCCGTATTTTTATGCAGACCCCAATATTATCAATAATTTACCTTGCTCTTCTCTTTTTTGAGAATGCCTCATCTATCCTGAGGGAAGCCATCAGTATTTTCATCTTGTTCGCACAGACCTTTTTAGCGCCATATGGTTACAGGAAGTCAGTTTTGCGAGTGCGAGGGACAAATTTCGCGACACATCGAGCAGGAATTTTTGGAAGATAAAACCGCTTCCTGCTGACCACGTGTTCACCAAAAAACTGAAGAGTAAGAGCAAACCAATGCGGTTTGTCGGTGTGGAAGTGCGTCATGCATACACTACTCTGGCATTCTCCAATTTTTCTTTCCCGGTGAAGGATAAGACGCTTTATGGATGCACAACTTGACACTCCCGAGTATTTGGACACGGCCCCAAGCTTGCCTCCGTTTTCCTGGGTCCGACAGGTTCAAACACTAGGTCCCACTGGTACGAATTGTGAGAAAGCAGCTTTGAAATGGGCGACGCGCCAGTGCCCCAACGCCAAGCTCTTTTTGCACCCGACAATGGAACTCGCGGCAGACGCCGTAGCCAAATGCGGTGGATCAGTACTTTTAAGCGTGGTCGCTTATCCGCACCTTCACTCCATAATTTATGGGCACATCGGCAATCTGCGATTGATGGATGTTTTCATCATGAACACCGACAACATGGTTCTTGCCTCATCTACTGGAGAGACGCCGTCAGTTTGCGCCACTCACCCAGCCCCGGAGAAATTGATCCCGGCCTCCATTGAACGCAAGTTCGTAGCAAGCAATGTGATTGCGGCGGCCGAGTGCGCGAAAGGTGAGACGGACTGTTGCATCACCACTCTTTGCGCTGCCCAAGAATTTTCTTTGACCGTTTTGCGGAAACACGGGCCGGTTCCGATGGGCTTCACCATCCATGGACCGTTGGAAACCGCTCTTCACAGCCACCTAACTACGGCAGCTGAACTTCAACAACCCAATAGGAGAGAATTTTATGACTCAGAAGGCATATGAAACACCGATCGATATCCGTTACCGCGACACGGACTCCATGGGCCATGTGAGCAGTCCTATTTATTACGATTACATGCAATCAGCATATCTTGAGTACATGCATGACCTGTTGAAGCTGCCGAAGTCGGAAAAACTACCGCACATCATGGTCAAAACCTCTTGTGACTATGTTTCGCAAGCCCTGTACGGCGACCGTTTGGTGGTGCTGAGCAAGGTCACTAAATTTGGTGGTAAGAGCTTTGAGATGCAGCACGAAATGCGCTTGGGTGATCAGAAAGGCCGCGTTGTTGCAAATGCCGCTTCCACCCATGTGATGTTTGATTACGAAAAGCAGGCCACCTATCGTGTTCCAGATGCCTTTAAGGCCGCTGTAACAGCTCTGCAGGAACCTGCGAGCACGCCAGAACCTGCCTAAGGTCCATCTAACTATTTCTCGTAACCTGGAGATCTCAGATGGATCTGCAATGGAATGAACGTCAGGCTGCCTTAAGAGCAAAATACGCATCGATTGGCAGTCAGATTGACCACAACGAACTGCACCTTGGCAGGCAAACATTTGATCAGGATACCTGGGACCGGCTTTTAGAAGCCGGTCTTTGGAGGGTTATCGTCCCTTCTGAATATGGTGGTGATGGCACCAATTGGTGGGACTTTACAGCCGCACTGGAAGGTCTTGCATCTACTGTCCGCACTCCAGGCATCTTGCTTTCTGTAATTGCACAAGCTGGCATGGTTCATGCCCTTAACTTGTTTGGAACGGAAGCTCAAAAGAAAGATTATCTGGGACGCATCCTAAAGGGTAAGCTCAGTGCAACAGCAATTGCTGACCCAGATACGGGAACAGATGTAAGGTCGACCTCCTCGGTTCTAACGCCTGGTCCGAACGAAACGTTTGTACTAAATGGGGCCAAGTACAACATTGCACATGCCCCAATTGCCAATTTCACACTGGTTGTGTGTAAGCTCGACGGTCATGCGCGTGATGGTATTTCCCTTATTCTTCTCGATGCTGGCACTAAAGGTCTGGAAGTCGGCGAATACGATTACAAGCTAGGTAATCTCGATCTTCCAACAGGTCCGATGAAGTTTGACAATATCTCTCTGCATTACGGTGATTTGCTTGGGGTACCGGGCAAAGGCCTGCGGAACCTCATCACCTTCGTTTCTCTAGGTCGGCTGTACTACGGTCTCGTCTCCGCAGGGATGGTTGAGCCCATGTTAAAGGCAGCTATGGATTATGCAGGGAAGCGGCAAACTTTTGGCGTGCCGGTGATTGAGCATCAGTACATTCAAAAAAAGCTGACTGATATGCGCATCGCATCAGAGTCAGCCAAGTGGACTGCCTACGGCGCGCTCCATCAACTGTTGTCAGGCGCCCCTGAAGCGGGCATGACCTGCTCAATCGCCAAGTTGGTTGGTGCCGAGGCCATAACAAACGGGGCCATTGATCTGCTCAAGCTTTACGGCAGTAAGGGCTATCATGAAGGCGAGGTCTCAACCTTCCTGCGTGATGCATTGGCATTTTGCAGCGTTGGTGGAACCGAAGAAATGCACCGTCGCAACATCATCAGTCAAATGACGCGACTAGAGGCAATGGCCAAAAAAGATACTGCTCAAAAAGAAGTAGAGCGGACCTTGGAACCGGCCTGAGTGAAAGTGTGCCTCGATATTGCTGAGGCACCGCTACCCTTTGCATTCATAGGAGATTGTTAATGAAATTTGCCAAAGTCGCACTGGCGGCTACCCTTATGGCAGCAACCGCTTCAATGCCAGCACTGGCGAAGAATAGTGTGCAGCGTGTGCCTTCAAAAATTGACTGGTCAGCTGCCAAAATCGCTACAAAGCGCGCAGTTGCTCAAAACGCTGTAACATTGAACAAATTTGTCGACGAAGCTCCAAAAGAACTCAAGGCTATGGAGCTCCCAGTCCTTATATTTGGGTCTTCCGCAAAACTGGCAACCCCTCGCTTTGCTGGGCAGGGATCAGCTTACGCAACCTACTACGACCTGGAAGGGGCACAGATCAGCATTCTGGGCTCTCATTCTGTCCTGTCCGGAACTGATGACCTAACTTTGCATCACAAAACCGGAGCCTACGAATCCATTGGGGACGGAGCAGACTATAACCTCAACCGGTTTGGTGCGTTCTACACGATCCGTATCACCTGCGATCAGCCGACAGAAGACACCCGCTGCACAAAGCCAGATTACCTAACCTCTGTTGCTCAGAGCTTGATTGTTGTGAATGGAGCGAACCAATGATGAGACTTATTTATCTGTGTTTAGCACTCACATTCAGCTTTGCTGTACAGGCAGAGGAAAGCTCGCGGTTTATGGCGCCTGGTGATCTGATAGAGGGTACGGGTGAAGGTATTGTAAGCAAAGCAATCTTCTTTCCAAACATGCGGTTCCCGGTAGAATCCGGCCCTGCCTATGCCAAATCACATGCCTACGCACCGGGTGGGTTTAAAGGTGGCGGCGGAAGTGAATGCGATGAGGCCAATTACTCTTATCCATGGCGCGATAACTTCTGCGAATTCCGTAGAGCTGATCTCCCAGTTTGTGCATCAGGTGGGCACCAGGGGCAGGATATTCGTCCCGCATCTTGTGAAGCCAGCAAACATTGGGCTGTCGCTGCTGATAATGGCATCGTGGCACACGTAGGCCGGTTCGCTGTAACCATTCAGACAGCATCCGGCACGCTTTATCGTTATGTGCATCTTGATATGGATACCCTTCAGGTAAAGCCAATGGATAAGATCGCCAAAGGCAGTCGCATCGGAAAGGTCTCCAACAACTGGCTCACAAAACTTCCGATCCATCTACATTTCGACGCTAAGGACACGGTCTTGCTGGATGGACAGGCAAAATCAGTATTTTTGCCACCTTACTCTAGCCTTGTTGCCTCCTATCAGCTCATCATGGATTGATAGGTTGCCATAGCACAGCAAAGGGCGCCGCAAGGTGGTGCCCTTTTTGTGTTTACAGATTTTATCCCATAAAGGAATGCAGAATGACTGAAATGCTTTGGGTTTTCGGATATGGGTCCCTGATCTGGAACCCTGGCTTTGACCCTATGGAGCAAGTGCCAGCACGGCTTGAGGGTTGGCAGCGAAGGTTCTGCCTATGCTCCTTGCGATACCGTGGCACTTTTGAAAAACATGGGTTAGTGCTAGCGCTCGACGCCTCACCAGATTCATATTGTGATGGTGTCGCACTGGCCATTCCTCGCGATAAGCAAGAGGAAGTACTTAAAGACCTCCGTGCGCGCGAGCTGTTCAACCCGGCTTACTACGAAATCATTACCACTCTCTCACTTCGAGATGGTCGGAAGGTTGATGCCCTCACATACGTTGTTAATCGCACGCATGAGCAGTACGGCCAATTTGAGCCCGAAGAAGAGGCGCAAATTATATCTACAGCTGCAGGGGAACGTGGACCCAATTGTGACTATCTATGGAATACAGCAGACCATCTCCGCGAACTTGGGTTAGCGGACCCCAATCTGGATTGGTTGTCGGATCGGGTTCGTAGTTTGAGAGCCCGTTCTGAAGTCATTGCCTAAACCACCAGCGCGTCACCAAACGCGCTGGTCATCCTTTTAACTTGCAGCATTGGTAAGCGGAGTTTGGTTACAGACCAATTGCCCCTGTTCCAGATGACATATCTTATCTGCGAGAGCCCGCGTGACATCCAGGTCATGCGTGAACAAAACCAATGCTACATTTCTGTTCCGCATAGCCCCTCGCAGGATTTCCAAAACTTGGCTACGTGCTTGCATATCAAGCGCTGATGTTGGTTCGTCGGCAACCAGGCAATTCGGACGTGTCGCCAATGCTCTAGCAATCACCAATCGCTGCGCTTCCCCGCCAGACAAATTTGCCGTTTTCCGCTTTAAGAAATCACTTTCCGTAGGTAGGCCAACGCGTTCTAACAGCTTCGTCAAATCTGCCATATCTCCATCAGTCAGCATTAATGCTTCCTGCAAAACTTCGGCAACGGAGAAATGACAGGCCATCGCCCTGTGTGGGTGCTGAGGGATAAGGGTTGCTAGTGGGCGCGTTCGCGCAACATCAGTTCCCCAATACACAAACCCATCTTGAATCTTCTCATATCCTGTCAGGAGGTGAGCTAATGTTGTTTTACCGCTGCCGCTCGGCCCGAGGACAGCCATGCACCGGCCAGCAGGCACAAATGCAGAGACATCTGACAGCAAAGGTGTACCCTGTATTTCATGACTGATGCAGTTGATTGTCAATCCATTCCCAACTTTTGCCTCTAAAATGGGATCTTGAATTGAATTATCTTTGGGGAAAGGTCTGGGCTTATTGGAGGCACGACGTAGCTTCAACAACTGCTGTGTGTACAGACTACGAGGTTGCTCTAAGACCTCTTCAGCAGTCCCAATCTCTGTAAGCCGGCCTTGTCTCAAGACCGCCGCATGCGTTGCGAGGCGTCGTGCAAGATCAATATCGTGTGTAATTAGCATTTGACAACGTCGTTCGCTGCCATTCTGAAACGCTCTCAGCGCAATTTCCCGATTGACCATATCCAGTGCGGTTGTTGGCTCATCCAATATCAAAAACTCTGGATCATTAACGAGGGCGAGAGTGGTGAGAACCCGCTGGATTTCTCCTCCACTCAATGCAGCTGGATAACGATGCAGAAGACGTTCGGGAATATTGCCTTTGGCACACACGTCCCGTGCATCACGACGATAAATTCCGTGAACGTGCAAAAGTTCTTGAACATGTTGCAAAACAGTCAAATGCGGGTTCAACGCATCTGCCAGTGCCTGCACTATCATTCCAGAACTGTGCCCGCGCATTGCCTGCAATTGGTGCTTGTTTGCACGAAGAACATTGAGTTGTCCCAACCATGCCTCACCAGTCCAGCTGAAATTGTTTTTGGGGACCGGGACCTGCCCATCTTTAAGACGGTATCCATGTGTCAGACCCATCAGTACATGTGCAAGGCTGGTTTTACCGCCACCGGGTTCCCCAATCACCGCCAATGTTTGTCCAGGATGGATCTCAAATGTGATATCCTGAAGCAGCGGGCGAATGCCATGGTAGAGGCTTAATTGTTCAACGCGTATCATAACGTTCTTTCCCAGTGGGGTTGGCAGTCAGAACATAGCCTTCGCCAATAACCAAAATTCCAATAAGAAACAGAGAGAGTGCGCCAGCTGGCGGAAGCAACAACCAGGCCCAAGCATCAGTATAAAGATGCGCCATTGCATCCTGAATCATGTTGCCCCACGTCAAAAGCCGAGGATCTGTTAGTCCAAGAAATCCAAAGCCAGCGCTCTTTAAAGCAGCTTGGCGCACGTTTTGCAAAAATAGGCCCACAATAGCAGGCCAAATTGCAGGCAAAATATGGTGCCGTAAACAATAAATCCGACTGGCTCCCATGCGGCGGGCAAAGTGTACATTTTCGCGAGTCAATTCACGTAAAAGGATCGGCAAAGCAACCCGTACATCCTCATGCCATCCAGTAAGCGATAACAGCACGACCAGTCCCAAAAAACCCGGCTGGATCCACGCCGCCAACAACAGTAGCACGAGGAGAGAGGGGATCACCTGCAACACATCAACCAGACGTAAGACAGCACCGCGCAACCGCGGCCCGCTGAAGGCAGCAAGACTGGAAGCCGCAAGAGCAATGGCCAGTGCAGCAGTTGCCGTTATGAGCGCAAGAAACACGGTAATAGGGGCTGCCCGCAAAAGGCCAATAAAAACATCCTGACCGATACCATTCGTTCCCAACCAATATGCCGCGCTGGGAGCCTGCAAGACATCGGGACTGGTTTTATATTGTGGCAAACTTTCTGATAGAGCGAAGCCAGCCATCACCAGAACAGTACCAGCGGCGAGGGCGCCACGAGATACAAAGCCTGCACTTTGCGTGGCAGAAGACCAATATCCCAGCATAAGATTACCCCCTCCGCGCAAGGCTTGCAGCGGTGACATCAATCACCCAATTCAATGCAAGCACAAGTCCTGCAAGTGCAATCACAGCACCTTGCAACAGCACATAATCGCGATCCAGAATGGCATTATAAATCAGATGCCCAGTTCCCGGATATGAGAAGACAATCTCGACAAACAAAACAGCGCCAAAAAGCCCGGTCAGAGAGTCGCTCATGCGGGCAAGAAAAACTGGAAACAGGCTTCGGCCATAATAGGCTGTTCGCAACCGCCATCCTCTTATTCCACGACCACATGCATTGATGACAAAGGGACGGTGAGACAAGGTTATCGCTTCACCTCTGGCCAGAAAATAGAACCTGGAAACCTCGTGCAAAGAAAGAGCCAGCACCGGCAATACTGCATGGCGAGCAATGTCAAAATCCCTCTGGACAAGACTTGAACTTGGGAACAGCGGTTCAGCCCCCCCCGTAGGTAAAACGGGCCAGAGAATACCAAAAGCCAGCAATAGCAACACTGCTGTTGTAAATGGAGGCAAACTAGCGATTACAGTTATGACGCCAGTCGCAATCCGGTCAAATAATGCACCTGGAGATTTGCCGGCTTCAATACCGCCCACGGCCCCAATAATGAGAAAGATTGGCGCCGAACAAGCAATCAACAGCAGCGTCCACGGCAGGGATGCCATGAGCAGAATTGAAACCGGAGCGGCATGCTGAAGGGAATAACCGAGATCCCCTGCTACCAGATCGGTCAAATAGACTTTCAGTTGTTGTAACCAGTCACCAGACAGTCCCATATATGCGCGCATCTCTGCAGCTTCCATGCTGGTCAAATCCCGTGAGAGATCAGAGGACACCATCATTTGCACTGGATCTCCTGGCAAAAATCTTGGCAGGGAAAAGCTGAGTAATATCAGCATCAGAAACACCAGGAGGCGGACACAAAGGCCGGACAATATATTTATTATAAATGGTGGCGTCACGAGATTGCTCTACCTGAGTATGTTTTATTGGAATACCAGCCACCCTTAGGTGGCCGGTTTGGACTCTGTGTTCCCGGCAATCAATCCACCAGATACGATTTATGCAGAGCTGAAGGTACGCCAATGGCAACTCCACCCGGCATAAACTGAAGGCCTGAAAGTTTGTCGTTATAGGCAGTTACCATGTAGGGATTGGCGATCGCATAAGCTGGTAATTCTTCGGCATAAAGAGCCTGAAAATTATCTAAATTACCTTTTCGCGTTTGCGTTGTGGTTGCCAGTGCCTGCGCCATTGCGAGGGCCTTTAGCATCTTTCCGTCATAGCGGTCACTGGACCATTTTTTGCCAAACACACGCCGCAATATGCCGTTCGAGTCGCCCAGTGTGCTAGAGGCATAAAGCGCAATATCATATTTGCCACCTATGGAGCTGTCCTGAAGAGCTGCGCGTTCTAAAACCCGCACATCCATCTGAATTCCGAAAGCTTCCAGCTGTTCAGCCAGCACTTTGGCGATGTTGCTTTCACGCTTGCTTGCAATCAGGCGAAGAGTTACCTGCTCTCCATTATTGTACCAGTTGCCATCCCTGTCTTTTGTCCAACCTTCACCCAGAAACAGACCTGCTGCTCTTTGAGGGTCATATGTGTAGGATGGATGAACAGCTTGCGACCGCCACGGCGACCCAGTTTGGAAGAACCCAGTTTCCGCAACCTCGGCGGTATCTTGAAAGACCGTTTCAACAATGGATTTACGGTCAATCGCATATGCCAAGGCTTGCCGGAGTGCTTTCACTTTGAACAAGCCACTGTGATCAAACCCCAATCGAACAATATGGTGGCTGAGGAACTTCACGACATTGAGGCCAATAGCCTTCCCTTGCTCCAAGCGTTCCGGTGGGAGGTAAGAGATTACATCAATGCCTTCGGCTTGTGCTTCTCGTAACGCAGCGTCTGTCGACATTTTCACAATCGCGATCCGGTGAAATTTCGGCTTACCTAAGTAGTAGTCGAGGTTTTCTTCCAGAAGATAACGCCCACGTGCCTTGTTGTAACCGGCAAGCCGATATGGTCCGCTCCCCGTTGCAGCTATTGCTTCAGCAAATCGCTGAGGTTCTTCAACACTTTGATAAACGTGTTTAGGCAAAACAGGCATAGAAAGTAATAAGCCGGTCAGAAGCCCTGCATCGGGTTGCTTCAGCGTTAAACGCAGATGATCTGCAGAAAGAACTTCTGCCGACTTCACATTTTCTGTAGAGGCAAAAACATAAGGATGCTCTCGCATATAGCGGAAGGTGAATGCAGCATCGCCGGCGGTTACGGGCTTCCCATCGTGCCAACTTGCCCGCATGTCCATGTAGATATCGCAGGACAATCCGTCCTTGGATAGGGTCCAACGGCGGGCAAGGCCTCGTGCGAGTTGACCGTTTTTGGCTTGGCTTAACAGCGTGTCAAACACATAGCTGGTATAAAGGTAGCTGATGCCATTTTTGCCATGAACATAGGGGGCCAGCATCCCTCGATCTCCGCGGGCATCGGTTATAACCAGTCGATACTTTGGTTCAGCTAAGCCGGCAGTAGCGGTAAGGAGCAGTGCCGTAGTAGCGGCCACCGCAACTCGCATAATTGAATTATGGAAAAGGTGCATGTCTCAGGCTTTTTAAGCGGGACGCACGGCAACATGCGCATCCTCTGGTTCCGGATCATGGCTGCCACGCAATTTGCGCAGTTGGCTGGTGGTCATCTGCAGGGACAAAAGGTTTCAGGTCTAAAATCGGCGTGCCATCAAGGCAATCAAGGCCGCTAACCGTCAAAATATTGCCGTCCCAATTTAATAGTTCAACCGCGCTTAACCCAATTGGGTTCGGGCGGTTTGGTGAGCGACTTGCAAAAACACCACGTGCTACTTCTTCTCCCCGGGCACTCCGCACAAGGGCGGTCCGGTCAGAATGATGCAGCCAGTAAATTACCCACAAGTGAGAAGCCATCGTGATGTTCAAAAGCGCATCCGCGAAAGGTGGATGAATTTCCAACTCGCATTGTTGAGGATTACGTCTGCTGGATTTAGGGCATTGGCTCACCGTCTGGAAACCGGTGCGAACCAGTCCAATCGGCTCCATGTGTATCTCATAGGACATAGTGGTCTCGCGTGGACTAGTCATCAGAAAGGCCAAGATACGTTTCTAAAATAGTCACTTACGTCTCCAATTCCAAAACTCACTTTAAGTACAAATCGATACTTGGAGACCTCAAAAGAGTAAATTCGAATTATTCTATAAGTCACCTCAGAAAACCTGAGGTCTGCGCACAGCGATACACTCAATAATTTTGAGGCTATGCCTCTGATAAATCGATTGGATTATTGGTCCGCGCAAAAAACATACTCCGGCACCTCAACGTGAATTTAGAATCGTAGGTCGCCATGACAGATCAGACGCAGCCCGATACCAATCCGGCTTCTAGTCTCAGAACATCTCCCGACACTCCAAAACCCTCCGCGATCAATAAGCAGACTTGGCAATTTGCTGGTGTCGCATTGGTAGCAACAGTAGCTGGCACTCTTGCTGCCGCTTATCTACCAGCAGGAATGGCTGTAGCAGCAGTCTTGTCTGTCGGCTGCCTCGGCTTGTGGGCCACCGGTGTCGTTCCAGAATACTGGACTGCACTTGCCTTCTTTTTTGTTGCTATCGTCATACAAATTGCACCACCCGAGGTCGTGTTTTCCGGGTTTCAAACGTCAACATTCTGGCTGTTATTCAGTGGACTTGTTCTTGGTGCTGCAATCAAACACACCAAGCTTGATAAGAGGGCCGCAGTCCTGTTGATGCGGTTACCGCTGAACAGTTATGCGGGGCTGGTTTCCAGCATCGTGGTCTTCAGTGTGGCGCTGGCTTTTGTGGTGCCTTCTTCCATTGGCCGGATAATGATCCTGTTGCCGGTCATCTCAGCTTTAGCAGCTCAGATCGGCTTCAAACCTGGTTCTAATGGTCGAACAGGAATGTTATGTGCCGCTTCCTTCGCAACTTTTGCACCAGCTTTTACAATTTTGCCCGCCAATGCCCCTAACATGATCCTGGCAGGGATGAGCGAAAGCCTTTACGATCTGAGCATTTCTTACTGGGATTACCTGCGACTGAACTTTCCAGTTCTGGGATTTGTTAAATCAATCATTCTTGTTGGTCTGACGCTGGTTATGTTCCCAGACAAACTACCAGAAACCTCCGGTGACGCCCCAGAAGAGACAACACCTGTCAGTGCTCAGGAGTGGCGGTTAATCGTCATTTTGGCACTCTGCCTCATCTTCTGGCTAACTGATAGTCTGCACCCCATTGGCCCAGCATGGGTTGGCCTTGCAGCTGCACTTGCGTGCTTCTGGCCCAACGCAAAACTCACCTCCAAAACCTGCATCAATCAGGACCTCAGCTATGGATCGCTGATGTTTGTAGCAGGTATCATGGGGTTGGGTGCTGTCATTTCAGCAGCTGGTCTCGGCGAAGCTTTGGTGCAATCGGCAGGTGATCAAGCCGGATTTTCGCCAGACACTCCTATATGGAACCTTTCTGTACTCACCGGACTTTCGACATTGGTTGCAATGGCTACCAATTTGCCGGGTGTTCCTGCAGTAATGACCCCCATTGCAGGCGATCTTGCAGATATAACCGGTTTACCTTTGCAAACCGTGTTGATGACGCAGGTTCTTGCTTTCTCCAATGTATTCTTGCCGTTTCAGGCCCCGCCATTGGTTGCTGCAATTCAAGTTGGGAATCTACCTGCAAAAGCAGTGATTAAGCTGTGTCTGACGCTGTTTGTTATCAGCCTCTTTGTGTTGGTGCCTGTCGACATGTTGTGGTGGTACTTCCTCGGCTACCTCTAAGCCCAGTTAGGCCTGCCTCAAGTATTGGCCCACAAGAAACCTGAGGCCGGCCTTCCGATCTTTCGATTTGTGCAAAGTGAATTTCCACCCCTAGCTATAGCTGTTTTCAAATTGCGAGGTGAAAGTATGATGGACCGATTTACATGGCTACGAACACTTGCTTACAGTGGCGCGCTGGCCGTTGCGATTACGGGCGGTGCTGCTCAGGCTGAACAAGCCGCAGACTGGCAAGAATCTGCCATGGATCTTATCAGTGCAGAAAAGTGGCCGGGCGCAAAGCGTCAACGTACTCTTGCTGTGTTGCATACAGCAATGTTTGATGCTGCTAATGCGGTAGATGGAACATATGCGCCCTATGCGTACACCGGACCCACAAATTCCGTGGCGTCCGTTGAAGCAGCTGTGACGCAAGCAGCCTTGCATGTCATGTCTACTCTGATGCCAGAGCGTAAAGTTGAGCTGGAAGCCATTGCCGAGAAGCGCCTCGCAAGCGTCAAAGATCCAGCGGCACGCGATGCGGGTGTAGCACTGGGGCAAGCGGTCGCGATAGAGGTGCTTTCTGCGCGCGTCGCAGACAATGCCGACTTTTCAACTGACTACACCCCCGGTCCGACTGAAGCAGGTGTCTATCAGAAAACCTCCAAACGCAGCATGGTCGCGCCGAAGATCAGCAAAATGAACCCCTTCGTTCTCTCTTCAGCAACTCAATTCCGGGTACCACCACCGCCATCTTTGAACAGTATGCAATTCCAACGTGGATTAAGCGAAGTGGTTGAGCTGGGCGGTAAAGAAACCCAGATGAATGAAAACAACGTTTTCATTGCCAAACTTCATGCTGGATCAGGGTCTGGTGCATGGAATCAAATTGCTGTGAAAAGCAGCATGGCCTGCAATCTGTCTCTGGTAGAGGAAGCCCGCACACTTGCGCTTTTGAACATTGCCCTAACGGACGCTTTGGTCGCCGGGTTTAACGCTAAATATGAATACGCTCTCTGGCGTCCAGAAACCGCGATGAATGCATTGGGTAAGACCTATACGCATCCAGAGTTAAAGCCCGACATGCAATGGAGTTCACTGGTAGCAGCACCAATGCATCCAGAATATCCATGCCAGCATTGCACCAGCGGCAGCGCTGCGCAGGAAGTTTTGGAATCCGTGTTCGGAGACGGTGAGTTTTCCTTCACCTTTAACGGCAAAGGCGGCCTTTCCAAAAACTACGTGAGCTTCCAGCAGTTTGCTGAGGAAGAATCTGAGTCTCGCGTAATGGGTGGAGTACATTACCGCCGTTCTAACGCAGTTGGCGACATGCTGGGTTATCAGATCGGTTCTTACATTGCGGAGACCTCCTTACAGCCAATAGGCGATGCAGCAAACATCGAGAATTGTACAGGCAGCCGTTAGTCACTCCTCCTGACTTGGCTGGCACTTGCAGACCGCCGTTCCATTCCCTGGCGGTCTGCCTTTTTTCAAAGGGAGTTGAGAGGGCGGAACCGTTACCTTCCGGGCCTTCGATTTCAACAATGAGCAGACACATACATTTAAAGGACGGGTACTATGGATAACCGCATTGGTTTGGCACTACGCATTGTTTTAGTTGGGATAGGCGCAACGCTCTTTATGGATATCTGGGCCATTGCAGCTGATACCCTCTTTGGCATTCCACAAAGTAACTTTGCCGTAGTGGGGCGCTGGCTCGGTCACATGATGGATGGAGAATTCGTACATCAAAGCATTCGTAAAGCCGCACCTATCGCTGGTGAGAGTTCTATTGGATGGACTGCTCACTACCTGACCGGTATCGCGCTTGTTGCTGCTTTCATCGCTATTTCCGGTACCCGCCAACTGCAAAAACCTATGTTTGTTTATGCATTGCTATTTGGTGTTGTGACCGTAGTCTTTCCGTTTTTTGTTCTGCAACCTGCTCTCGGTGCGGGAATCATGGCCTCCAACAGACCTGATCCTAATTTTGCCCGCCTCAAAAGCTTGATGACGCATTTTTCTTTCGGACTCGGGCTCTACCTAGCGCTTTGGGTTCAAGCCAAGGCTTTCAAACCCTTCGCAAAACCGCTGTCATCAGCTTCCTAAACAACCAGAGTGAGTGCAGAAACACCCACCGCTTTTTCTTTGAGGCGGTGGGCGTTTTTCTTGTCTAACGAGACTTAAGAGGCGCTGAGTTCAGGCTCCCGGCGCGTCTGGTACTGCGGTAAATGGTTTTTAATCTTCGCCACTACATCGGCTGGATCCGGAAGAGACTGGTGGCCATGGATTTTGCCCATATGAGGATCATAGTTCTCACGCCAAACAGGGTCACACACCTGATAGCCATCTTCGCGGATCTGAGTAACATTGCGCTTTACCGATGCTTTTTTCCACATAGGTCCGCCCATCACTGGAAACAGAAGTACCGGAAATTCTGCTGCGAGAACAACGGTTGTGAGACGGTTAAGAGATGAGCCGTTTGCAACAGCTGACAAAGTATTTGCAGTTGCCGGCATGATGGCAAGAATATCGTGTTCCGCCGCAATCCGCCCGGGTTTATCGGTAGCCCAATCTTTGGGGTCATCGCCGCAAATCAACCGATCCACGAAAAGGGCGATGCTGTCCATATTCACAAACTTTGTCGCGTTTGGTGTGAACATAGCCGTCAGTGAGCAGTCAATGGAATTCTTGATTTCACGAAGATACGTAGGCAACAGTGTGGCATCCAACGAGCCCGTTGCTCCAACTAGAATTCGTGCCTTGACCGAAGGTGCATTGGTGATCATCAAAACCGTCCTTTCTATAACTTCTTTGGAAATTAATTTCGCTTGATGGAGGTACGGCTGTGACAGGAAAAGGCTGTGATTTCCATTGTGCTGTCACTTGGCCATGGCTCACCCCAGTTGCAGTCTGGAATTTTGTTCTAATGGCAAGATGACGCTGAATCGGGCAGGACGTTCCAATCGTTTCTTTGAAAGACCCTCCTCAGAATTACTGAGGTTTATGATCTCAGTAATTCCGAAGTCACTCTTCAGTATTTCCGATGTGTAATTCAGGTGTGCAGCTGGCATTGTCATAACAAAGAACATTGCAAACCTTTGGTTTGCACGAGGCAACCGGGGATGCTCATTGATTAATCCAGAACCCAAAACAATCTGCATTGCCGGTGCCAGTGGGCTGGCGGGCGCGTACATTGTGAAAGCAGCTCTCAATCGGGGTTTCAGAGTTCACGGCACTCTGCGTGATGCCAGTCACAATGAAAAAGCAGGCGTATTACGGAGCTTCGCAAGTGCGTCAGATCGGCTTCGTCTTTTTTCTGCAGATGCGGCTGACAGCGGGTCTTTTGATGAGCCACTTACTGGTGCTGATGCAGTGTTTATCACCTGTTTTCCAGCCGTAAATCACGGTATTGATGGTACTCCTGCAGCACAACTTGACCCTGATCGCGGTTGGAATGAAATCATTCACCCAGCTGAACAGGGCTGCTTAAACATCATGAAAGCTGCCCTCCGGCAGAACGTTAAGACTGTTCTTCTGTGCTCCAGTACAGCTTCAGCAGAACCGGCAGCTCCCTCTGCCATTAAGCACGAGCTAAGGGATATCTCCGTAGCTGAACAGCAAATTGGGCAGAAGAAATACTCCCAAGCCCAAAAAACGGTAATGGAAGCAGCAGCCGAAAAGTTTGCTTCCAAAAATGGGATAAGGCTTTGCACCCTATTGCCAAGTATGATGGTTGGCGAACCTCTGCTCCCCAGCCATTTGACAGGCCATGTCCTTGGTTTTTTGGCAAACCTGCATCAAGGAAAAACCGGGTGGCACAAAACAGTTCCCGCCGGCTCAATGTCTCTTACCTCTCCGGAGGATCTAGCCGCAATGTTTCTTGCCGCTTGGTCCAATCAAGAAGCCTCGGGACGTTACTTTGCTGTAAGTGGAAGCTGGAGCTGGCATGAAATCTATCAAGAGATTTCTGAGTATGTCCCCTTGGAGGCTCTACCAACACCATTAGGACGAGAGCCGGAATCACCCACGCAATTCGATTTTACGCGGCGCGATAGCCTTGGCACAACCTTCAAAGACATGCATGAGATGCTTGCCGCGTTTTACCATAAGTATGAGCAGGTTAGATTGTTGCCGCAACTCTAGTGCAAATCCTAAGACATAATTGTATCAGGATCATCCTTCAGTTGAGGTAAGTGAATTTTATGGCATTGCCAAGTTGTTTGAAGGAGAATTTTCGACTAATTTTTGGGGTGTTGTCACGTAAGTTGGATTTGGTCGCAAAATCCAAACTGAGCGCACTTCATGCGTCCATGGGCGTTGTTGCACAATTCGAAATTAGCTTACAGCTTGCCAATCCCATGCATCTGGTCGTGCAGAAACCTTTTCGAACGTGGCGCGTCCGAGGGCCGTCATTGTGTTGAGAACGGCGACGCCAAGTTTTGCCTCTGTCCTCTGATTGTTCAACTTTCGTGACCTGAGCGTGGTCCCGATCACCTGCTTAAAGCGGTCCATCAAGGTTTCGCCTCGAGACCTTCGGCCATATCCGGTTTGCTTTTGCCAAGACATCCTGCCGTTCTTTTGAATGGCAAGAATATCCCGATCGCGAGCAGTGGGGCGGTGGCAGCCACAAGGCTGGGGACAGCTGTTTTGGGTGGTGGAATGATGACCTCGATATCTTCAAAACGGTCTGCTAATTCTTGTCTCACAGGCGTCCCATCATAAGCGCAATCACCGAGAAATGTGGCAACTGTATCTTCGATCTGATCCAACAGATCCGGCACAGCGGTTGGATCGGCAACAGTATCCTCAGTCAGTTCAGAACATACGATTTCGCCGGTATTCAGATCAAGGCCAAGGTGAAGTTTGCGCCAAGTTCTGCGCTTTATCCTGGTTCCATGCTTGGTTTCCTGCCATTCTCCGGCACCAAAGATCTTAACGCCTGTACTATCGATTACCAGCGCTATTGGCTCAGAGTTCGTTCGCAGTTTGGGATTTGAAAGTTTCAAGCCATCTGCGCGGCGCGACAGGGTTGAAAAGTCAGGAACCGGTAAAACCAACTCCATCAAATGGAACACAGACCTCAAAAACCCTTGAGTCTGCCTCAAAGCAAGGCCGAATACGACCCGGATCTGCAAACAGGTTTCAATGGCAAGCTTTGAAAACTTGGCGGGCCGCCCACGTCGTTGGTTCTTGGGTGCAAACCAAGCCTTGGCAGCGCTCTCTTCAATCCAAACCGTGACATCGCCGCGACGACGCAAGCTTTCATTATACTTCGACCAGTTCGTCACTTTGTATTTGGCTTTGGCAAACTTATGTCGGCGATCAGCATTGGCTTTAAACGGCATAGAGTGAAACTTCACTGAAGGAAATATCAGCCGGAATATACGCCTGAAGCGTATTTATGCAACAACGCCGCACAAGGAGAGATCTTGCGTTCCTGGTTGGGACAAAAGGTTTTGCCGGAATTCAGCGACAGGGTTCTTCCCATTGATGTTCGGGTTGCTCAGTGCTGCGCTCAGCTCCACGTCCCTGACCCCAGAAGCGAGCGTGATGCTTTGATTGCAGCAACGGCTCTGGTTCATGGAATGCAGCTTGTGACCCGTAATGCTTCTGATTTTGCTCAAACTGGTGTTGTGCTTGTTAATCCGTGGAGGATCGTAGCAAACATGGGTGTCGAAGAGTAATAAAGCCACGTAATGAGTGAGGGGTATTCCTTACGGATAGGGTAAAGTCAAACCAGCTCTTGCCGCTCATCCCTCAACAGTTACAAGTGTTGGATGAGCCCACCGCAGTTCTCCATCAGACACTCGACCTTCGCGGATGCAGGGTTGCTACTCAGTGACCTCAACGGACATTCGCCTCGATGCGAGGCCGTCCGAGTTAGATTTCAACTTCAGGTCTATCTCATACCGCTTGCTGCAGTTGAGTGGGGAACAGGCATTATTAATAGAGCTCTGTCAGTTCTAGCTACCTGCTCACGATAAACACTTTCAAGGTATCGCGATGTTGTTCAGGTGGGGCGCATAAGGAACGTAGAAGGCCATTTGAAAAAACGCGTCTTTTCAAATGGCCTTCCTTATTACAGATGCCACTCAGCGAGACCGATGCGTTCTGAGCTATCCACTCGCAATGTGATTGGTTGGCTGTCTTTGTCGTGCATTAATACTGTATCAGCGCCCACACATTCAGTGAGCATGATTACGATGTTTCCTCGTGACAGACTGTCTGTGTGGATCGTTCCTCCCGGAAGCATTATTGCTTTGCCTTCCGGAACTTTAATATTCACCAGCGCGAACTTGTCGTCTTCAACCTGTTTGCCGACGGTAATGATGATCTCGTCCTGATCTGACGAGGCAATAAAAATATGGGGGAACTCGTGTCTTTCGACGAAAAACCCATTGGCTTCTTCGAGAGAGTATTGGTGATTTGCTGGTGTAATTTTGTATTCGACAACGTTGAGATCACATTTATCGAATTTCACTGGAACGGTTTCACCTTCATCAAAGATTTTCACGCCAAATGCTTGCGTTACATCTTCGAATGCGGGTGACAACTCCGTAACCATTGGAATCTCCAGCAAAACATCTGCGCAGGAAAGACATCCAGATGCACCAAACACGTTTCCGGGCGCTGCGATGTTGACTGTGTTTGCGTCTTGCCAGGTTCCTTCTATGACAGAAAAGGCACTTTCTGGGAGCGAGGACAATGATGTGTTCGTCACTGAGATATTCTGGTGGGTTCCTTCGACTGTTTGTGACGGAGGTGCGGGTGTAATGTAAGGGGCACTTCGATTGATAACGACATCACTCTCGGGTGGGATGATACTATGAAGAGCGTTGGTTGTGACAGCGACTTCATTATTAACTACGCGATGTATCGACACAGCCTTTAAAGAGCTCTCTACTTTCTGGCTTGAGAGTTCGGCATTGTATTTAACTGTAATTCCAACGTCATTCAGACGCCGTTCCTGATAGTCTGGAAGCTTTATGTTCTTTTTGGTAGAGCTTGAAGCTGCTGTAATATGTAGATTTTCTTGTACCTGAGGTGTTGATGTCGCAAGTGTGATTGGCATCCAGGTTTCTTCTCAGAACTTGCAGGACAGATGCGCCTGCCATTTCCAGAGGCATTCATCTTAGTCCTGTCATGATTGAAATGATCATATTTCTTTGTGCAGTCACGTCTGCCTCAAACAATCAACGAACGAGTGATCAGCGGTTCCGGCTTTTCAGCAAGGAGGGTAGGGTAGGAGAGGCCTCAAAATTACTCTCTACTCAATTCCCGTTAAGTCTTGAGAAACCGGAATAGGCTGTTTTCGGTCTTACTCAGTAAGCGCCTGCAACTCAGTTTCAAACTGTGCGCGTTCCTCTGGTGTAAAGCCGCGTAAGTGGTTTCCATCGGTGCGTTGTGCAATTACGTTAGCTACGAAATCGTTGGCTTTGTTTGCTGGGATGTCCGGGTAGTTTTGAGCGACGTACAGTGCAATCGTCTGCTGGTCTTCGTTGAAGTTGATACCGCCCAGTGTTGTTATCTGCTGTGGTTTGAAGCTTTCGGTCTGGGCTGCAATGTTCAGCTGTGTTCCACCAATCAGGCGTGGGTCTGCAACGGTTGCTGGCTGTGTACGGCTTAAGCCTTGTGTCAGTAGTTCCGATACGCGAACTGGTTTTGACGTGCCACCCAAATCATTAACTGCCTTAGTACGCAGACCGAAGGTATGCAGTAACTCATTGACGTTACTCAGAGATCGCTCTGCGCCATTTGCTAGGAGAGCGCTTAACAGTGCTGCTTTCTGACCATCATATTCGCCTGCCTTTTTCAAACCAGAGTCCGGCTTTAAAAGCTGTTCAAATGGCTTTGCAGCTAACAGTTCCGGGAAATGTTCAGTGGCAAAGGAACGGAACTCGGGATAGTTTTTAAGTACTGCTCCGAGCTGTGCGCTGTAATCTGCATCAAGATAGTTATGTTGCACGCTGCGGCTGGACTGCATGGCGGCAGCGCCAACCACTTCCAAGCCTTGTGTCTTGGTTGTGCCAGCAACTTCCAGACCCACGACGTGCTGCCATGCTCCGCCGGAAGAAAGATCACTGAAACGCTGGTTGACGTCGTAAACAGGCTGCAGTTGCGAGGTCAGCTGCTTTTCAAGGATGGACACTTTCTTAGCCGCTCCATCGACCACTTCTGTTCTGCTCGTACCGCCGCCACGCTGACCGACCGCGTATACGAGGTAGTCTGCTTCAAAGTCTCCACCATCTGTGCTGATGGTCAACGGACGGTTTTCGCCAGCAGAGACGTTGTTGATCTGCTGATAGCGAAACACAGTGCCACCATCTGAGCGGTCATTGCCTGCTTCCTGCGCCGTAAAGGTGGCTTCGATGCCAACAGATCGTACATCCCATGTCAGTGCGACACCTGGCTTTTGATGAGGCTGCATCATCCAGAAGATATTATCCTTATCAACACCGCGTGTTGAAAGTTCCATGATCGCGTCTGTACCCGCATTCGGGCCCATTACAGCCACAACACATCCCGTCAAGTCTCGTGTGCCAGCTTCATTGCGCTGGAACTGGTCCAGATCCAAACAGTTGGCTGCGTTAGGATGGCCTGACTTTCTGAAATCAGCTACCTCTGGCGGGACATGATGATACTCGTAGTCTGATCTTTCAATGCCGGCACCAGTTGCCAGGATGACCTTCTTGGCCAGAAACGGCTCGCTATCTGCATCGGTCTGTACCTTATATAGGCCAGTCTCGCTGTCTCGGCTTATTTGACGGACTTCGGCATCAAGGATGTTTCCACCTGAGACCTGATCAATGCGTTGTGCATTGAGCTGAGACCATTCCTTTCTGTCAACTGGATCAAGACAGGAGGAGGCAATTGGACCATCGCCAGGGTTTACAAGTTGTTGTGCCTGGTTGATGCACTGTGTGTAATGGCCTTTGTCATAACCTCGTGCACCGGCCCACGGATCATTTTTGCCAACTACAAGAACATTGTTCTTGCCGCTATCAGCAACGATGGAGCAATCACAACGTTTCAGGCTGGTGAGGTATGCCGCAGCCGATGTGCCTCGCCCTACACAAATCAGATCATATAGTGATTTGTCAGCACCAGCGTTTCCTTGCGTAGCTGCGAGTTGATCTTTGACAGCGGACTGTGTTTCAACGGCTCTTTGTTGATGGGATTGCAACGCCGGATGGGTGGAGCTCGACGTCGGACTGCTTCCTGTGTCAGCCTGTGGCGGGATGTTGGCAGGGGCAATTGTCGGTGTCGTGGAAGTCGCTTGCGTGATGGTCATCGGGGAAACTCTTGTTCTTACGGGGCTCAGACTTTTAGGGAGTTCTTGGGAAGTTCTGTTGCGAGCTCCTGTGTGAGGAGAACGCCAGACTTCAAAAGCTCACTCCAACCCTGTGCGCGTTCAGCAAACTCGGAAAGGGCAGCAAAAAGATCGTGGCGTGCCAACCCGTTCATCGGGATATCCCAGAGGAAGGTGATGGTCTTGTCTGTGTCTGCCAGCATTGCAAACCGCAAGCTACCGGTGCCAGCCCAAGACTGATTGACCTTCAGAAAGTACTCCAGCAGATCAAGCCGGTTTTCTTCTGGCAGGTTGCCCAACTCCGCGCTGATAGCGAGGGAATGCCTGTCTTCTTCCAGCGTGGCAATCACGTCCAAACCTGAGGTGAACTGAAATAACCAACTGTCACGTGCAGGGTCCGCAAACACCGATGCATCAACGAGTAAGTCACTCACTTCCGTGACTAGTTTCGATACTTCACTAGTATCAACCATAGTTTTCCGCCCTATGTCTTGTCCCAAAAGCTGAACTTAAAAGTTCACTCTCCCGGGCCTACTGATCGCCGCCGTCCACGGCCTTATGCTTGCGGAAAATACTAGGACAGAACGCTATAAGTGATTGTGCTGATAGGCATAGCTCACGGAGGTGTGATGGAAATACAATTTGCGCGCAATTTCGATGGGCCTTATTAGCGAGATACTTAACAATCGGCACAGTTTGACAATTTAAGGTTGTAATTTTTTAAGAACAGAGACCCACAAGCAGCCATTTGAGCAGTTCTATCATGGATTGAGCCAACTTGCTTGGGGGGGCAAGCCCGTTTTTTGAACCCTCTACGACAGGACTGGTTCGGGAAAAGCGGAGGGACTTCTGGTAATTTTGGATCAGGAGGACTTCATGAAGCGACCAACTTATACAAAATGGTTAAAGCGCGAAGCACGACGACTTGTCGAGGTGAGCGGGCGCAGTGTTGATGAGATTGCCGAGGATCTGGGGATAGCTCGCTCGAGCTTGCACCGTTGGGTTCGTGAGTTCAAAGATCAGGATTTACTAGCCGGACCGCATGAGGACACAGGTAAAGAGCTTGCTCGCCTTCTTAAGGAAGTAGAACTTCTGCGGCGGGAAAGAGAACTTTTAAAAAAGGCAGCAGCGTTCTTCACCAAGGAGACAAGTCTTTGAAATTCAGGTTCATTGACGCGGAGAGCGCATGTTATCTGATCAGCCTGCTCTGCGCCTTCATGCCTGTCAGTTGCAGTGGTTATTATGCCTGAGAAAGCGCCCTGCGAGCGCTCGGCAACGTAAAGACATGGTGCTCCTTGTTCATATCAAGGATAAGTTTGAAGCCTCAAACAGAGCTTATGGTTCGCGGCGCATTGCTGCCGACCTTGTGGCTGATGGTATGCTCGTTGGCGGACATCGTGTTACACGCCTAATGTGCGATAACTCGCTGAAAGTGGGAAGAAAAAAGAAGTTTAGGAAGACCACAGACAGCCACCATAACAAACCAGTGGCCCCAATCTTCTGCAGCAGGATTTCACCTGCACCGGACCTAATCAGAAGTGGCGCGCGGATATCAGCTACATTTGGACCAGTGAAGGCTGACTTTATCTGGCAGTGGTTGTTGACTTTTCTCACGAAGGATTATTGGCTGGGCGACCAGCAACAGGATGAAGACAGACCTGGCGACAACAGCGCTCAAACGAGCTCTGGCAACTCGCCTTTTATGTGGAAGGATCATTCACCATTCAGACAGAGGCAGCCAAGGCGGATTCAAACGGTCGTCGCAATGTTTGGTTTATATTTCAACCTAAGACTTCTTCCAATGCTTCTGCGGGTGTTTTCCACCCAAGCGTTTTTCTTGGGCGACCGTTGAGGGCGTGGGCGACTGCTTCCAGCTCCTCCACACCATGAGCGCTTAGATCTGTGTCTTTCGGGAAGTATTGGCGCAGCAAGCCGTTGGTGTTCTCCTTGCTACCGCGTTGCCAGGAGCTTTGGGGGTCATAGAAGTAGACGTCGATCCCGGTCTCAGATGTTAACTTTTCATGCTGCGCCCTGATCTCATGTGAGTGATCTGCGCAGATGTTCGGGCAAATCCTGGATGGATTTTGCAATTGCGTCCCGAACAGCTTCAGCGCCATGTCCGGCAAGGGCTGGACCGTTCTTTTGTCGCGGGCCCGTTCCATGGCCCGGCATCGGTGGCAGGTGAAGCAGAAGAGTAAAGCGAGTTTTTCGTTCCACGAGGGTACCAATGGCAGAGCTCTTCAAGCCCAAGATCAAATCGCCTTCCCAATGACCCGGAACTGCTCGATCTGCTACCTCAGCAGGCCGTTCGCTGATCATGATCTCGTCAGACACAAATGCCCTTCCTTTACCCTTTCGCCGCGCTCTGGGAACGCGAAGGGCACGGCCGGAACGCAGGCATGCGACAAGCTCACGGCGCAGCGCACCGCGGCCTTGAATGAACTAAGACTGATATATGGTTTCGTGACTGATACGCATCAAAGAGTCATCCGGATAATCCAACGGCAGGCGGCGCGCAATTTGCTCTGGGCTCCAGGCCGAGGCCCATTTGCGGTGCTGGCGACGCACCGAACGCCGCTTTGTCCAGCGCACCTCCAGACCTGCAACAATATCCCCATCGGGGCCCGCGATCTGACCTGACAACCGATCTACAACATATTGTCGCAATGTGTCGTTCAGTGCCTGCTTTGTTGCCCTGGGCCGACGCGCAGCACGATTTGCGTGCCATTGCGCGGTGGTCGCGCGATACTCAAAACTGCCGCTGCGGATTGCTGCGTTCCTCCGCAACTCTCTGGAAACTGTAGGAGCAGCTCTCCCAATTTTACGGGCTATCGCACTTATGCTGAGACCTTGGGCACGGCAAATTGCAATCTCTTCACGTTCCTCAAAACGGAGGTATCGCCCCGATAGTCGCGGCGCAGAGCTAGAATAATGTGATGGCGGCATGCCTCCGGCCTCTCGAAACCAACGACTGCCAACGGGTGCAGACGCACCAACTTGAACTGCGGCCTCTTCGCTGGAAATACCCTTCTCAATCAATCGCCAGAACAAAACCTGCTGCGCCCCATGCGCTGCTTTGGGGCGGCCAGGCGAGCTCACCTTTACTCGACCACTTCGATCCGAAGCTCGTTTGCGTATCGTCATCACAATCTCCATTCTATGAACATTGCGACGACCGTTTGAATCCGCCCAATACTGCTCTGATGCCTATCAGCGGCTCTTAACGAGGCATGACATAACCTCTTCTATGAGCGCGAAGGGCAACTGCTACGATAATTCCATGGTGGAAACCGTGTTCAAGACGATTAAGGCTGAAATATTGTGGCGAACCGCCTTTCAAACACGTCAACAAGCGGAAATCGCCCTTGGCCTTTACATTGATGGCTTTTACAATCCTACTCGGCGTCACTCAGCATTGAGCTATAGCTCCCCAATTGCATTCGATGTGCGTCTGCAGAGTTTTTGGGTCCAGGAGCTGCGAAAAACTAAGCGAGAGCTTGGCTCATCTGGTTGGTTTGATTATGCAGCGTGTTATCTGTGATGCAAGCGTCGCACCTCGAACGTTTTTCGTTTGATCTTCTCCCTTTGCTGCAGAATAGCTTTGTCACGCCCAAAGTAGACGTCGGCGGGTGTAACATTGTTGATGCTCTCGTGGTATCGCTGATGGTTGTAATGATCGACGAAGGCTTCAATTTGCGCTTCAAGGTCGTCCGGCAGGAAGTAGGTTTCCAGCAAGATTCGGTTCTTCAGAGTTTGATGCCACCCTTCGATTTTTCCTTGGGTTTGGGGGTGATAGGGTGCGCCGCGCGAGTGCTTCATACCTTTTCCCTGTAACCATTCAGCCAGATCGCCTGAAATGTAGCTGGAACCATTATCGCTTAGTAACCGGGGTTTGTGGGCAACGTGAACCTGGTCGCAACCTGATGCCTGCAACGCCAGATCCAATGTGTCGGTCACATCTTCAGCCCTCATGTTGGTCACGCAATGATATAGCGGCTGTAGTCATCCAGGATTGTGCTGAGATAGTACCAACCCCAACTGAGCACCTTGAGATAGGTGAAGTCCATCTGCCAGAGCTGATTGATAGCTGTCGTTTTGTCTTTGAACTCATTGGCGGCCTTGATGACGATGAAAGCTGGGCTGGTGATCAGGTCGTGTGCCTTTAATACGCGGTAGACAGAAGCCTCTGATACAAAATATCTTTCCCGATCAGTGAACGTAACTGCCAATTCCCGAGGCGATAGCTTAGTCTCCTTCAAAGCTAACTTGACGACCTTGCGCCTCACTTCGTCAGGGATGCGGTTCCAGACGCATTTTGGCTTGGGGGATTGATCCTCCAGCCCAGCCTCTCCGCGCTGTAGATAACGCTCATACCAACGATAGAACGTGGTGCGGGGAATACCGAGCTTGGCCAGTGTTTGGCGAGCTGACAGGTGGCCTTCGTCAACCAACCTGATGATCTCCAGTTTCTCAGATGCGACATACCTCATTCTGGGTCGCCCCCACCCTCGAACATGCTTTTTTTGAGCAAGCGGAGTTCCAGCGTTTGTTCAGCCACCACTTCCTTCAAATCGCGAGCTTCCCGGCGAAGGTCTTTAACCTCTTCAGTATTTGCCGCACGCACCGTATCACCAGCCAGACGCCGCTTGCCTGCTTCCATGAAGTCTTTCGACCACTTGTAGTAGATGCCTTGGGAGAGACCTTCCCTACGGCACAGTTCAGCAATGCTGTCTTCACCGCGCAGCCCATCCAGCACGATCCTGATCTTCTCTTCTGATGAATAATGTTTGCGGGTGGCGCGTTTGTTATCTTTGGCGATCTTCTCGCCAGGGCTTTTGTGCGTTCCTGTTGTCTGTCTCATGTACCACTCCTCAGTGGTTACGATGAGCCAACAACACTCTCTTATCAAATACCGCTATTTGGACCCATAGGGGCTGACGTCAGACAGCATTCGAAAGACGGGTAAAGAAAATTGAGGCAATGTCTCTCCACTAAATAAGGGATAGTCCAGTTAACAGCGGCTCACGCACGTGGTAAAAAACTTGGGCGGCAGCCAGGGCAAAGGCCCAAATCCAATAGGCTCGCACCGAAGGTTATTCAGGCCGTTCCTGACGGTCGACCATATCGATTGATTGCATGCGATCTCGGCATAAACAAAAATACCGTCTTGGATATCATGAAGCGGCACCGCGAAAACGCTTAGGGTGTCATTCTGCCCCCTGCCGGACTCGACCCCTCATTGGCAAGCAATACTCCCCGTGCAGCCAAGAGACTTTCCTGCCCTACTCCTCGCAAATTAGTGGCATACTAAACCACTTAGCTAGTGACCAAACGGGGAAATCGAAAACCCTTCAGCTGGGACAGCGAGGTCCGAATTCTTATAAGGGCTGGAGAATCAGAACGCAAAACTCAAACAATTTGGCAAGGCCAACAATTCCGCTTGTGGCTGATAGCAGAGCAATTCATGCTGTGATTTATACTGAACGGCTAGAGCCAATGGTAATGCAACAGCACCTGTAAAACATCTCATTTACAACAACCTGTGCCTTTCGGTACACACACTCTCTGAGACTCCCCTACGTTAAGGTTATTCACTTTTTGCTTCGCGAGGCTGTCTGGGAGGTATGCTTTGGAGCGGTCCTATGAAAATGAACTACTCAAGTTATTTGGTGGCTTAGCAGATGAACTGAATTTATCTGAATTGATGCCAAACTCGGCAGGGCAAGTTGCGCTGCATTCTAACGAATATCACATAACCACACAGATCTCTGCGGTGTTTCAGGAGCGCCGATATGTGGTCCAACTTGAGGCGGACATTTTTTCGGATAATTGCCTCGAGCTCACTCAACTTAAATTTCTTTTGGCAAACCTAGCGAAATTCAGTGCCTGTGGTTTGGTGATAGATGCGCAGAATAAATACGTTTTAAGGCACCAAATATTACTTCAAACGACTGATCCTATTGAACAATTTATTGAAACTTTGAAGACATTCATTGGTAACGTCCTTCAGCTTCGCGGCGTACTTACATCTAATAGCGAAGATGTAGCCCAGTGGTCCTCAGAACATATGTGGGTCTAAGTGATTTAGGAGGAGCATCACCATGAGGAATCTAGGAATAACGCAGCAAACACTGAGCTCAACTAACGACACAAGGCTTGAGGTAAATAGCGGCTTAAGCCGCTCCATAGCAGGATCAAGCAGCGCGCGATTACCTTACCGGCTCTCTCCGGTAACAGTCGCAAAATCTGAAACAGGTGGCCCTCGCCACCAACAACACGGAGTTTCGCTCGCAAGTTTCCGGCCACACTGCGTTGCCTTATTGGATTCGTCAGAGCTACAACAAAACACTAGCGCGGAAAGAAACTCTCTTTCATCCATGGAACGTGCACTGCTTGATGCACGTTTCAATTTACGTTCCATCCCGCGTGATTTTGCGAGCGGTGATCCACGGTTCGGGAAAAATAGTGCTGATGCTGGTATTAAGTACAAGCTCACGCAAAAACTCTCAGTCCTTGCAAAAGAACCAAGCCTGCTAACGCCAAACCGGGCAGCAAGAATAGGAAAGCAGCTCGCAACGGTATCATTAGAAGCTGAGCAGCCCAAGCAAGCCTTGGTCGACTACCTAAAAGGTTTTGGGAAAGATGGTACGGAGAGAGTAGTATTGCCCCAAGAGCTAAAAGACTTGCTTAGTCCAATAACAAATGCCCTTAAGCGTGAATTATCAGAAAGACAGCAAGACCTTAATCAACGGTTGGATACCGGGCGAGCTCAATCCCAACTACGCGCTAACCAGGCACAATGGGCCGATATAAGCACAACCACACTGACCGAAATAGCAGGTGGGAAGGGCCAAAGGGTTGCAGATGAGGATGCTGCTCAAGAAGATACAACTCCACAACAGAATTCTAGCTATCAACCCACACAAGTTACAGCCCGTAGTGCCTTTGTGGAAGGCGTTCATACTCAAGGTCTTGTCGGAAAAATCCTAGGCAAATTCCCACACAATGTAACTCCGCTCATAAATGGTGCCATTAACGGACGCGAGGAAATTTTCAGAGCTGAAGTTTCTACAACCAACGGTGTTTTCTATGGCGGACTTGGGTTTACAGGCATTTATTATGGCTTGGGTGCCATCCAAAGCCTGATTGCAGCACGGTCCGCTTATTCAAGTATGCAGAACGCCGCCAAAGCGCAAGACACTTTTGACGGAGCGTCCCAACAGTTTATTGCTATTCAGGACAACATTGCAGAACTAACTTTCTTGGCAAATGTAGTGAAGGACACTCAAAAGAACGGTACCTCACCCCTTTCCACCATCGAAGTCGTTGCTCGAAGCATTGAAACCGGAAAACTCTCCAAGCGCAGCCTCTCAACCACACTCCAATCGCTCTTCCCGGATTTTTCGGCGGTAGGGATCGCCGCATCAGACGCTTATGAGAGAGCAGCAGAAGGCTCTCCTGCTGAGAGAACCGCTCTTGCGAACCTACGTGGTCAAGCTGCTTTGCACTTTGGTGAAAGTTCTACAGACGATGCTGAACACCTTGGTCGCGCATTAGACTATTTAACCAATACTCAAAAAAGAGCCATTCGGGATTCCCATAAAGTTCACAAGCAGTTGACCAACCTAGTCGCTAACTACGGCAAGGATGCTACACTCGCCAAGGCGCTTCACAATGATTACAAATCACAGATGCAGAAAAACATTTTTGCTGCAGGGGTTTGGGGCCTGGCAATTGCCTCCAAAGCTATGTCAACGGCAGGCAGAGAGTTGTCGAGTGGCGCACAAGGCCTTTCATTGACAACCTCGGCACTCGGCTACGCGGCAGGCGCAGCAGGGGCTGGAGTAGGCGTCGCTGCTGTGGGGCTTGAGGTTTATAATGTGGGCGTTCGTTCTGCAGAGGCCTATAAACTGCACCAAACTGGTAAAAAAGCGGATGCGCTACATCATCTGTTTTCAGAACAGGTAGAGGTTCCTGTTTCAGATGATAACGGAACAAGGAAAATATCAAAACCAAGAGATGCAGAACTTGCCCAGATTACAAAGACCATTGCAGGTAACCAGCTGAAAACACGTAACACCAAAATCGGGCAAGCCGTACTATCAGCGATAGATGGGTTTGGATTTGCAGCAGGCACGATTGCCTCCGTTGCTGGCATTGTTGCCGTTGCAACAGGTGCGGTTGCTGCAGGTAGTGTTGTCGCGGCTGCAGGACCAGTTGGCGCTGCCTTGGGTGGGGTGGCCGTCTTAGGTATGGTTGGGTTTGCAGCATTTCGCCTCATTAAGTGGGGCATACACCATCATCAGAGTAAACAGCTGAATAAGGTAATTTCAGATGATGCAAATGCTATCCGAAAATACGCAAGGAAGCACAATTTAGATATTCGAGAAAGCGAGAATGGACGGCCGATAGAGAACAATGCACACATCAAGGAACACGCAATTGAAACCCTGACAAAGCACAGCACTAAATTTGCACTACATCGTTTTCATCAACGGGTTAAATCTGAAATTGCGCATGTGGACATAACCCATTGGGACCACGCACCGTCGATCGCTGTTATGAAATGCTTCTTCAATGAACCTGCACAGATACAAGCAATAGCAAGCCTAAGCGATGAAGAAGCCGTAAAAGTGCTCGCTAAGAAGTTCCAGGTCCGCATGTAAAAGCTAGGAGCAACGCGGCACTATGAGATCACTGCCTATGCCGTATAGTGTCTGACATCAGCCCCTGTGGGTCCAAATAGCAGTATTTGATAAGAGAGTGTTTTTGGCTCATCGTAACCACTGAGGAGTGGGACATGAGACAGACAACAGGAACGTACAAAAGCCCTGGCGAGAAGATCGCCAAAGATAACAAACGCGCCACCCGCAAACATTATTCATCAGAAGAGAAGATCAGGATCGTGCTGGATGGGCTGCGCGGTGAAGACAGCATTGCTGAACTGTGCCGTAGGGAAGGTCTCTCCCAAGGCATCTATTAGAAGTGGTCGAAAGACTTCATGGAAGCAGGCAAGCGGCGTTTGTCTGGTGATACGGCGCGTGCGGCAAATACTGAAGAGGTTAAAGACCTCCGCCGGGAAGCCCGCGATTTGAAGGAAGTGGTGGCTGAACAAACGCTGGAACTCCGGTTGCTCAAAAAAAGCATGTTCGAGGGTGGGGGCGACCCAGAATGAGATATGTCGCATCTGAGAAGCTGGAAATCATCAGGATGGTTGACGAAGGCCACCTGTCAGCTCGCCAAACTCGGTATTCCCCGCACCACGTTCTATCGTTGGTATGACCGTTATCTACAGCGCGGGGAGGCTGGACTGGATGATCCATCGCCCAAACCCAGGCACGTCTGGAATCGCATCCCTGACGAGGTAAGGCGCAAGGTCGTCAAGCTGGCTTTGAAAGAGACAGAGCTATCACCTCGGGAATTGGCGGTTACGTTCACTGATCGGGAAAGATATTTTGTATCAGAGGCTTCTGTCTACCGCGTATGAAAGGCACACGACCTAATCACCAGCCCCGCCTTCATCGTCATCAAGGCCGCGAATGAGTTCAAAGACAAAACGACAGCCATCAATCAGCTCTGGCAGACGGACTTCACCTATCTCAAGGTGCTCAGTTGGGGTTGGTACTATCTCAGCACAATCCTGGACGACTACAGCCGCTATATCATTGCGTGGAAGCTCTGCACCAACATGAGGGCTGAAGATGTGACCGACACATTGGATCTGGCGTTGCAGGCATCAGGTTGGCACTGTTGCATAAATCCGTTTCTGGCGTATATTTCGGCTGATATTTTAGTCAGTGAAGATGCACTTTATGCCGTTTAAAGCCAATGCTGATCGCCAACACAAGTTTGTCAAAGCCAAATATAAGGTAACCAACTGGCGGGAGTATAACGAAAGCTTGCGCCGTCGCGGTGACATCACAGTTTGGGTTGAAGACAGCGTTGCAACAACCTGGTTTGCTCCTGCGGCTAACCGACGTGGGCGGCCCGCCAGGTTCTCGGAGCTTGCCATTCAAACTTGTTTGCAGATCAGGGCCGTATTCTGCCTTGCCTTACGGCAGACACAAGGGTTTGTGCGATCTGTGTTTCATTTGATGGAGTTGGTTTTACCGGTCCCTGACTTTTCCACCCTGTCGCGCAGAGCTAGTGGTTTGAAACTTTCAAAGTAACCGTCCGCTCAAGACCGCCTTACTTGATTGCGTTTGATTGAGTATTTTCTTCTTCAGTTTTTGCTGAGGAGGCAAGTCATTGTTGGATGGATCGAAGCCACGGCGGTCGTGGACACGGCCCTCCGTGCCAATAAGTGTGAGACATTCCACTGGCCAAAGTTTACACTTGATGGCGTAGGAGAACGAACCCATGGTTATGCCTTCACAGACACCGCTTTCACCCGATACTGGACCTGATGATATTGTGCCCCCGCCACCGCCAACCCGCATGGTGACAGCGCCAGTGCAGCCTACAGCCGAGTTGACCGCTATCCCTAAGCGGAGAAGTTTCACAGCCAAATACAAACTGCGCATTCTGGACGAGACGGACCAAGCAGCAGACACAGGTGGTGTTACAGCCATTCTACGGCGCGAAGGGCTTTATTCTTCTGCGCTAACGGATTGGCGTCGGGCGCGCGCTGCAGGCTCATTGGGATCATTGCAGCCGCGTCAACGTGGCCCACAAAAAGCACCCGCCAACCCATTACAGGCCGAACTGTCCAAGGCTAACCGTGAAGTTTCAGCACTACGGCGGCGTCTGGACCAGGCGGAAGCCATCCTTGCAATCCAAAAAAAAGTGGCGACATTGTTGGACGAGATGGAGCAGACGCCAGAGCGCAGCGGCAAGTCATGATGGCCGTCGCGATTGCTCTGCCCTCAGGCAGCGGCCTGACCTCAGCCGTTTGCTCCGCGCTCTCTTTGTCGCGGGCAAGCGTTTTTCGCCATCGCGCTACATTGGCTGCTCCGCCACGCGCGGTAAAGCCACGTCCCCCCTCAGCGCGTGCCTTGCCGGAAAATGAACGGGCTCGGGTACTGGACCATCTGTGTGGGCCCAGGTTTACCGACCAGACCCCCACCGAGGTATTCGCCACTTTGCTGGATGAAGGCACCTACCTCTGTTCGATCCGCACGATGTATCGGATACTGGCCGCTCAGGGCGAAGTCATTGAGCGTCGCCGTCAGCGCACGCACCCTGTCTATCAAAAGCCGGAACTTCTAGCCGAAGCTCCCAATCAGGTCTGGTCTTGGGATATTACCAAGCTGATGGGCCCGGTGAAATGGTCTTACTTCTATCTCTATGTCATCTTGGACATCTTCAGCCGCCGTGTTGTTGGCTGGCGCATTGAGCAGGCCGAAAGCGCCAGCCAGTTCAAGGAACTGTTCATGGATGCGATGGGAAAGCATGCTGTTCCACGCGATCAGTTGACATTGCATGCCGATCGTGGCGGGCCAATGAAGGCAAAGACAACGGCTCTGATGCTGGTGGATCTTGGTGTGCTCAAATCCCACAGCCGACCCCATACCTCAAACGACAACCCGTTCTCAGAGGCCCACTTCAAGACGCTGAAATATCAGCCCGAATTCCCCAGGAAGTTTGAAACCATCGAGCAAGCTCGCGACTTTTGCCGCAGATTCTTTGCATGGTACAACGAACAACACCATCATGCAGGCATCGGACTCATGACCCCTGATCAGGTCCACTTTGGACAGGCCGAGGCTGTCTATGCCGCACGCCAAGCAACTCTCGAGGCTGCGTTCATCAGTACACCCGAGCGCTTCGTACTAAAACCGCCAAAACCACCTCAAATCCCGACGGCCGTCTGGATCAATCCACCAAAGCCAGAGAAAGAAAATCAAGCTTAAAGTCCAAATGCCACTGTCTCAAAGTCGTTGACACGTTCCGCGGGTAGAAAAGGCGGCAATCACTGCGCAAGTTGGGGTTGATGGAGCAACGCTGTTTGATGTTGCGCAGAGCCATGGTGTCGGCCGGTACTTGCTGAAGCGATGGATGGCTCAGTACTGCGAGAGTAACACAAGTGAAAACACGAAGGCTCCCATTTTTGTGCCTGTTGTTGTTACTGATCCAGAACCGTCAGGACCCGCCGTTATTGAGGTTGGGCTCGGGAACGGTCGCAGCCTGAGGGTTTCCAGTGACTTAAGTGATGCGCAGGTTCGCCGGTTTATTGCGCTGGTGGAAGCGACATGATCGGACCGGGAACAGGTGTGCGGGTTTATCTTGCGTGCGGTGTGACGGATATGCGCAAGGGCATTGCCGGTTTGACCGCTTTGGCGGAGACGGAATTACGCCAGCGCCCTGCAAGTGGCGCCGTGTTTGCTTTTCGCGGACGGCGCGGGGACCGGATCAAGTTGCTTTACTGGGATGGTCAGGGGTTCTGCCTTTACTACAAGGTGCTGGGTGCGCCTCGAACCTGGTTTCGACCGGGGCGCTTATGTTTGGAATTCTAGTGAAAGGAGGGGTTTCCTTTAACAGACCGTCCTTTACTGCGAAAGGGCGAGAGCCGAAGCGGCGGTGATTTGTCGTGAACTGGCAAGGTGACGTAGCCCGTGGGATAAAGAGATGTGCGACGAAGCCATTAAGTCAAGACCCATCTTCAGGCTGAGTATTGGAAGGTTGAGGAACACGAACCGGCTAAACCGTATCTGAGGGGCTGAATTGTAGCCTCCGCCTACATGGCTTAACAGGCGGAACATCGGTCGCGCCATGGATTTCATGACCGGAAGCGCGCAAACCGACAGCGTACTCCAGAAACGCTTTCGAGGGTGTCGTCAACTTATGCAGTTTGTTGGCGATGGCCGATGCCGACTTGCGGGACGCAAGGGAAAAGACTACGGCCGGCAGCCTAACCAATACGCTTTAAGTCCAACATAGGAACGAGGGAAGGCGTGTGCCGAATGAGGTTGGTATATTTAATACTCGCAAGGGAGTTCACCCCGATGACGGCCACGCTGGCGGAGTTCCCGTAGTAGTCCGAGATAGGGAAAGCCTGTCACATGGCGAAGGGGAACAGTTCAAGCTGCTTAGGGCTGCACATTAACTGACCACAACGAGGTGAAGACCTTTGATAATCAGCGACATGCAACACAAGCTTGCGAAATGGGCGCAGGACGAGCGAACCAGAAGATTTGATCGCCTCTTACGCTTAATTGCCGATCGGACTTGGCTGACTGAGGCTGCCCGGGTTGCCTTGGCGTCGAGCGGCGCAAAGACCCCGGGCGTAGATGGCGTGGACCGAGATCGTTTCCGACAAAATGAGGAGGAACTCCTTGCGACGTTGGGGCGATCTCTGCTGGATGGGACCTATGCGCCCGCTCCAACACGACGCGTCTACATCCCGAAAGGGAACGGAAAGCTGAGACCGTTGGGAATACCGACACTGACGGATCGCATAGTACAGCGCGCCATGCTGATGGTGATGGAGCCGATTTGGGAAAGCGACTTCAGTCCTTACTCATATGGTTTCAGGCCACAGCGTAGCGTGCACCACGCGATCCGGGCCGTTTTGATGCAGACAACGGATGGCAGGAACACAAAGGGTCGCTGGGTGATCGAAGGTGATCTAGCAAGCTACTTTGATACTGTCCATCACCGCAAGCTGCTCTCGTGTGTGCGCAAGCGCATCCGGGACAAACGGTTTATCGCACTGCTCTGGAGGCTTTTGAAGGCAGGTCACATCGATAAAGGCCTCTTCTGCGCCGCCAGCAAGGGCGTTCCTCAAGGCGGGGTTCTTTCTCCGCTTCTGTCCAACATTATGCTCAATGAGTTTGATCGTTGGATGGATGAGAAATTCCTTGGAAAAGCAGCGCGCAACAAACGTCGTGGTTGGAATGAGAGCGTCAGAAAAGCCAGCCCTGTGGCGGTTCGTGAGAACCGCTGTCGCAGACCGGCAGTGTCCTATTGCCGTTATGCCGATGACTTTGTTGTCATCGTCAAAGGCACGAAGGCACAGGCGCTCGCGGTACGCGAGGAATGCCGAGCATTCCTGGAAGGCGATCTGGCATTGACGTTAAACATGGAGAAAACCCATGTCACTCATGTTAATGATGGGTTTGTCTTTCTCGGTCACCGGATCATTCGCAAACGCGGTCCCCGTGGCGTGATGCGGCCAGTAACGACCATTCCCCGAGAGAAAACCAGCGGTTTCAAACATCGACTGGTTAAGGCTCTTAGCGGCGACCACAATACGCCCCATACCGACATGATTAAGCGGCTAAACCGCCAACTCATGGGTTGGGCAAACTTCTATCAGTTCACCGATTACACATCCAAGGTCTTCCAGCACGTCGATACCGTCGTGTTCTGGAAAATGGCACATTGGCTGGGGCGCAAGTATCGCTCGCGCATCTCTCGTCTGATGCGAAAGTGGTTCGCGCGGCCGTATGGCTTAAAAGCCAAGACATGGATGGTGCACTCGATGACGAAAGAAGGAGTACGCGTTTCAAGCATCTTGTACCGGCTAACCAATCATCAGCGCGGGCAATTCCGCTGGAAGACACCACGTTCAAATCCTTATCTTCGGGAAAAGAACGAGGCTCCTTTCTACGAAACGCACTATCGTGGTCTCGTGCTGGCTTTCTAGCCAAGCTTGAATGGAGAGCCGTATGCGGTGAAAGCCGCACGTACGGTTCGGAGGGGAGAAACGTCAGCTGTGGCTGACGTCTCTTACCCTACAAACAGGCCGGTTCCCGTGGCCTTCGCCAGTCGATGGCTCAGCCCGACTTACTTCAGCACAGCTGGCCATGCTGTGGGAAGGGATGGACTGGAGACGCCCAAGCTGGGGAGCTCCGCCCGCTCGAATGGGGTGAATATCTTTGGTTTTGAATAGGACATTGCTTTGAGATTGGAGTTACACGAGGTAAAATACCCATATGAACCAGTCTCTTAACTCCCTTCCTAATGACCCTGCTTTGCTCAAGGCATTGCTGTTGTCCGCCCAAAGTGAGATTGAAGCTTTAAGCGGTAAGGTTGAGAGTTTACAAGCTAATGAGCAAGCCCATCTGGTTCTGATCACATCGTTCAAACAGGCTTTGGCCAAGTTGCGCAGGCAGCGCTTTGGCGCATCTTCAGAAAAGATCGACCGCGAGATTGCCCAGCTTGAACTGGCGTTGGAAAACCTGGAGGTTGCCCACCCATGCCAGGAGCCGGAAGGTGAACGGTTGCCCGTGCCCGAACTGGCCACCTCCGCACTTGAAAAGCCACCCAAACCGGCCCGCGGCAAACCTCGGGTGAGCAGCGATGTGGACCGCGAGCGCGTTACTCTGCAATCACCAGTAGCGTGCCCCGATTGTGGTGGCAAGCTGCGGCTCATCGGGGAGGATGTGTCTGAACTGGTGGAGTTCATCACCGCAAAACTGAAGGTGATTGAAACAGCAAGGCCCAAGACGTCCTGCCGGGTGTGCGAGAAAATCGTGCAAGCTCCAGCACCAACCCGGCCCATTGAAAAATCCAGTGCCGGAGCCAGCTTACTGGCGCATATTCTGATCTCCAAGTTCGATGATCATTTGCCGCTATACCGTCAAAACGAGATCTTTGCCCGGCACGGCATTGATATTCCCCGCTCTACTTTGTCGGACTGGTGCGGGCTTGCCATGAAAACACTGGCTCCGCTGACCGAACTGCTTAAAGTTGAGGTGATGCTCTCAGATCGCCTGCACACCGATGACACGCCCATTGATGTACTGGGTCGTCAGTTCAAGACGGTGAGCGGTTCCGGCAAAGCTTCGAGGCAGGGCCGGATCTGGACCTATGTGCGCGATGATCGCCCCTTCGCAGGAGAGGCCCCGCCTATTGCTGCCTATTGGTTCTCCGCAAATCGCAAGGCTGACAATCCACGATCCCACCTCAAAGAGTTTTCCGGCATTCTGCAGGCCGATGCCTATGCTGGCTACAAGCAACTTTATGACAGCGGGGACATTAAAGAAGCCGCCTGCTGGGCGCATTGGCGCCGCGACTTCCATGATATCTTCACCGCCACCAAATCAGAACTGGCCAGATACGCACTGGAGCAGATCGGCAAACTTTATGACATCGAACGCCAGATCAGCGGAAAACCACCAGACCAGCGGCATGAGGTACGGCAGAAGCACAGTAAACCCATCGCTCAGGCCTTCAAGGCATGGTGTGAAGCTCAGCTTGCCCGCATCTCAGGCAAATCACCGCTGGCCAAAGCCATCCGCTATGGCCTCTCCCGCTGGCACGCCTTCACCTTGTTTCTCGACGAGGGCCGTGTCGCGATCGATAACAATGCAGCTGAGCGCGCAGTCAGACCCATCGCACTGGGCCGTAAGAACTTCTTATTTGCTGGATCAATGGCGGGCGGAGAAACTCTAGCCGACGCCATGACGCTGATTGAAACTGCAAAGATGAATGGCCTTAACCCGCAAATGTATCTGACCGACATCCTAGCCTGCATCAACGATCACAAAATCAACCGCCTCCACGAGCTCCTACCATGGAACTGGAAGCTGGACGCAAAATCACAGCCGCAAGCCCAAATCCTGGCGCCTTGAGCGGACGGTTACCTTTCAAATCCCAAACCGCAAACGAGCTGTGAGCCAGTCGCGCTGGTAATCGATAGTACAGGCGTTAAGATATCTGGGGCCGGAGAATGGCAAGAAACCAGGGTAAAGCGCAGAAGCTGGCGCAAACTTCACCTTGGCCTTGATCTGAATACCGGCGAAATCGTGTGCTCTGAGCTGACAAAAGATACGGTTGGAGATCCGACAGCCTTACCTTTGCTGCTGGACCAGATTGAAGGTTCTGTTGCTGCGTTCCTTGGTGATGGAGCCTATGATGAGGCGACCACAAGACGAGAGCTGGCAGAGCAGTTTGAAGGTGTCAAAATCATCATCTCGCCGCCCAAAACAGCAATTCCCAGCTCTGAGGCTGAGACCGCTCCCACGGCTCGTGACCGGGATATCCTTGCCATTCAAGAGAGTGGCAGGATGGCGTGGCAAAAGCAGACCGGATATAATCATAGGGCGCGAGGAGAAACTCTGATGGGCCGCTTCAAGCAGGTGGTCGGGAACAAACTCAGATCGCGAAAGTTTAACAATCAGAGAACGGAGGCCAGAATTGGTGTCGCCGTACTCAACACAATGACCGCCCTTGGACACCCCGCGTTTGAGCGTGTTTTATGATGCCGAGATTTATGGGGTTGGGCAAGCTGTGAGCTGATTTCGAGTTATGCAACATGGCCGTGCTATGGGCGGTTCGCTGGTATTGTAGATACGGCATCAGTTATCGTGACCTTGAGCAAATGATGGCTGAGCGTGGTGTACGAGTTGACCATGCCACGATTTACAGATGGGTCCAAGCTCACGCTCCGAAGATGGAAAAGCGGTTGCGCTGGCAATGGCGTCGGCCTATCTCCTGCAATTGGCGGGTTAATGAGACCTACATCAAGGTTCGCGGAAAATAGGCGTGTCTGGAGAGCACCCAAAAGTGAGGGCAGCTCGATATTGGCTCACTGACCCTGTTGTAAAGCATTGCGGAATTGCCTGTTTAACGCATACCCACCTCCTTGTTGCAAACCTGCACCCGGCGCTGGACGGGACGCCCAGGCAGTAGTTTGAACAATGGTATCCCGGCATGAAATCTGAAGCGAAAGATCTGACAATCAATAGACTCGCAGCTTAATTACCCCACACTTTTGGGTACTCTCCTGTTTATCTCCGCTCTTCGGGTTTTCGCCCTTTCGCGGCGACCGATTGAATCCGCCCAGTATTGCTCCGATGCTTATCAGCGGCTCTTAACGAGACATGACATCACCTCTTCCATGAGTGTTAAGGGCAATTGCTTTGATAATTCCATGGTGGAAACCGTGTTCAAAACTATTAAGGCAGAAATGTTGTGGCGAACTGTTTTTCAAACGCGGCAAGAAGCAGAAAAGGCACTTGGCCTTTATATTGAAGGCTTTTACAATCCAGTACGCCGCCACTCTGCATTAGGCTATCAATCACCAATTGTGTTCGAGAGACAGCAGAGAAAAATTGAGACAGAGGCTCTCCACTTTTCTTAAGCCAGTCCACTTTTGGTGCTCTCAATAAATCGACACTTTGAATTTCACATGGTCAAACACTGCTTAGTTAGGCATTGTTACGTATGCGCAGAATCATTCTCGGCCAATTGAACATTTTTCTTTCGGTAGTCCGCCTTGGCTCATTGTGATGCCGTTGGTGTGGTGGGGCATCGATCCTTCAACGCCCCGCAGCTTCCATATCAGTGCGCCCATCGCAATTGCTGAGCTAAACCTGTGAAGGATACACGCGGATCGAAATGCTAGCGGGGCCTGTCAAAATAACTCTGGATACGGACAACAATGCCGTGACGGCTGGTCCCGTGGAATTTTGCTTCAGCGATCACTTGTCCGGCCAGGAAGGGCGAGGTGTATAAGTGAGCCTATGATTGTCATCGAAAAGGTATGCAAGGCATACCACCTTAAAAATCGTTCTGAACCAGTGCGTGCACTGGATAATGTGACTAACCATATCGACCGGGGTGAAGTTGTGGTGATCATCGGGCCTTCGGGTTCGGGGAAGTCCACTTTGTTGCGATCATTGAATGGGCTTCAAGGGGTCGACAGCGGGACTATCACCATTGATGGGCAGATTGTTACTGACAAAAAGACCGACATTAACAAGTTGCGCACCGAGGTGGGCATGGTGTTTCAGCATTTTAACTTATTTCAGCACAAGACTGCGCTCGAAAATATCGCGATGCCCCAACGGATTGTGTTGAAACGTGACCGTAAAGAGGCTGAAGAGATCGCCCATGATCTGTTGCGGAAGGTTGGCATTCTAGACCATGCAAACAACTATCCGTCAATGTTATCTGGGGGTCAACAGCAACGGGTGGCGATCGCGCGCTCACTAGCGATGAAACCAAAGGTAATGCTGTTTGATGAGGCGACTTCGGCATTGGATCCGGAAACCGTGGGCGGCATTCTTGGACTTATGCGCGAACTTGCCGCTGAGGGAATGACCATGATCGTCGTGACCCATGAAATGGGTTTTGCGCGTGAAGCAGCGGATCGAGTGATCTTCATGGATGCAGGTGCGGTGATTGAAGAAAATACACCTGACAACTTCTTCGACAATCCGCAATCGGATCGGGCTCAGGAATTTTTGAGGCAGATTCTCTAATACAATCAACCAATATGAAGGAAAATTGTAATGAAACTAAAATCATTCATAGCAGGTGCCGTCGGTAGTGCGGTTATTGCACTGGCGTCAACTGCGTCCTGGGCAGAATCTACAATGGAAAAGATCGTCCGCACCGGTCAGATGACTATTGCCGTTCAGACCCAAGGACCGCCGATCAGTTTTGTCAACAAAAACGGTGACCGTGCCGGACTGGCGATAGAGATTGCGCAAATGATGGCAGACGACATGGCAGTCGAACTGGTCATCAAGGACTTCGATTGGAAAGGTCTAATCCCAGCGCTGCTGTCGGGTAAAGCTGATTTCATCGCCGCTGACATGACCCCGACGGCAAAACGCCACATGCAGATCGTGTTCACTAATCCGGTCTTCTATTCTGAAACCGTCGCGTTTACACCCATGGATTCTCCATATTCTTCCTGGGAGGAGCTCAACACATCTGATGTATCGGTTGCAACTACGCAGGCATCGTCTTGGGCCGAAACTGCACGCAAGGTTCTTCCCAAAGCTCAGCTGAAAGAATTTGCAGGCGGAACTGCACAGACGGTTCAAGCCGTTGCATCGGGCCGGGCCAACGCTGGTTTGTCGGACACGGCCACCATCGCGGGCTTTATTAGCTCGATCGGAGGCCTCAAGGTTCTGGACGGCAAGCTAGCCCGTGAACCGCTTGGGTTTGCCACCCGCCCGGATTCGTTGCACCTACTGAGCGCTCTAGATAATTATGTGCGCCTGATTGAAGCCGATGGTCGTCTTGAGGATCGCCTAGATTACTGGTGGAATTCCATCGCGTGGGAAGCAGATCACAAATAGCCACGACTTTTCGTCCGGGGCAATTAATGTATTGCCCCGGCTCACCATAAAAGGTCCTCTTCCGACCTTATAAGCGGATTTCACATGGAATGGCTGCAATTTTACTTTAACATCAGGATTGTTGGACAATATGCTGACGTGTTCGCCACGGGCATTGTGCAGACGCTTTGGATAGCTGCCTTGTGCCTTGTCCTGTCTCTGATCTTCGGAACATTTATTGCCCTAGGCCGGATGTCGAAGAATCCACTGATTTGGCGGACCATTGCAGGGTACATTCAGTTCATCCGCGCAACTCCACTGCTGATCCAGATTTACCTGATCTATTATGGCCTTCCGATGCTGTTGCCTTTTGGCAATCTCTTTGACGAAACCCAGACCGGCATCATTGCTCTGACCATCCATACCTCGCCCTATATGGGCGAAATCATCCGCGCTGGAATTGAATCGGTTAATCGCGGTCAAGTCGAGGCTGCCCTGTCGGTCGGAATGTCCTCGCGCCAGACTTTGGTCAACGTCACATTGCCACAGGCGCTAACCAATGTAATGCCCCCCCTGTTGGGCCAGACGGCGGTGCTGATCAAGGATACTTCACTGCTATCAATCATCGCCGTTTTTGAACTGATGGGCGCAGGCCTGCAGATGTTCTCGGAAACTGTGATTGCCACCGAAAGCTATGTCACGACAGCAATTTGCTATCTGGGGATCTACGCGATGATGCTAGTTCTGTCTGGTATCCTGCAAAATAAGCTGGGTGGAAAAGCCTGGAAAGAGAACTAGGGAGCAACGACATGGACATGATTGCTGATAAACTTTCCATCCTCCAAAGCCTTTTTCCGTTCTTGTTGAAAGGGCTATGGATGACATTCCAGATCTCGATGATCTCCATAATCGTGGGGTCTCTGATCGGCTTCTGCCTTGGTGTGACTAAGACGTTGGGGTATTTTTTCCTCAACAAATTGATTAACGGATACTTGCATATTCTGCGCGGCTCACCTTATTTGGTCCAGCTTTATATTATCTTCTTCGTGTTGCCATCACTTGGAATTGCGTGGCTGTCCTTTGACGGATATACCGCCGCGATTGTGTCTCTGTCGCTTTACACCTCCAGCTACGTGACGGAAATCGTTGCGTCGGCCATCTTTGTGGTGCCCCGAGGTCAAAGCGAAGCGGCCCGCTCGGTTGGCATGACCTGGGGACAGACCTACCGCAATGTCGTCATCCCGCAGGCGTTGAAATTGACAATCCCGCCTATGGCCAGTGTCTATGTTATCGTCATCAAAAGCACCGCTGTCTTCTCGGTGATTGGTATCGCCGAACTAACACGGCAGGGGGAAGTCGCGATCATGCGCATGCCTGGTGATATTATGTTCATCTATGGCCTGATTGCGGTTTTCTACTTCATCTATTGTTACCCGGTGCTGTGGTTTTCGAAATGGGCAGAAGGACGATTTGGCTCAGTAAGCGCCGAAAATCACTGAGATCGGCATTGCCAAAGCCGTGTTGAAGGAGAACACATAAAAGGGGTCGAGTCCGGTAGGGGGCAGAATGAGACCGTGTTGCAGAAAGAAAATTCAGCTTACAGCTGGCCCTTACCCGTTGAACTCAGGTCGCACTGACACGCTCGAACATCGGCCGTCCAAGTTGGAGAGCACCACAAAGCGTGGGGTATTTGCTGTTTTGGACCATTGATGGGACGGTGGGCCCTGTTGCAAATAATATTCGGATGCCTGATGTTTGGGTAAAGCAAGAGGTATTCCAGTGAGCGGAGATTTCAAATGGCGGCAGCAATGCCACGCTCTAGCAGCATTTCTTCAACTTCGCGCAGGCTCAGCGAGAAACGATGGTAGAGCCAAACGACATGGGCAATGATCTGCGGCGGAAACCGGTGGCGCTTATAACTGATCGGAGCTGAAGTCATGCTACAGAAGTAACCGCGTAGACTGGTGCCAAAGTTAACGTGACAACACCCCAAAAAGTGTGGGGCAGCTCACGAATGGCTCACTGGCCCTGTTGTTAAAGCATTGCGGAACAGCTTGTTTAACGCATACCCACATCTTGCTGTAAACCTGCACCCGGGCGCCGGACGGGACGCTCAGGCAGTAGATTGAACAATAGTATCCCGGCATGAAATCTGAAACGCAAGATCAAGCGTTTGATAAACTCGCCGCCTGATTGCCCCACACTTTTTGGTGCTCTCCAAATACACCGCATGGCTTGAGGGCTTTAAAGATCAAACGTCCAAAACGGTGGAGCTGCGTTATATCCGGCACACCCTAGAGGCGCAGGGCACGTTATTCCTCCGAATGACTTTTAAATTTGCCTTGGAAGGTAACCCAGATGGATATTACGTCGGCCTCAAGTTCTGCAGGTGGTACTTTTAATATAACCCCCAACTCTGATATCGCGAAGGCATCCAAGGAGCCCGCAAGTGGTGCATTCCGTTCAGTTGAGAGCGTAGATCAACTCAGAAAACCAGTGGAAGATCAATTACGACCTTCCCAGTCTTATCAACAGAGCTTTCCGTCCAAAGCCAATGACGCCTCTGAAACTCAAACCGTCAAGAGTCGTATAGAAGAGCGCAGGGAAGCTAAGCGGGAACTCGTAAATGACCTCATTGATCTGATTGAAACCGGACATGGTGGTTCCAGAGCACTGATGGCTGGTGCATTTGAACGAACGACTGAAAAACTAAACGTCCTGATGATCAAGATCGAAGAATCTCCTGCTTTGAAAGACATTGTTAAAACCGGAAAGGGCTTTAAGTCCGCGCCTGATGGCCTCATCAACGTGCTTTCTCGCAGAGATAATATGCATTCCTTTCTGAAAGCACATACCGCGCGCGATATGTATAGTGAGAACTTCTGCCTACAATCGATGGTTTCTGATCTGAAAGAATGGACAGGGAAGGTCATTGATTCCCAAAAGCACAGTTTTGATAAGGGCGCGGCTGCTGATCTGCATCAACGCCTTGAAGCCTCCACTGATGTGGGTGCTGCCGAGTATGCAAAGAATCCGGCAAGTCGTGCCCCTGAGACTCCAGAGGAAGCTGTTCAGTATCTCCACTATGCAGTTGGGCTGTTCGGAAATGACAAGGAATCCTGGACTGACTATGCCAAGGAACCTCTGCAAGACACCTTTCCGTCAATCCAGAATCTGAGCTTTGAGCGCGCACAGGCTGTTTTCGAACGTAAGTCACCAACTGGTGATTATGCGTGAACCTGCTTGAAGTGAGAGATGTAAGAAGACATGGCACACCAACTTGAATCCGCTCTCACGCAAATTGGTGAGAAATGGGGCCTTACGCTAGTGCTGGACAAACAGCATGCCTTGAAACTTACTGACCAAAACGGGACTGTCTGGCAACTTGACCATTACCCAGACAGGGATGCCCTCACATTCTCAGGTATCGTTGATTGCAGGATCCTGTCTAACGATGACTATGCTTTCTGGCTAGGCCTGAACCGGGAGCGTGATTTAATGGGATACTCCTACATCAGCATAGAGGAAGGCTTGGTGTATTTGGAATGCGCCATGCCTGCGAGTGTGTTGGATGCACAACAGCTTGGGAACTTGCTTGAGAATATGAGTGACTTGATGGCGAAACTGACGGCATTTGGAATGCAAAGCAAGATGGAGGCGCCAGAGCAGGTGCAAAGTGGGCGTGATGAAACGCAAAACAGTATGATGTTTTTCAATCTCTAAAACACATAAAGGCCCGGTGTGAACGTCGCTGCGAAAACGGCCACTAGCTGATGTTTCCGTATCGTTTTGGTCGTCTCAATCCTCTGGTGGATGTCATGCGATGCATAAACCTGTTGCCTTAAAAACTGGCTTTGCAACAGGTTTGCATTCACAATAAATGACTGTTTAAGCTAAGGTTGTCATCATGTTGCGCAAATGATCGTTTGTGTTGCTCTTACACTCAAAGTCAGGCGTGGCCAAAATCCCAGCGCCGCTCACACTGGGCCTGATACCAGCAAGCAAGAACAAGATGCAATATATCGAACATACCATGTTGGTGGCTACGCGAAACATATTGCAAAACTAGATTGCTTCGCGCTGGTCTTCTGTAATGAAATTATGCTTATATTTCAATGCCCATTTGCGGGGATACACCCCATACTCGCCGGGTCACTTTTGAACGCTCATTGACAGGTAGGACCTACCACATAGCGCTCAGCCTCTTTTTTGCTGCGTGGCAAGTGGTCACCATTGTCCTTGTGCTCAAACACGGCTGCACCGTTATCTTCCACTTCAATCAAGATCCAGTCATCGGCAAAGTTGGCTTTAGAACTGTCAGTAGAAAGGCGCCCTGACTTTAACGCAGCTTTCCATTGCCGTTTGGCCTGCTTGTCAATCTCTTCTTCTGGCAACTCTCCCTTACGAAAGTCCTCCCACACATCACAGTCTAGGTCGGAAAACTTTGGGGCAGTGACTGCTTTTTGGGAAGAAACGTTGAGGTGTTCACGCAGCACCTTCTTCAACTCCTTTGAGAGAAACTGCAGCTGGTTTACGGTTATAGAATACCGCTCTGCGACCTCCTGGTCAGTCGTATCAGCTCGCATGAGGTCCACGAAGGCCTGATACTTTTGCTCGCCGCTCAGTTGGTTGTGTTTTTTCATCCGTGTGGTCTTCTTGCTCAAATACAAAATGCCTGCGCCCTAAGGGCAAACCAATCTCCGGCTTTGCTGCACATTGTCCAGCCCCGGCTTGTATTAGGTCCTACAATGACATTGCAGCATCACCAGCCATGTCTGTGTTGATGCTGCAATGTTCTCTATCAATCAACTCAGTTCATTTTCAATCGCATTTTGACACCTTTCAGCAAGGCATCTTCTGAATCAATATTCCAAACGTAGGCATTTGAGAACAATCCAGGCGTCTCATCTGCATTATGTTCCAGAACTTCGTGGTCAGTCGAAATTGAAATAACACCGTCTGGATCGTAATCTGATCCCAACAGCGCGGCTAAGTCCTTGGCCTTAAATTTGGAGGACGTAATCAAGATCTCACCATCACTCAGATGTTGTATGCGTAGAAAATTGTCTTTCGATCTTGGTCTTTGCGTGGCAGGAAGGCCGTAGATATAGCCAATATCCGAAATTTCCCGAGTGTCACTCAATTTCACATAAATACGGTTGGTGTCAGTGATCTGGACAGATGTATAGCCTGGTTGTTTTTCAAAATCAGCGACCAGCTCCGACAATAGCTGTTGGAGTTGAGGATCATCCGGTGCGATGGGGCGTCCACCGCTATTCATGACACTGACCAGCTCCTTTAGCGTTCCTTCGAATTCGACTGAAAGCTCATCTCCATAAATTGAGAGATCCGCTTCATATTGTTCTGGAACAACACACGCGGACAAGGCCCCGAAGAGGCCAAAAATTGCTAGGTATTTCAGTGAGTTTTTGTAAAACGACATAGGATTTATACTCTTTGATTGAGGGCGTTGTATCCACCCGTAGTCAGACTTCAATTGGTTACTTGATGCTTTCCAAAAGCCCCTGCAGCCGCGCACCATCAGGGCTGTCCAGCAATGTCACTTTTTCCTGATTGGCTTTGCCCGGATTGATGATCATGTCGTAAGAACTTGTGATCTGTGTACCAGCATCGACGGTGCTGAACCGCAGGACGGCTCGGGCACGAGGTACACCATCACTGTAGGACGCGTGCTGTTTTCGCTCATCACTGTTTGGGGTGAGGATCTGCTCCACGACAACCGTAGTGCCGGCACTGCGAGTAACCTTAAAGCCTCTGCTTTTGAACTCTTCAATCACAGCTTTTTTCGCTTCTGGGATAGTCTTTTGCATCACCACACGAGGCGGTTGTTTTGATGAGACCACAACAGATGTTGTCTGACATGCTGCTAGCATCATGGTTGCGGCAAGAATAACAAATAGCTTTTTCATGGAAATCTCCGTTTGAATGATCCATCCGACTGCGATGGGTCGGATTGGGAATCGAGGTGCAAGGGTGCAGAGCTTTAACGAGTTACGGGCGGTCAGCAGTTAAGGAGACGAGATCCTCAAAGCTTGGGGGGCGGTCGATGCCGGTCATGATCTGAGTGAAGGTTTTGGAGAGCATGGTGCACTGCTTTTCATCAAGCCTTGCCAGCAGTGTTTCAGCGGCTTGTGTGCGGGCCTTGGCAAGTTCGTCAGCTTTTGTCTTGCCATCAATCGTCAGGATCACCTGTACATGACAGCCTTTACGCTTCATGCGCTGTACCAGTTGGCCGTTTTCCAACCAGCCAATGAGCCGTACGGTTGCGGAGTAGCTGAGACCGATTTGCTTTGAGATGGATGCAAGGGAGGGTGCGGAACTTCGTCGCAGAAGCAGCAAGATCGCTGCGGAATTTGCTGGGAGTTCTCCATAGATTTGAACAGCTGCATCTTCTAAAGCGGCGCTGATTGCACAAAGCTGGTCGGCAAGATTATTGGCCTGCACTGTAAAATTCTCCAAATTTATATTTCAAAGCAAAGATTTGATCTCATTTTCGAACATTGATCAGATCGGTTCATTTTCCCGCCATTCAAACCGGGGGAGGCGGGAGGGCCGAGGAGCTTCAGCTCCCTTGTCCTAGACAGCGATCGGGGGCAACGCCCCATTTTTGTGACGGGCCTATTCATCAAGATTTCCCTTGCCGAGCAGCCCAAAAACGGACTTGTGAAGATGCAGATCGCCAACCTGAGCTTTGGCCACGCAGCCGCGCACAAACCCACCATATGAGTTGATCGTTGTCTTCGGATCTGTGCTTCTGCGCTCGGCAATCACAACAATTGTTGCGGCCGCACTTGCTCCCAACCTGTCGCGGGCGTCTTGCCAGGCAGGGGCGGAAATCCCCAGATACCCCGCCGCCAGTTTTGCCGCCTCGACAACAGCAGCCCAGTCGGCTCCACCCGTTTTTGAGGCATTACGGATCATGTCGCGCAACATGGGGCTGGCACAGGCCAGAACCTGTTTGAGGGTGATATGCTCGATACCAGAATTGCAGAAGGTTTCTTGACCTGATGGCGACAAAGGGGAGGGCAGGGGGCCTCGTGCGGACATGCCCTCAAGCTCCTTCAGGTGTTGACCTGCAGGAGCGGTGCTTTCACGCGCAACTTTCTCAAAAGCCATTTCCGCGTTAGCGGCCAGTAGAACTTTCAAGTCATTGCCGTGAGGCAATGCCCGCCTATTACTTCTTTCGTTAGAAAGTGTTTGTTTTGTATTGTTTGTATTTATGTGTCGGAACTTTAGTTCCGACCTGCCGGGAGTCTTCTTCCCACCAAGGGCGGATTTCTGGTCTTTCATGGGCTTTGGTTCGACCTCGCAAGGATGCGCTGCGCTGGTCTCGTTTGAGGCGGCTTCACCTTCAGGAGCAGCAGGCTTTTCGAACGCCTCGATGAGCGCTTTCATCTGCTGGCTCCATTGAACCAGCTGGGTGATCGTCACCCGCGCTTCAATACGTTTTGGCAGACTTTTCAGCAGGCTCATCACCTGGTCAGCAGCCGCATGGCTGGGGTTTAAGGTGAGGCGTTCGCGCAAAACACGTTTGTGGATCTGAACCACAGCTTTTTCCTGCTTCCAGATCAGTGCCCGCTGTTCCTGGCCTTCAACCAAATCCAGAAGACGGTCATAGAGAGCGGCCAGCGGTGCCAGATTAACGCCATAGGCTTCCTTCAGTTCCCCACTCGGGGATCTGTGGCCGTATCGACGTTTGTTGCCGCTGTCATGCCAGCACAGCAATCCAAGGGCGTTTAGTGCTCGTTCAATATTTAAAACCTGACGCTCACTGATGCCGCGCCGGCTCGCGGTCGCACTCACGGTCAGGTAGACAATTGGACTGCTGCCCGATTGCCAATCCTGCAGCCGCGTAAAACCCATCAAGAACTCCAGATACGATATAAGCGCACCTGTTAAGTTCATTGCAAGTCTCGCCCGCTTCAACAAAGAGAGCACATCCCAGTGGCTCACTCCTTCAGGCAATCCTTTAAAGTCTTTTGCAGCCTTTTCGGCCATCTCGTTTTGTTGGCGCGATGTGTTGCCAATCCCGAACAGTCTTGCTGGTTGTTCAGGCATAAAAGTATCAATCTGCATTCCAAAAATTCCGTCTAAACCGGAAGCTTTGAGCCAAATTCAGAGTGAGTAATCCCGTTCGCAAAAAATAATGCGGTCTTCACTCTTGCAATTTTTGGGAGGACGACATAGAAATTCAGGTGCTAATCTTGAATTCTATGTTGTTCTCCCTGGTGGCCTCTGGCTTCCAGGGTTTACTTTTTTAAGGGGCAGTGCCCCGATTGCTCTCATCCTTGATAGAAACATCTGGCCGCTCGGGTGATCTTCAGATCACGTTAGAGGACTGTTTCAGCTGATTTAAATTTCATTCAAATAGTACAAATCTCCCTGCCATTCCAAAAGTAGAAACCCAATCACTTTGTATGTTACGCACATGTTAGCGCCGTAATCCGGTCATTTATTCATGGATCTTTTGTAAAATCCCATGAGGTTCCTAAGTGGTTCTTTTCGTGTCATGACGAATACTTCAAGCTCTTCCTCTCTCACATTATTGATAATCGTAACTCTTACTTATCTGCATTAACTATACTTGAGTTAGCTGTGAACAAAGTAAGAACACGGGCGAAGTTGATTGAGTACAACCTCAGGTTTTTGTAAAATAGAGCCAATGGAGGATGGTTCAAATGCGCAGTATTTTCAGACACATAGCTATCGATTTGAGTTGGTTTATCTCGTGGACCGTTATTTTCGCGCCTGCCTTCTTCATATTGTTCTATGCGATGATCCCCGTTACTTCCGCCATCAATACTTATGCCTTGCTCCCGTTCCCTGTCCCCCACGTAAACGAGCTGTTCGTTCTTTGCGTTCAGATCACGCTCGTTCTGATCCTGTTTTTGATCCCGGGGGTCTCTGAGTTTTTCAGCGATATCAAGCTGGGCGCACGCCGTGCCTCGCAGCGCGAACTGGACCAGATTGAAGCTGCCTTTGCGTACCTTCAACACAGCGCCGATGCCAAGAACATCAAACTGCCGCGCATTGTCTGGCGTGTGGTCTGTCAATGCTGAGTCAAATTTCCCCACATGTGCTGGACGGAAAGTCCTCAGTTTGAGTATTTGGTGACCAGCCTTGTCTGTGGGTCTAACTCTCCTTTTTGGGTGGCCTGCCGCGTCGTTTTGGTGGTGGAGGTGGAGCTATTGAAGCGTTAGCCCGTACGTGCTCTGGCATGAGGTCCGCATGGCTGCGCAACCGATAACTAGCACCTTCGATCTGGATGACGACGGCATGATGCAAAAGCCGATCGAGAAGGGCTGTGGCAATAACGCGATCACCAAAGATCTCACCCCATTCCGCAAAGCCACGGTTTGAGGTGAGGATCATGGATCCCTTTTCATATTTGGCATTGACGAGCTGGAAGAACAAGTTTGCTCCCCCATTGGTAATTGGCAGATAACCGATTTCATCGACGATTAGCAGTGAAGTTCGTGCAAAGAAGCGTAGTTTCTCAGTCAACCGCCCTTCTTTTTCAGCTTTTGCCAAGGCTTCGATGAGGTGAGCTAAAGCAATGCGATACACCCGTTTACCCGCTTTAACGGCTGCAACCCCAAGAGCAGTTGCCAGATGGCTCTTTCCTGTACCAGGTGGACCGAGAAAGTGTACCACTTCATTGCGAGTGATGAACTCCAGTTCGGCTAGAGCCATGATGCGATCCCTGTCCAGCGAGGGCTGGAAGGTAAAGTCGAAGCTTTCCAGTGTTTTTATCGGAGTAAGCCGCGCTGTCGTCAGGGCGACGCCGATACGGCGGCCCTCGCGTGTTGAATATTCTTCATTGAGCAGAGAATCCAGGGCCTCCAGTGCCGTGAGTTCCCCTTGTTCCAATTGGCTCAGCGTGTGGTCGAGCACCTCTAAAGCCCGCGGCATTTTTAAGCCTACCAGTGAAGACTGAATGCGTTTACTGAGCGAACTCATGGCTTACCTCCAGTACTGGCAAGTCGTTGGCCTACCGCTTCATAGAACTCCAGTGGGCGTTGGTTTACACCGCTGTGTTTGGTTGGCTCCGCAGCCAGACGACGGCGCTGTGTTGCCCGTGGAGGAGCCTTGCGATGGCATGGATCAACCCGGCGCTGGTTCTTTCCCTCCATGACCGGATGGGTGGCGATGAGCTGACCGTTTTCATAGATGCGCACCTCTTGCGGGTGATGCTGGACTTCGACCATCCGTTTCTTAACGGTGTCCGGCACTGAATAAAGATTACCTCCAACGGAGACCATGCCATCACGCGTGACCCGCCGCTCCACCAGTAAAACAGCATCATAAGGGTGCGCTGGCAAAGGGATCAGAGCGGGCTGTTCCTCTCCAAAGACCTCGCCCACCACACGGTTGGTGGTGGCATGAACACGGACATTGGCAATTTCCTTGCACCAGCGTGTGAACTGGGCATTAAGATCGTCCAGATCGCGGAACGTACGACCAAGGAAAAAATCCTGCCGGATGTAACGAAATGGCCGCTCCACCTTGCCCTTGGTTTTGGCCCGGTAGGGCTGGCAGGCATCCGGCTGAGCGCCATAATGGTCCAGAAGAGCGACAAGAGCAGGATTAAAAAGAACAGTGCCATCTGGCTCCTCTCCCAGAACGGCTGTCTTCATGCGATCATACAGGACTTCCAGTGTCGCTCCGCCGAAGACCTCAAAGGCCGCGATATGACAACGCAGGACTGTCTCTAGTTTTTGATTGGCACAATAGCGCCCCCACAAAAACCGTGAATTACTCAGCACCATTGAAAACAAAAAGACTTTTCGCACCACATCTGGTTCACTGGTGAACTCCACCTGAAACTCAGCAAAATCTACCTGTGCCTGCTGGCCTGGTGCTGTCTCAAAGCGCCGTTCAAATGCATGCGGAGGAGCTGGACGGATCAGGCGAAGATATTCCGTTACAGTGGAGTAACCGCCCTTAAACCCCAGTGTCTTCAGCTCACGAAGCAAGCGCCGGGCAGATAGACCGGGAAACCGCTCCAGTCGCTCAAGTAAATAGCCTTTGTATTCCTCCAGTACACGCCCGTCACGCTGGCGGGGGCCGTAGACAGGAGCTTCAAGGCCTTGGTGTAAGTATTTGCTGACCGTCTTTCTATCCAGCCCGGCTTTGCGCGCTATGGCACTTACAGACAGTCCCTGCTGCTTCAAATTATGGATCATTACGATCTTCCCTAGATTGACCACTCCTCCACACCCCTTCTTTCCAACAGGAACGTAGAGGAGAGTTTGGCCAACTTTTGTTTGAAGGGGCATGCCCCTTCAAACAAAAGTCAAAGCTGAAAAAGTGGGGAATTTTCAACCAGCGCTTTTGGGGAGAATACATCCAGCACTGACATCCGGCCCGAAATTCACACAGGAAGGACACGACCTGCAACCGCTGAACGCTCCTGCAGGTCGGCTTACGTGCAAGAGCACTTCGGTGGGAGAAACCCCACTAGAGGCCCGATCCTTGACAGCGCTCTCCCCCGTTTTGATGGCGGGAAAATGAAACGCGCAATGAAAGAAATCACGCAAATTAACCCAAATCGAAATCCGATAAACCTCTGAAGTGGAACCATTAATGAAAAAGCTATTTGTTATTATTGCCGCTACCATGATGCTGGCCGCGTGTCAGACAACATCTGTTGTGGTCTCATCAAAACAGCCGCCCCGTGTGGTGATGCAAAAGCCTCTTCCAGCAGCGAAAAAGGCTGTGATTGAAGAGTTCAAAAGCAGAGGCTTCAAAGTTACTCGCAGTGCCGGCACTACGGTTGTCGTGGAGCAGATCCTCACCCCAAACAACGATGAGCGAAAACAGCACGCGTCCTACAGTGATGGTGTACCTCGTGCCCGAGCCGTCCTGCGGTTTAGCACCGTCGATGCTGGTACACAGATCACAAGTTCTTACGACATGATCATCAATCCGGGCAAAGCCAATCAGGAAAAAGTGACATTGCTGGACAGCCCTGATGGTGCGCGGCTGCAGGGGCTTTTGGAAAGCATCAAGTAACCAATCGAAGCCTGACTACGGGTGAATGCAACACCCTCAATCAAAGAATATAAAACCTATGTCGGTTTACAAAAACTCACTGAAATACCTAGCAATTCTCAGTCTCTTCGGTGCCTTGTCCGCGTGTGTTGTTCCAGAACAATATGAAGCGGAGCTCTCAATTTATGGAGATCAGCTTTCAGTAGAATTCGAAGGAACGCTAAAGGAGCTGGTCAGTGTCATGAGTAGCGGTGGACGCCCCATCGCACCGGATGATCCTCAACTCCAAGAGCTTCTGTCGGATCTGGCCGCTGATTTTGAAAAGCAACCAGGCTATACATCTGTCCAGATCACTGACAACAACCGTATTTATGTAAAATTGAGTGACACTCGGGAAATTTCGGATATTGGCTATATCTATGGTCTTCCTGCCACGCAAAGACCGAAATCGAAAGACAACTTTCTACGCATAGAACATCGGAGTGACGGTGAGATCTTGATTACGTCCGCCAAATTTAAGGCCAAGGACTTAGCCGCGCTGTTGGGCTCGGATTACGATCCAGACGGTGTTATTTCGATTTCGACTGACCATGAAGTTCTGGAACATAATGCAGATGAGACGCCTGGATTGCTCTCAAGTTCCTATGTTTGGAATGTTGATTCAGAAGATGCCTTGCTGAAAGGTGTCAAAATGCGATTGAAAATGAACTGAGTTGATTGATAGAGAACATTGCAGCATCACACAGACATGGCTGGTGATGCTGCAATATCATTGTAGGACCTAATACAAGCCGGGGCTGGACAATGTGCAGCAAAGCCGGAGATTGGTTTGCCGTTAGAGCGCAGGCATTTTGTATTTGAGCAAGAAGACCACACGGATGAAAAAACACAACCAATTGAGCGGCGAGCAAAAGTATCAGGCCTTCGTTGACCTCATGCGAGCTGATACGACTGATCAGGAGGTCGCAGAGCGGTATTTTATAACCGTAAACCAGCTGCAGTTTCTCTCAAAGGAGTTGAAGAAGGTGCTGCGCGAACACCTCAACGTTTCTTCCCAAAAAGCAGTCATTGCCCCAAAGTTTTCCGACCTGGACTGTGATGTGTGGGAGGACTTTCGTAAGGGAGAGTTGCCAGAAGAAGAGATTGACAAGCAGGCCAAACGGCAATGGAAAGCTGCGTTAAAGTCAGGGCGCCTTTCTACTGACAGTTCTAAAGCCAACTTTGCCGATGACTGGATCTTGATTGAAGTGGAAGATAACGGTGCTGGCGTGTTTGAGCACAAGGACAATGGTGACCACTTGCCACGCAGCAAAAAAGAGGCCGAGCGCTACGTGGTCGGTCCTATGTCCCAATGAGGCCACTGGGCACCAAGCTGCATATCTGGCCATCTTGAGGTTCAGATAGAGAACGGATTGCACGTTATTTTGGGTAGACCCGTGGTTCACTCTCTGAAATGAACAGGCCCCATCGGAAGGTTTGTTCGTAGGATCCCGTTAAGGCGGAACAATAAATCCTGCCACTTTTGCAGCTTCGAGGGAACTGGGCCTTATTGCCTGTGGTGGGTTACGTTCCTTTGTTGGAACGAACCCAGTTTGGTGGGCGCGGGATCTGTCCTACGTCCCTTTAACAGGCTGTATCCACGATTCAATCAGTGAGGGGTATGTTCAGGATACGTGTAATTTTTTCCGAATGCAGCGATTTTGCTCAGTACGGCTACGAGTTACGACGTTTTGTTTTCAAAGAGAAACGCCCCAGTAGTCGAGAACTTTCCAGACCTTTGCTCGAAGGTAATCCGGACCAGCATGTTCAAGATTTTTACGAATATACGGCTAATCGCTCTAAGATCGTTACAGGTAGTAATCCAATTTCAATATGTGGTAGGCATTGACTCTATATAAATTATATAGTTTATAAAAATAATATAATTTATATAGAGTGTATACATGACCAAATTGACAATCTACCAGAGTATTAAAACGGCAATTTCAAATGCACCTAGAAACCAGCGCACGCTTGAAATTCACTTGCAAATGCTTAAATATGCCGATGACTTACCAGATGTGTCTGGTGTGGAATTTTGCAAGATGACCGAATTGTCGACTAGTTTTGGTGCTGAGTTTAGCAAAATGAGAAATTTAACTAAGCGCTTGAAGAGAGCTGGTCTAGATGTTGGGAAACTCTAAAGCGCTAACAATGGTATTATTCATCAAATCAACATTAGCAAAGCGTGAGTGAATAAAAAATGAATAATAAAGGCCCATCTAAGTGGGCTCTTTATTATTCTCGCAAGAGCGCGAAAATTCCACACAAAGGCCTCCCACGTGCAACGCCCCTAGAGATTTATGCACAAGTCTTGGCCTGGTTTGCATAGGCAAGAGGGCGCTGTTGCATAAATACTCTTCAGGCGTATATTCCGGCTGATAATTCCTTCAGTGAAGATTCACTTTATGCCGTCTAAAACCAATGCCGATCGCCGACATAAGTTTGCCAAAGCCAAATACAAAGTGACGAACTGGTCGAAGTATAATGAAAGCTTGCGTCGTCGCGGCGATGTCACGGTTTGGATTGAAGAGAGCGCTGCCAAGGCTTGGTTTGCACCCGAGAACCAACGACGTGGACGGCCCGCCAAGTTTTCAGAGCTTGCCATTGAAACCTGTTTGCAAATCCGGGTCGTATTCGGTCTTGCTTTGAGGCAGACTCAAGGGTTTGTGAGGTCTGTGTTCCATTTGATGGAGTTGGTTTTACCGGTTCCTGACTTTTCAACCCTGTCGCTCCGCGCAGATGGCTTGAAACTTTCAAATCCCAAACTGCGAACGGGCTCTGAGCCAGTAGCGCTGGTAATCGATAGTACAGGCGTTAAGATCTTTGGTGCCGGAGAATGGCAGGAAACCAAGCATGGAACCAGGATAAAGCGCAGAGCTTGGCGCAAACTTCACCTTGGCCTTGATCTGAATGCCGGCGAAATCGTATGTTCTGAACTGACTGAGGATACGGTTGCCGATCCAACCGCTGTGCCGGATCTGTTGGATCAGGTTGAGGGTCCGGTAGCAACGTTTTTAGGGGATGGCGCTTATGATGGCTTCACGACACGACAGGAAATAGCAAAGCGCTATGACGGTGTTGAGATCATCATTCCACCTCCCAAAACAGCTATCCCCGGCCCACAGGCTGCGACCGCTCCCACTGCTCGCGACCGGGATATTCTTGCCATTCAAAAGAACGGCAGGATGTCTTGGCAAAAGCAAACCGGATATGGCCGAAGGTCTCGAGGCGAAACCTTGATGGGCCGCTTTAAGCAGGTGATCGGGACCACGCTCAGGTCACGAAAGTTGAACAATCAGAGGACAGAGGCAAAACTTGGCGTCGCCGTCCTCAACACAATGACCGCCCTCGGACGCGCCACGGTCGAGAAGGTTTCTGCATGATCAGATGCATGGGATTGGGCAAGTTGCAAGCTAATTTCGAATTGTGCAACAGCGCCCGTCCTGAGCGGGTGGGTACGCTGAACCCAACGAACTCAAGTTTTATAAAACAACAGATATCTGGGTAACGCAAATTAGTGTTCCTGTGAGATTATGCCGACTAAATCGATGAAACGTACGCTCGTCCTTAATGTAAAGGACCACGGAAATGGAGAGTTTCCAGATGGTTACCCCTGCAGAAAGTACAATGAAGGCCACGGATTTATTCGTCAAAGCACTGGAAACAGAGGGCGTAGACCATGTCTTTGGTGTTCCCGGTGAAGAAAATCTGGATTTTGTCGAATCCCTGAGAACCTCCAGCATCAAATTAATCCTCACCCGCCATGAACAAGGAGCTGCTTTCATGGCCGCCACGTATGGCAGGCTTACCGGAAAAGCTGGTGTCTGTCTGGCGACCTTAGGGCCCGGGGCAACCAACTTTGCAACACCGGCAGCTTATGCTCATCTGGGTGGATTTCCATTGATCATGATTACTGGTCAAAAGCCCATCAAGAAATCCAAACAAGGCCAATTCCAAATCATCGACATCGTCAAGTTATTCGAGCCAATTTGTAAGATGTCTAAGCAGATTGTCCATGGAGATACAATTCCGGCTTTGGTGAGGGAAGCTTTCCGTATTGCAGAGGAAGAAAGACCGGGCGCCGTACTGCTGGAGCTTCCTGAAGATATCGCGGAAGAGTCATGCAGCTCAAGTGTGATTGAGCCACACCCACGTTATTACGCAACTGCGGATGATCATGCTCTCTCTGATGCTGTCGAGCTCATCAAGAATGCCAAAATGCCGTTGGTTCTGATTGGAGCAGGGGCAAACAGAAAAAATGTCCGAAGCGAAATTTCAGATTTCATCCATACCACCGGAATTCCGTTTTTTGATACGCAAATGGGCAAAGGTGTTGTTGATGAACGTTCCGACCTGTTTCTTGGCACAGCTGCTCTTTCCGACAATGATTATATGCATTGTGCAATCGATAGATCAGATTTGATCATAAATATCGGCCATGATGTCGTTGAAAAACCTCCGTTTTTTATGGAGGTTGGCGGGAAAAAGGTGATCCATGTCAACTATAAGTCCGCGCAGGTTGACCAGGTTTATTTTCCGCAGGTGGAAGTCGTTGGGGATCTGGCTAACTCAGTTACTCATCTGAAAAACAAACTCGGCACTGACCTGAAGGTCGACATCAGCTACTTCCAAACAATCAAACGTGAAGTTGAAAAACATCTCGCTCAAGGAATTGACGATCCAAGATATCCCATAACCCCCCAAAGGTTCGTGGCTGATACAAGACGCGTAATGGGCGAAAAGGACATCATTGCCCTCGATAACGGGATCTATAAAATCTGGTACGCGCGAAACTATAAGGCATATCAGCCAAATACAGTTCTATTGGACAATGCCCTGGCCACGATGGGGGCTGGGCTGCCTTCTGCGATGATGGCCGCGTTTTTGAACCCTGATCGCCGTGTCATGGCGATCTGTGGAGACGGCGGTTTCATGATGAACAGTCAGGAGATGGAGACTGCTGTCCGGTTGAAGCTCAATCTGGTTATTACAGTACTGAACGACGGCTCATACGGTATGATCCGATGGAAGCAGGTCGCAGCAGGGTTCCAGGATTGGGGATTGGAGTTCTCCAACCCTGACTTTGTGAAATACGCCGAGTGCTATGGAGCGACGGGTCATCGTATAGGTGCTACGGATGATTTAGTGCCTACATTTGAAGCTGCTTTTCAGGCTGGTGGAGTACATCTGATTGATCTGCCGGTAGATTATTCTGAGAACCAAAAGGTTCTGGTAGATGAACTTAAAGCTAAGGTCTGCCTGTTATGAGCAATACAAATTCATCTTGGACTGATCGGGTTATAGAAGTTGTAAATCCATTCGATCAGTTGGTTATTGGCAGTGTAGATCGAAAATCATGGGATGAAGTTGATGCATGTTTATCGGTGGCGCATCAACTTCACATGAACCGGAAAAACTGGATACCTGTCTATCGGCGAATTGAAATATTAAAAAAAGCCGCGACCATAATGCAAACGCGATTTGAAGAACTTGCGTATCAGATTGCAAATGAGGGAGGGAAACCTCTCATTGACGCACGCGTAGAGGTCTCACGGGCGATTGATGGTGTTGAGCTGTGCGCTAGCAATATTATAAGTCTGGCTGGCAGAGAAATCCCGATGGACCTCACCGCTGCAGGAGCTGGCAGGCTGGCATTTACCAGCCGTGAGCCTATTGGTGTCGTGGTCGCAGTCTCGGCTTTCAACCACCCTCTCAATCTGATTGTACATCAGGTTGGCCCAGCTGTTGCAGCCGGGTGCCCGGTATTAGTAAAACCGGCAGATGATACACCTTTGTCCTGCCAATCATTCGTGAACATTCTTTACGAGGCAGGATTGCCCGAGGAATGGTGTTGCTTTGCACCTTGCGATACACCAACCGCCGAGAAGATGGTAACTGATCCACGTGTTGCGTTCTTTAGTTTTATCGGATCTGCCAGGGTTGGTTGGATGCTACGCTCCAAGCTGGCGCAAGGAACCAGATGTGCTTTGGAGCATGGCGGGGCTGCACCTGTGATCATAGATGAAAATGCAGATATTCAGGAGATGATCCCAAAACTTGTTAAGGGAGGGTATTATCACTCCGGTCAGGTTTGTGTGTCCGTTCAAAGGATATATGCCCCAAAGAAATTTGCGGCGAGTATTGGTCAGTTATTGGCTGAAGAAGTTTCCAGACTTGTCGTCGGCAACGCAATCTATGAGCAGACCGAATGCGGTCCGCTCATAAGGCCCCGGGAAGTCAACCGGGTATCGGATTGGGTTGAGGAAGCAAGGCAGGCTGGCGCCAGTGTATTGGCTGGCGGGCAAAAACGAGGAGCAACAACATACGCGCCAACGGTGTTGCTTCGTCCACCACTCGAGGTAAACGTGTCTCAAAAAGAAATTTTTGGCCCTGTCGTTTGCATCTATGATTACGAAGCGATCGAAGATGCATTTACAATGGCAAACAGCCTCCCATTTGCTTTCCAGGCCTCAGTTTTTACCAGTAGTCTTGATACTGCAATGAACGCAATAAGGAACCTGGATGCAACAGCAGTGATGGTCAATGATCATACCGCCTTCCGCGTCGACTGGATGCCTTTCGCAGGGCGCAGGCAATCGGGTTATGGAACAGGTGGCATCGGCTACACAATGCACGACATGACCCATGATAAAATGGCAATCATCAAACTCTGAAGTACATGGGGCGCTGTTGCATAAATACGCTTCAGGCGTATACTCCGGCTGATATTTCCTTCAGTGAAGATTCACTTCATGCCGTTTAAAGCCAATGCTGATCGCCGACATAAGTTTGCCAAAGCCAAATACAAAGTGACGAACTGGTCGAAGTATAATGAAAGCTTGCGTCGTCGCGGCGATGTCACGGTTTGGATTGAAGAGAGCGCTGCCAAGGCTTGGTTTGCACCCGAGAACCAACGACGTGGACGGCCCGCCAAGTTTTCAGAGCTTGCCATTGAAACCTGTTTGCAAATCCGGGTCGTATTCGGTCTTGCTTTGAGGCAGACTCAAGGGTTTGTGAGGTCTGTGTTCCATTTGATGGAGTTGGTTTTACCGGTTCCTGACTTTTCAACCCTGTCGCTCCGCGCAGATGGCTTGAAACTTTCAAACCCCAAACCACGAACGAACTCAGAGCCAGTAGAGCTGGTAATCGATAGTACAGGCGTTAAGATCTTTGGTGCCGGAGAATGGCAGGAAACCAAGCATGGAACCAGGATAAAGCGCAGAGCTTGGCGCAAACTTCACCTTGGCCTTGATCTGAATGCCGGCGAAATCGTATGTTCTGAACTGACTAAGGATACGGTTGCCGATCCAACCGCTGTGCCGGATCTGTTGGATCAGGTTGAGGGTCCGGTGGCAACGTTTTTAGGGGATGGCGCTTATGATGGCTTCACGACACGACAGGAAATAGCAAAGCGCTATGACGGTGTTGAGATCATCATTCCACCTCCCAAAACAGCTATCCCCGGCCCACAGGCTGCGACCGCTCCCACTGCTCGCGACCGGGATATTCTTGCCATTCAAAAGAACGGCAGGATGTCTTGGCAAAAGCAAACCGGATATGGCCGAAGGTCTCGAGGCGAAACCTTGATGGGCCGCTTTAAGCAGGTGATCGGGACCACGCTCAGGTCACGAAAGTTGAACAATCAGAGGACAGAGGCAAAACTTGGCGTCGCCGTCCTCAACACAATGACCGCCCTCGGACGCGCTGCGTTCGAGAAGGTTTCTGCATGATCAGATGCATGGGATTGGGCAAGCTGCAAGCTAATTTCGAATTGTGCAACAGCGCCCTGAAAGGCAACCAGAAAAAGGCGCACCGGGAAGTCCAGCGTTATTTTAAGGAGAATGCCTTCGACGTGCCGGCTAAAATTCGTCCGATTGCCGATTGCCGATGCCTTTGACGATAGTCATGGGCGCACGACCCGTCGCCGCGCCTTTGTCTGCGAGGACATCAGCGCACTGGAAACGATGAAGGGCTGGCCCAAACTGGCACAGGTTATGGCCGTTGAGACGATTACATCAATCAATAACATCCATGGCGGCGGCAGCTCAAAAGTCACTGCCGACATCCGCTACTTTCTTACCAGTGCCGAGGCCTCGCCGACAGTCATTGCTGCAGCGGTCCGTAACCACTGGGCCATCGAAAACAGTCTTCACTGGGTGCTTGATGTGGGCTTTCGCGAGGTTGACAGCCGGATCCGCGACCGCAACGCCGCTGCAAACTTAAGTGTACTGAGGAAGATCGCTATCAATCTGGTCAAAGCCAATACAACGCGGAAGGGCAGCATCAAAAGAAGGAGAAAAACGGCGGGCTGGAACAATGATTACATGCAAGAAATCATTGAAATGTAGTTTCATGCGTTAGCCCTGCGGCGCGACCGGGATATTCTTGCCATTCAAGAGGGCGGCAGAATGTCTTGGCAAAAGCAGACTGGATATGGTCGGCGGGCACGGGGAGAAACCTTAATGGGGCGCTTTAAGCGGGTGATCGGGGCCACGCTCAAGTCACGAAAGTTTAACAATTAGAGGACGGAGGCGAAAGTTGCTGTCTCCGTTCTTAATAAGATGACAGCCTTGGGACGTCTGCGTTCCAGCGTGTTTCATGATGCCCAGGTTCATGGGTTTGGGCAAGCTGTGAGCCCATTTCGAATTACGCAACACAGCCCCTCAACATAATGACCGCTCTCGGACGTCCCACGTTCGAACTCGTCAACGCGACCTGAATTAGGCGAGTAAGGGTGAGCTGTAAGAAAAAGTTGAGTTACGCAACAATGCCGCAAAAATCAATTGCCTAAGATATTACAGGGTGTCATCTTCACAAATGGCAACGAGAGTGATGCAAACCAAAATCACGCGGCGTGAAACCCATCACCAACTTTTGCGGTTAGCTCGAAAATACAGCCTCGGACCCGTGCGGGTTCAGCAGAGCCGCGGCTGAATAAATAAACTGGAAGAATATCAATATGAAACAGGCTGTTACCCCGACAGTTATTATGCCACCGCTCTGGGGGACGTGGACTGTCGTGCACGATTGCAGGGAAACGTGGCCGCTGATGTCTGTGTGATTGGCGCAGGTCTTGCGGGCCTGACGACTGCGCTGGAGTTGTTGCGTGGAGGCAAGTCGGTCGTGCTGCTTGATGCCAAGCGCATCGGGTGGGGCGCATCAGGGCGAAGTGGCGGATTTGTCTCTGGAGGCTTTTCCGATTCAGCGGAAAAGCTGATGCAACGACTTGGCGATAAGGATGGGCACGAAGCTTATCAATTATCCATGGATGGGGCCCGATATGTTCGACAGGCCATTGTGGATCTAAAGATGGCCAATGTTTTTCAGGGAGAGGGGTGTTACAATGTCTATCGCTACAGGAACCAGCAACGGGCACACGACAAGCAAGCGGCGGCACAGAAAACATTCGCACAGAAACTGGATTTCTTGGAAACCACGCAAATCCGCGAAATCCTACAAAGCCAAGCCTATCATCATGCACTGTTCAACCCAGAGGCATTCCACATCGACCCGTTGAAATACTGTCATGGTCTGGCCTCGGAAATCGAACGTCTTGGGGGGCAGATCTTTGAGCAGAGCGCGGCCAGATCTCTGGAGAGGGTGAAACCCGGCTGGAGCGTATTAGGGGCGCAAGGTTCTGTCAGAGCTGAACATGTGGTTTTGTGCACCAGTGCTTATGATTTTAGGTTGTATCCGAAAGTTTCGCGGGCCATGCAACCTATCGCTACCTATGTCATGGCGACCCACCCAGACAAGAAGCTGTTTGCAGATGCTATTCAAACGGGTTCTGGGGTTATCGATATGCGACGGGCGGCAGATTATTACCGCCGCCTTCCAGATGGGCGGCTTTTATGGGGCGGCCGCATCACCACACGACAAGACGTACCGCAGCGGTTGTCCGACACCATGACTGGTGACATGCTGTCTGTCTACCCACAACTGGGGCGGGTACGGTTAAGTCACGTTTGGTCTGGGCTGATGGGGTATGCGGTACACAAGATGCCGCTGATTGGACAGATTGAGAGTGGGCTTTGGATGGCCACCGCTTTTGGTGGCCATGGGCTGAACACGACGGCAATGGGTGGGCGCCTGATCGCCGGGGCAATAGCGCAAAGCGATGACCGTTACAAGCTGTTCTCAAGCTATAGGCACGATTGGGCCGGAGGGATGATCGGACGGGCAGGTGTACAGTTGGTCTATTGGGGTATGCGCGTTGGCGACCACATAGAAGAGCGCCGCGGTCGCAGCAAGAAAGTGACGGCCTAACACAATAGGTTTTCTGGTGTTGTCACGTTAAGTTTGATTTGACCGCAAAACCCAGACTGAGCACACTTCATGCGTCCATCCTCGGAGCCCTTTCCATTGAGAAAAGGCGTTAATTCGATGAAGGTGAGTGTCGATTGAAGAACGTTTATCGCGAGGTCGAACGAAGAGATAAAGAAGGTCGGAGAAGACAGTCACAAACCTTTGCAGCTGTCCTGGCGAATTGAATCTCTGCATAGAGAGGTGGCTCGGTTTGTTTGAACAGTTCTGTGCTGTTTAATAAGTGGACCCGGCCTGCTTTCATGCTGCGATATTCAATTGAGGATGGTGGTTGAAGTAGACCTGATCCGGTGTCTTGCGGTCAAGCGATGAATGAGGGCGCTTGGAATTGTAGAAATCCAGATATCTCCTGATACCGTTTCTTGCCTCTGGGACATTGCCATAAGCATGCAGATAGGCCTCTTCGTATTTGATGGATCGCCAAAGTCGCTCAACAAAGACATTATCCCGCCAAGCCCCTTTTCCATCCATTGAGATGGCAACATCAGCATCTTTAAGTATTTTTATGAATGCCAGCGACGTGAATTGGCTTCCCTGATCGGTATTGAAGATTTCCGGCTTGCCGTACTTGGCCATAGCTTCTTCAACCGCTTCAATACAGAAAGCTGTATCAAGGGTGATGGAAAATCGCCAGGGCAACACTCGTCGAGAGAACCAGTCTACAACGGCAGCCAGGTAGACGAAGCCTTTGGCCATGGGAATGTACGTTATGTCCATCGCCCAGACCTGATTGGGACGTGTGACAGCCAGTTTTCTCAGCAAATAGGGATAGATTTTATGCCCCGGCGCTGGCTTTGATGTATTGGGACGGCGGTAAATTGCCTTGATATCCATCCGCTTCATCAGCGTTGAGACGTGAAGTCGACCAACCTCGTATCCCTCGCCAAGCAAAAGTCCCTGAAGCATCCGGCTGCCCGCAAAGGGATAATCCAGATGCTATTTGTCAATTCGCAACATCAGTTTCAAATCACTGTCAGATGTCGGCCTCGCAATGTAATACAAACAACCTCGACTGATGCCCAGAGCTTTCGCCTGCTAGGACATGGAGAGTTTATGCTTGGGATCAATCATTTCTTTGCGCTCAACAGGCCGGCCTTGCTGAGCGCCCCGCTTAAAAAATCATTCTCAAGCGTCAACCCCCCGATTTTAGCGTGGAGAGTTTTGACATCAACTGCCGCTGCTTCAGGGGCTTTGGTTTCCTTCTCGAAGACATCGCAGGCACCTTCTAGCAGGTGATCCCGCCATTGCTTGATCTGGTTCGGGTGGACATCATAGTGTTGACCAAGTTCACTCAAGGTTTGCTCGCCTCAAATAGCCGCTAAGGCTACCTTGGATTTGAATGCAGATGTGTGATTGCGTCTGGGACGGCGCGCCATATTCGGTTCTCCTGTAAAGCCATAAGGGCAAATTACAGACCGAAAATCCACTTATACCGCATGTTCAATTTTCCCGAGCCACTTCTGTCTTTAGCACAACAAAAGCTCAACGCTGCTGGGTCCACAAGACAATGAATGTCTTAAGCAAAATGCCGAAATCCTTGCAGGCCAAAGCGAAGAAAGATCTACAGGATATCTGGATGGCAGAGAACCGCGTAGATGCTGACGCGGCTTTTGATCTTTTCATAGAGAAATTTGAGGCCAAATACCCCAAAGCCACGCAATGCCTTGCCAAGGATAGGATCGAACTGTTGGCTTTTTATGACTTTCCTGCCGAGCATTGGGGGCATATCAGAACCACCAATCCAATTGAATCAACCTTTGCGACTGTGCGCCACAGAACAAGGCAGACCAAGAACTGCCTCTCCCGGGATACTGCAATGCCAATGGTCTTCATGCTGATCAAGGCAGCGGAGAAACGCTGGCAGAAATTGAGAGGCAAAAATCAATTGCCTAAAATAATACAGGGTGTCATCTTCAAAAATGGCATCGAGAGTGATGCAAACCAAAATCACGCCGCGTGAAATCCATCACCAACTTTTGCGGTTAGCTCTGGTTTACGCAACAGTGCCTCTTCAACCCACCCCTACTCCATCAAAGAAGGTCGTGACTACGTATTTTGTGACATCTTCAATACTAAGCTGTCCAGCTGACACCATCTCCCAAGCTGAGTATATGAGAGCACCATAAGAGTTCGCCACCCAAATTGTCGGTAATTCCACGCGGATATCGCCATCGTTCTTGGCTTCCTCAATGGCACGTTCTTTTTCCTGACCCATCATTATACAGCGCGGATCCTCCTTCAATATTTTCTCTCCATACTGCCAAAACATAGTGAGAAACTTCAGCCGGTCGGCTAGCGGAAGCAATAGTTCAAATGTTTGTACAAGGAACTCTTTTCCTCTGAGTTTTTTTGAATGCAACGGAGCAAGTTTTTCAAAAACCTGATCCAAACAAACTCGCAGTATTTCCTCTATCAGTGTCTCTCTTGAGTCAAAATGACGATAAAGCGTTGCGCGACTTACACCAGCAACTTCCGCAATTTCTGTCAGCGAAGCCATTGGGTTTGCAGGCAGTTCTGCCAATCCAGCTTCTACAAGTGTTTTGCGAGAATGAATCGCTCTCTTGTCATGCACTGATGTTTTAACCTCATTTTACGAGACACACTTGTCTCGTATGTGTATATTATGATACAACTTCGTCTCATAAATCAAGATCTACTGTGATCCCAAGGCGTTCATTCAACGATATTTCGCAATCTAGTAGGCTTGCCGAATATTTGGAATCTGCCTCTTAAAAGATCTCTTGTTCAGGAGTAAAATATGACCAAACGGATTGTGTGGCTGCTAGCAGCGTTTCTGCTGCTGGCAGGCGTCGTTTTTTATGTGACTATACTTGAAAACACAAGTGATGTGGATACCGCAGGAACTAACGTTCAATTGCCTGTTGTCAGCTATGTTACAGCTCGGACGAGTGCCAACACAGGTCGCATTTCCGTATTTGCTGAGGTTCGTCCTCGTTGGTCGGTGGAACTAAGTGCTCAAGTCTCCGGCAAGGTGCTCGCCGTTTCCCTTATGGCTCTAGAAGGACGGAAAGTTTCCGCGGGCGAGGTCATGGCTCAACTGGAGCAACACACCTATGAATCTCAGTTGGAAAATGCCAAATACCAGCAAGCAACGGCCGAGTTTAACCTGATGAAGAAGCAGAACAAAAACTTACTTGCGGTAAAAAACTGGCGAGCTGTAAATCCTAAGGAAAAGCCATCAGAAATGGCAGTTCATATTCCAGAATTACGCGTTGCAGAAAAATCACTGAAAGCAGCTAAGCAGAAAGTGGTTGTCGCGCAATATGATCTGGACGCAGCAAGCATCAAAGCTCCTTTCAGTGGTTTTATCACCAAGCGCCACGTTAGCATTGGGCAAAACGTTTCTGTAGGTGACACGCTTTTCACTCTTTTAGATGCGGAACAGCTGGACATTACTGTCTCGCTGGATGAGCACCAATGGAACCTATTAGAGAAGGTGTGGCAGGAAGTTCCCGCGAAGATCTATAATGCAGAGCAAGAACTGGTGGGACTCGCAAAGGTTCGGCGCGGAGGGGGTTTCCTCGACCCTCAATCTCGTCGCTATCAGTTGTTTCTGGAGGTGATCAACACACTAGAACGCAAAGTGTTGCCAGGTGAATTTGTTTCTGTCGAATTGCAAAGCATGGAGATCAAAAACAGCCTGAAGTTGCCAGCAACAAGCCTTACACAGAAGGGGTACATCTGGTACCTGAACGATCAAGACGAGTTACAGCGCTTCAACGCTTCCGTTGTTTTCCGCGACAATGCCAGTATTATTGTTAGTGCACCGCCGGATATTACGCTGGCTAGCGAGTTGCGCGTAGTCAATTTGCCGATGGCTGCCTACTTGCCGGGCATGCGCATAACTCCAAGACACGCAGGGCGTAAACCATGAAATCACTCACAACTTGGTTTATTCGCAATCCGGTAGCAGCCAACCTCATAATGGCCTTCATCCTAATTGTGGGTGTCACCTCTTTGATGACAGTTCGCATTGAGGGATTTCCCAAACTGCCAGCGGATACGATTACGATTACAACCACTTTGCCCAATGCTTACACTGCGCAAGTGGATCAACAAATTACACGCAAGATCGAAAAAGCACTGGAAGGGCTGGCAGGCGTTAAGAACATCAGCTCATCGACACAACCTGGTGTCTCGTTGATCTCTGTCGAAAAAAACAGTGGTTACAATCTACAAACCCTCTTAGATGATATTCGCCTCAAGGTAGATAGCATTTATAACCTGCCCAAAAAGGCAGAACGGCCAGTTATCGAGCGAAACGATTTTGATATGGCGGCGATGTTCGTTCAGGTTTATGGCGATACCGATCTGAAGACACTGCAAACACTTGCCCGAAAACTTCGAAATCAACTGCTGTCAAACCCTGAAGTTTCGCGCCTGAAGGAATGGGGTCTCCAAAACGAAGAAGTTCGCATTGGACTGAAACCTTACACACTGGAACGCTTGAATCTCACTATTTCTGATGTCATGAAGAAGATTAGGGAATCTTCTCTGTATTTCCAAAGCGGCACTTTGAAAACAGAAGGCGGCTTCATCTCCCTTCGGGCTGACAGTCAGGCTTTTTATAAATCTGAGTTCGAGAACATTCCGATAGTTCAATGGGAAGATGGTACAGCAACGATTCTAGGCGATATTGCCACTATTTCCGATGACTTTGCCGAGCTGGAAACAGAAGCGCGTTTCAATAGTCAGAAATCTATCGGCCTTGAAATTCTCATCGGCCGCAAAGACAATCTCATCACTGTATCTGGAGAAGTTAAAAAGCTTATCTCTGAGTTTGAACAAACATTGCCTAGAGGTGTGAAGGTTGAGATATTTGGTAATTCCAGTGATTATATCGAAGCACGCCTGAGTTTACTTAGCTCCAATGCTGTTCAAGGTCTCCTTCTGGTGCTGCTACTGTTATCGTTGTTTCTCAACCTTAAGCTCGCATTTTGGGTGGCAATGGGTATTCCCATTTCACTGGCTGGAGCGTTTGCGATTGGAACAACTGGTTGGGTGGATTACTCTCTGAACGATATCACCACATTTGGTCTGATCATTGCCCTTGGAATTCTGGTGGATGACGCGGTTATTGTCGGTGAAAGCATATTTGAACAACGAAAGCACTATAAAAACCCGTTGAAGGGAACTGAAGCGGGTGTCAACAAAGTCGCAGTTGCAACCGTCTTCGGTGTACTCACAACAATAGCAGCTTTCTTCCCTATGCTGCTGATGAGTAGCCCATTGGGCAAGATTCTGGGTAGTTTCTCTGGCATTGTTATTCTAGCCCTGTTGTTCTCCCTGTTTGAGAGCAAGTTCATCCTGCCAGCTCACCTTGCTTATATCTCGCTGGACGAAGGCAAGAGTAAATACCTACCTGCTCGCATTTGGGCCAAGATCCAGGGTGTCGCCCGAGGCGGCTTGTTCTGGTTCCGAGACACCGTCTATAAACCAACGGTCTCCTTTGCTATTAAACAGCGTTATGCTGTCCTTGTAGCCTTTATTGCCGTTGCAGCATTGGTGATGGGTCTGATGTGGAAAGGCAAAATCCATTCGGTTTTCTTCCCGGACATCCCCGGTCAGTACATTGTAGTGAACCTGAAAATGGATCCACGTGCCCCGCTGGAACTAACGCGTAGCAACATCGCTGTGATTGAAGAAACAACCCACACAATTGATCAAACATATGCAGAAAAACAACCAGAAATTGGCGGCGTATTCCAAGGCCTCTTTCGTGTTCTCAACGATAAGTCCTCTGCCGTCATCTATGCTGAGTTACGCCCGGTTGCGGAGCGAGGCGATGTACAAACTGCGGATATCATGCGCGCGTGGCGAAAATTGGTTGGTCCGCTCGAAGGCGTTTCCAAGCTCACCTTCTCTGGTTTTGGTGAAGTGGGTGGTGGCTTCAAGCTGCGCCTCTTTGCAGAAGATCCGGAACAACTACGTCTCGCGAGTGAGGAGCTACAAGTTGCCCTTGCTATCCACAGAGGTGTTAGTAATGTACGCGACACTTTTACAGCTGGTCAGCCAGAAATGAGATTGACGCTGAAACCAGAGGCTCGTCACCTTGGCTTCACACCGGAGCGATTGGCAACTCAAGTTGGTTATCAGTTCGGCGGCGGAGAAGCACAGCGTCTCCAACGCGGCAGCTCAGAGGTGCGTGTTATTGTTCAAAATGTGCTGGATGCCAGAAATACCATTGAGGATCTTCTACAAACTCGCTTACAAAGTTCCAATGGTGATTGGATCACGCTCCAATCTGTTGCTAATGTAGAGGCACGCTATGTGTCAGGCTTCTTGTATCGCCTCAACGGAGATCAGGTTGCCACCATTGAAGCCGACATTAACAAACAGGTCATCGCTCCTGCAAAACTCGGCCAAGATATTTTCGAAAACGTTGTGCCCCAATTGCAGCTGGAATATCCCGGTGTTAAATTTAGGCAGGGCGGCGAACTGGAGGAAATGGGTGAGGTCAAAAGTGGTGTGATCCGCGCTATGATCATCACTTGTTTCCTTATTTATACGCTGCTGGCGATCCCATTAAAATCCTACTTCAAACCCCTGATCATCATGTCCGTGGTGCCCTTCGGGTTTGTTGGAGCGGTAATCGGCCATGCTATCATGGGCATTCCATTCAGCATGATGTCGATCTTCGGTTTGCTGGCGTTGATTGGTGTTGTGGTCAATGACTCACTCGTCATGGTCACACATTACCGACACCTAAGAGAGGATGGTGTAGATCATTTGGCAGCAACCGATCGTAGCGGAATGGATCGCTTCCAGGCAATTTTTCTAACAACAGCAACAACCGTCGTAGGTTTAATACCGCTGATGAATGAAACCTCTGAACAGGCCATGTATCTGATACCGGCAGCCGTCTCTCTCGCTTACGGCGAAGTTTTCGGCACTCTGATCACGCTCATTCTCATTCCGGTTTTAATAGCAATTGCAGAAGATATACGGGTCTTTTTCTTTGGTGAGCACGATAAGACATTGGGATATGCATTGATTGAGCACAAAGAAGAGTTGGGAGTGGAACCTCCGAAACAAAATTAGGAAAAGTACCAGGAGATTTCTTCTGATATGATTGACCTTGACCCGGAGAGTACCCAAAAGTGTGGGGCAGTTGCGGTGACAGTTTTATGTTTTAGTCCTTGGATTCCGTCTCTTCGATGCAGCTTGAGCCCCGTCGGTATCCGACCCACCTAACTACTAAAACGAAACTGGGATATACGCTCTTTCCATGCTAAAAGGTAATTTTTGACCTATTAAGTGCTACAATCGCCATTGCAAGATCACAAATGACCTGTTAAGGATATTCTGTTACAATAAGACAAAAGGCCAATATCGGCCTTTATTGCGCAGTAAGGCAACTTTATAGGTCAAATATGGCCCCCAAACAACATTCGATCCTTTCGCCCGCAAAACATGAGCGAATCTTGGGACAACGTATCGAGCGTTTGCGCCTGTCGCGCAACATCACACAGGCCAACCTGGCCGAACAGGCCGGCATCGGCATACGTACGCTGAGACGGCTGGAAGCCGGAGAAGGAGGCACTCTTGATACCTTCTTTCGCGTACTGAGCGCCCTCAAACTCGACGGTAATGTAGAATTATTGATCCCCGATCCGACGATTCGACCCATAGAGCGGGTGCAGCTGAAGGGTAACGAACGCAAGCGCGCGAGTTCTCACCGGAAGCAGGGCGCTAGTAAGGAACCGTGGCGGTGGGGTTCGAAGCAGGAAGGCGAGCGATAGATAATGGCAGATGAAACAACCGACGCTGCAGTGAATTTATGGGGTCGCCAAGTGGCAGCGGTCTCCTGGAGAAACGAAGATGGGTTTGCAACGTTCCAATACGATCCGGAATTCGCAGACTCCGGCATCGAACTGTCACCACTGGTGATGCCGTTGACACCGGATCCCTATACCTTTCCGGCGTTGCCCAAGAGCACGTTCAAGGGTTTGCCAGGATTGCTGGCGGATGCCTTGCCCGATAAATTCGGTGACAGGCTCATCAATACGTGGTTGGCGACACAAGAACGGACACCGGAAAGCTTCAATCCTGTCGAGCGACTTTGCTACGTTGGCAGTCGGGCGATGGGGGCGTTGGAGTTTAAACCGACAATAGCCAGCAATGTTGGTAAAGCTGGCAAAGTAGATGTGGCGAGCTTGACCAAACTCGCCAACATGGTGCTGAGTGAGAAGGAAGCTCTCGATGGTACACTGACGGGCGAGAACGATCTCAAGGTGATCAATGATATCCTGCGCGTTGGTACGTCGGCGGGTGGTGCGCGAGCGAAGGCTATCTTAGCGTGGAACCGTGAAACTGGTGAATTCAGGCATGGTCAAATTGATGCGGGGGCTGGCTTCGAACACTGGCTTCTGAAGTTCGACGGCATTGAGAACAATATCGATAAGGAGGAACCCGATTCCCAAGGGTTCGGTTTGATCGAGTATGCATACTCTAAGATGGCGACTGAAGCGGGGATCGAGATGGCTGAATGCCGGATCCATCGTGAGGGTGGCCGGAGCCACTTCATGACCCGCCGGTTTGATCGGACGATTGAGAACGATGGTGAAAACGACAAGCTGCACATGCAATCGCTTTGCGCATTACAACACTACGATTTCAACGACCCTAATGGTTACTCATATGAACAGGCCGTGCTGACGATCCGCTCGTTAGGCCTTGGTGCCCCTGCACTTGGTCAGCAGTTCCTGCGCACAGTTTTCAACATCATCGCGCGCAATCAGGATGATCATGTGAAGAATATCGCATTCCTGATGAACCGATCCGGGGATTGGGTGCTGTCACCGGCTTATGACATGACCTATTCCTACAACCCCTCCGGTGCTTGGACTAACCGACACCAGATGAGCGTGAACGGCAAGCGTGATAACTTCACGCAGCAGGACTTATTGGCCTTCGCGGAAGTCGCCGGCGTCAAACAGACCAAAGCACGAGCACTCATAGCCCGAGTGGAAGCAGCTGTCTCTAAATGGTCATCGATCGCTGGACAGGTCGGAATACCAGATCAGGTCGCCCGATCTATCGGCCTCGCGCATCGCACAGGCCTTCTAGATGGATGACGAATGTGCGATCAAGGTCGCACCTGGACTGGCCTAAGAAAAGTGGAGAGCCTCTGTCTCGATTTTCCTCTGCTGTCTCTCGAACACAATTGGCGATTGATAGCCTAATGCAGAGTGGCGGCGTACGGGATTGTAAAAGCCTTCAATATAAAGGCCAAGTGCCTTCTCTGCTTCTTTCCGCGTTTGAAAAACAGTTCGCCACAACAGTTCTGCCTTAATAGGGTCCGTCCCCGCAAAGGTACGGAATGCGACATAGAATTTCAGCCAAGGCATTGAAGTTTGTTGCTGATTTGAGTTCTTTTTTCCCCCGTCGGCGGTCTGGGTTCAGGGTCTGGTTTTCAGGGGAAGGATGCCGAAGTTGTCTGCGAGCTTTTTATCGGAGAAATCGTATTCTCCGAGCATGTTGATGTGCGCCAACGACTGCGGCGAGTGGGCCTTGATGATTTTCATCATTTCGGCGCGGGTTTCTGGATCAGCTGCGTGTAGTTTCGTTTCGAGATAGAGATAATTCCAGCAGATTATGGCGTTCTTGATCAGTCTGTTGCAGGCTTCTGCCACCTGCTGGTCTTCCTGCAGGGCGAAGATTAACTCGCGCGGGCTACCAACTGCCAATCGTGACACCAAAATTGCTGAACTATGCAACGAACTCGGCATCAGCCGAGCCAACCTCTATCGGTACGTCGGACCGGATGGCCAACTGCGAGATCGTGCAAGGCGAGTTCTGAAAGTCGATGCAATGGCTTCCAATTCCAACGACGTTGGACCGTAAATCCTATGTCGCATTCTGTACCTTTGCGGGGATGGACCCCATACAGGATCGCGACTTTGGGGTAGTGGCTTCCTTTGAAACTGATCACAGCAGCAATCCTTAATGCATGGTTACAGAGCCCTTGGGTTGTAGACAGTCAGCCCCATGTCGCGCAACACGAAAAAAAGTTTGCGACAGAACCCTTGGCAATGCCCATCTGACATATCTTGAACAATTCTCCTTTTGTGGACTGTTTCGTCTTCAGCTTACTTCCGAGGTGCTTCTAGCCAGCAGGGCGTCTTCCATGCGCTTGGGCGTAAACAGGCTGTTAAGCGGAGCATCACTGAGAGGCATTGCTCCAAGGTGCTGGTAATATTCAGCCACCCTCTCGTTCTTGGCCTCAACAAATAAACCCAATCCACCAACTTCATTAATTACGTTTAGTGCACGCTGGAAAGCATCACTAATCAGGATAAAGCTGAGTTTTTTACCCTGATACTCTTGGTCAATAGCGATGCGTGCAAGCAAAAGAGCGGGGGCCTTGGGTGGCAAACGCTTGAGTAAAGAGGGCGGGATCGCTGAAGTGTCGAACTCTTTCATTGTCAGAGTGTAAAATCCAACGATTTTGTCCGGTGCGCTTTTAGCTGGTAGGATGTACGTCCGGGATAGGTTCTTAGCCTCAGCTTGAGCAGCAGTTTCTTGCAAAAATATATTCAGGGCAGGCTCGCCACAATCGAAACCTGCCCTATCAAAGCTCTTCTTATTACCAGCGTTCAGTCTGACTAGCTCCACCATCACGTTTTATCGTATGCCTTATTAGCCTGTGCTGCCCATACATTGTACCTAGGATGTGGTTGAATAGGTTGATCAAGAAGGTCCAGCGCATGTTGCATTTGCGCTCGGGTTAGAGTGAGCTTGGTGGCCCCTAATTCTTTTTCTAATTGATCCAGTGTGTTTTCGATGGCTTCTGTGGCGACTTCAGCCGCCTTTTTTCCAATAGCATCGGCAACGTGACTCAATCGGCATTTTAGATCGCTTGAAACCCGCAAATTCAAACGTTCGTTCTTCGTTCTGACTACAGTAGGGTTTGAGCTTACTGATTGATGAACTCCAGTAGCACTGTTTCTGGTTACGATAAATTCTCCTGATTGGGCTGCACCACGCTTCTTTGTGGTGCTCCATTTCGTATCTTGCTTCTTTGCTGCACCCATAATGAACTCCATTTCTTTAGCATTGAGCAATGTGCGCCCAAATGGTGCACAAGTCAATCGTGAGGTTACATCGGCCCTGTTGCAAATAATCTTCTCATGTCTGATGTTTGGGTAAAGCAAGAGGTATTCCAGTGAGCGGTGATTTCAAATGGCGACATTATCGTGGGGAAGTCATCCTGTGGGCTGTGCGGTGGTATTGTCGCTACGGGATTAGCTATCGTGATTTGGAAGAAATGTTTGAAGAGCGCGGTGTGGATGTCGACCATACCACGATTTATCGTTGGGTTCAGCACTATGCACCTGAGATGGAAAAGCGGCTTCGTTGGCATTGGCGGCGGCCATCTTGGAATGGCAGTTGGCAAGTTGATGAAACGTACATCAAGGTTAAGGGCTGCTGGATGTATCTTTATCGGGCGGTCACGAAGCAGGGCGATACAATCGACTTCTACCTCTCTCCAACGCGCAACACAAAGGCCGCAAAAACCTTTCTGGATAAAGCATTAAGGGGTTTGAAGGATTATGAAAAACCACGCGTGATCAATACCGACAAAGCCCCGACATACGGACTGGCGATAGGGGCATTAAAAGCCGAGGGCAAATGACCAACGAACACAGAACACCGCCAAGTTAAGTATCTCAACAACGTGATTGAGGCCGATCATGGCAAGCTGAAGCAGCTGATAAAGCCCACACTAGGCTTCAAATCGCGCAAAACAGCTTACGCCACGATCAAGGGTTTTGAGGTGATGCGCGCTCTCAAAAAGGGCTAGGCCGAAGCGTTCCAGGTCCAACCTGGGGTCAAGGGCGAAGTCCGTCTTATCGAGCGTACATTTGGCTTAGGGGCAGACATGTTTTCGGAGCTCTTTGACCATCACCGTGCAGAAATTGCGGCATGGGCCGCTTGATAAACGGCGCCGAGGAAAATATTTAACTCAAAGCAATATTTGCAACAGGGCCATCCTGGCGCCGTGAGCGGACGGTTACGCACCGCCAGCATAAAGGCTTGAACAACCGGGCAGAAGCCTCTCATCGCCATACGCGACGACGAGAAAAGATCATGAGCCGTTTCAAGTCTCCACGGCAAGCTCAGAGATTTCTATCGGTTCACGACCAAGTCGCTGCTCTCTTCCGCCCTAAACGCCACCGTCTTTCTGCCACCTCATATCACCATGCACGCGCTGATGCGTTCAGTTTGTGGAACGACTACACGGCAGAATTGTGCGCATAAAGAGCCTTTTAGCGCCTTCTTACATTTAGATCGAAATAACCTGACAATGCCCCCGAGACCACTCCAGATCAACAAGCGAAATCAGAAAGGGTTTCAGGTACTTCCAAAACGCTGGATCGTTGAACGCACCTTCGCGAGGTTAGGCATAAACCGCCACTTTTCAAAGGATGTTGAACGATACGCCAAAACCACTCAAGCTCTAATGAGCGTTGCGATGATTAAGCTGATGGTTCGAAGAATTGCCCGATATTGCTATTCTTGAACAGACACTTAGACTTATAAGAATTCCGTTGCTTAACAATTTGTAGAGTTATTTACGTGTCAGAAGCATTGCTACCGAAATATTTCGGAATGGGTAATCTTCTGGATTAGCCTTCAAGAGGGTCTCTGCTGTCTTGTAGATCTGGTTCAATAGATCTGGTTTCGACGGTGTGTCGGGGAGAGCGCCACGTAACACTGCTTGAGTGAATGCCCGGAAGAAGTTGACATAATTGGTAGCATAGCGATCCAGATCTTTGTCTTGCTTGTAAGTTTCAACAAAGGGGACTGGCACCTCATAGCTTTCTGTTCGATCTAATGTGTAAAGATCGACCAGATTATACGCTGAGTTTGTCAAAGGAGATGTCAGCTCATCCAGACTGCGGAAATAGACTGGCTGGTAATATCTTTCGTATACTTGTGATGAAATATCGCCAAGTTCGACATGTGCTTGGACAGCGTCGTTGAGAAGGTCGAATAGTCCGTCGCAGGTGCGCATCTCATCCGTACATCCGAAAACTTGAACTAAAAGTTTGCCGCCTGATATAAGTTCGTTCGCCCGAGCAGTTAAAAAAGCTGCCATGTCATCTTCAGCTTGCCTGGCAAATATCTGGCTTTCAGAATCTGTGACAAAACCGTTTGCCCGCCTTTTGCTGGGGCCGTTCGGTAATACATATCCAGGTAGCTTATCAAGCGGGCGTTCGGACAAATAGCCGATTGAGTTGAAGGTGGTGGCTACATGGATGCTATTTGGCGGAAGTAACTGATCATACATCGATCCGCCAATAGCCGCAGATGAGACACGCTGTGAGCCGAATGCTGATTGTCCATCAGGCCTTAAGCCAAGAAATAATTTGGAATAATCATTTGTTGGTAAGTCCGAATGGATAGTTAGAAACGGTCGGTCTGTCAGCTGGTTTGTATTGCTGATGAGATGACGCATTACAGAAATAGAATTGCGCCCTTCGGAACACCCGAAGTCTGCAAAGGTAACTGGTCCTGAACCTCTTTCTAAGGGTAAACTTGAGAGGGTGTCTTCTAACCAGGGAAGGACGGCTGCGATTTGCTCCCATTGAGGGGCCGAGTTGGAATCATAAAAACCGCCGCCAGCCATACCGGTCATGCCTGTCGGGCGGCGTTGAGTATCTACTGTGTCTTGATCAATATTTGTCATAAATCTCTCCTAAAAACCGCTGATATTGCGCCGGATCTATAATTTCGTTTCTAAATGCATCAATCGTTTTCAACGGCATATGTTTAGAGCATGTCGCGTTCATATGTATTCACAGAGGGTGAACGAGAGTAAATTTTATTTATGTCAACGGAACGCATATGAACAGCAAACAGTGGCAGACCGGTGAGGGCAAGTCCACCGACCAGATTGCCGATCACAACCGGGATCTCGTTCCAGATCAGATAATCGAGAATGGAAAAGTCCCCACCGAGTATCAACGCCGTTGGAAACAGGTACATGTTGACGACTGAATGCTCGAAAGTCATCGCAAAGAACAGCATGATCGGCATCCACATTGCGATGACTTTTCCGCTGACTGAGGTGGACACCATTGCGCCAACCACCCCGAGAGATACCATCCAGTTACACAGGACCCCGCGGATGAAGATTGTCATCATGCCGCCCGTGCCATGTTCTTTGTAACCCACGGTGCGGTTCTTACCGATATTCGCGATGACCTCGCCAACATGATTGACCGGTGCTGAGAAACCGTAGGTGAAGATTACGGAGGTCAGAAAGGCGACCAGCAGAGCACCGAGAAAGTTGCCGATGAAAGTGATCATGATCGCCTTTGCCACGCCACTAAGAGTTACGTTGGGTCGCCGATCGAGCCAGGCCAACGGGGCAAGAACGAATATTCCAGTAACAAGGTCAAAGCCCATGAGATACGACATGCAAAATCCAACCGGAAACAGGACAGCTCCTACGATGGGGAACCCAGTCTGAACGCCAACAGTGATTGCAAAGACCGCAGCAATTGCCAGAATTGCGCCAGCCATAAATGCCCGGATCATCAGAAGCCTTGGGTTTATGAAAATTTTTTCCTCACCCACGTCAATGATCTTTTCGACAAAGACACGCGGCTCGTTATAAGACATTCCAAATCTCCATGTTCTATAAACCAACTGCCCCGAGCAAAAGAACCTATCCGCTAGACTGCTTTTGCAAGGCAATGACTAAGTCAACAATCGTCAAGCTATTGGGAATGAGACTCTTCTCCCGACAATTTAATCAGTTTGGTTGCGGCACGGCACCTTCATTATGTCACGCGCTCTGCACTTCCTGTCGTCAGGCCTTGTTCTGACTTCTGGTTCTCACCCACCTTTGGTGCTGTATGTTTGGTAACAATCAAGATCCCGGCCACAATCAGGCTAAGACTGAGCAGGAAATAAGATCCAAACTGTTCATCGAAGAAGATCCATGCCAGTAGTACAGTCGTCGGTGGCCCCAAGAAGAAGTAACTTTGAGAGCGTGAAACATCGGCACTTCGTATGAGAATAAAGAATAAAATCCAGCTGCCCATAGATAAAACAATGCCTAACCAAAGTATTGATCCAATTAGTGAAGCCGACCAATTGATGGTCATTGTTTCAAAAGCAATCATTAATCCAAATACTGGAATGAGTGCGCTCAAATGTTGAATCAATGATCCAGTCATCAGGTTCATGTGTGCTACAAATCGTTTTTGATACAACACACCTGCGACCATGCTGAGAAGACACAGAACCGTAAGCAACACCCCACTGTAGCTGTTACTATCAAAACTAGCTTTTTGATTTACGACGAGCAGGACACCTATTGTCCCGAGCAGCAGGCCCAATATAAGTTTAAAGCTAAAACGTTCTCCTAGGAACGCTATTGCCCCCACAGATGCGAGCGCTGGATGCAATGCCATAATCAAACCGACTGTGCCTACATCCATACCCCACTCATATGCGACGAGCATGCCTGTGAAGCAAAATCCATGTATGAGAATTCCGGTAACACAGATATGGAACACTTCTATTGGTTTATTGTGCCACTTGGCCTTAGTCAAAAAAATGATCCCTAAGAAAAGTGGAACTGGAGTGGCTAATCGCAAGGTTTGAAATGTGAAAGGATCTGTATATGCGATGCCGATTTTCGATGCCACATACCCCGAGCTATAAAGAATGACGAACAATAGCGGCAAAACTTGATTAGCAATTACTGCTGGGTTCAGCCTTTGGCGTGGAGTCATACGTTCGTTTCCAGTTCGCTTTCCATGACTACATAAGAGATTATTTTTGCAACTAACCAGCTGTTATTTCATCACAATCTTCTGCCACTAAATATCCAAGAAGGTAATCTTTGAAATCTGGTGGAATTTCGGCAGTTGCAATCTTGCCATGCTCGCCCGACGCCTTGGCGTATATAACCGTCAGCTGCCCCCTGGAAACATCTTCTTCGCTGCCATCGCTGAGTTTTTTACATATGAAAAAATTGAGCACTAGTGACTTTGTGCCAATTCGGCCGATATTTATGGCGATGAGTATCTCATCGCCAAAAGTCATTGGTCGCAGAAAGTCGCAGTTCACTGAGAGGATCGGCCATTTTTGATCTTTGTCCGGATCGCAGATGCTCATTCCACCTTGTTGGAAAAATCTCGTCTCTGCATACTCTACATATCGAAAGATATTTGAATAATGCGCGATGCCTGCCATGTCTGTTTCGCAAAATTCTACATTTTTTGAAACAGAAAACAGTTTCGCATTTGATGACATTTCTATGTCTTTAAGCATTATGCAATCCAATCAAGCAGTCTCGCGGATGACGCGCTTTAGTTTTTTCCCTGTGACACCTTCATTAGATCCAGGAGAAACTAGTTTGATCTCGGAAATCTCTGGAAGGTTATTCTCTTTAGAAAATTCAGATATTCGCTGCTCGATATCTGCGAAAGACAGCCCCTCTTTTACTTCCACTTCAACCTTCAAGGTTCCTTTAGGTTCGCCTTGAACCACTGTACAATCGAAGATCGCAGGGATGTTTTTTAAAAAGGATTCTTCGAGTTGACAGCTATAGTAGGTTTTGCCGTCCAACTGCATTGAATCACTTGTCCTATCAACGTGGTAATAAAGGCCATTTTCACCTTTGTAGATTAGATCCCCAGTAAGCCAGTAACCGTCAAGAATAGCATCGGCAGTAGCCTCTTGGTTGTCCCAATATCCTGAAGTTACACTCGGTGATTTAACCCCAAGCCTGCCAACTACACCATAATCAGTGATCTTCTTGTCCTGTTCATCAAAGAGTGCAACTTCGATCCAGGAAAAAGGCTTACCCACGCAACGGTTGTAGTTGTTAGTCTTAAGCGTGTGAATATTTCGAAATATACCAAAAGCGAATTCCGAAGAGCCCAGGTTATCAATGAACAGGGCACCATCTACACGCTTACCATCCTCATAACGATGACCGTATTGTAGCATTTTCCTAACGTGAGGCTCGTGGCATGCATCCGCAGTACTCATCCATATATTGATTGAAGCAAGACGTTTCGGATCTATGTCGATCCGACACAAATCGACATAGACACTAGGGAATGCGAACATAATCGATGGCTCAAAAGTCTCAATTGCTGCCGCTATCCCTTCAGGCGACTTATCTGAAACTATAATCAGATGGTTCATACGCATGATGTTACTCATCAGCATTGTGACGGCAGCAGCGTGTGAGACAGGAGCTGCTGATAACATGGCATTACCAAGCTTTTTACCAAGCTGCTTTTTGACACCATAAATTATTGATTTCTGACTAAAGGAAACCGCTTTTGGTAGGCCTGTCGTTCCGGAAGTATGGCTAATGAGAACAGTGTCATCATCCGAGTGTTCATAGGCCTCACAGGGAAGCGAGAAAGGTTGTTTCTCTACCTCGACGATATCTGTCGTTGGACATTTGAAATTGCCACTGTAGGTGAGGATTTCATCCAGTCTCTCTCCTTCGGAAACAAGCAACTCAGGTTTGATCTTCGACAGATATTTGCTTGCAATTTCTGGTGTCACCCCCCCATTTAAGAATGCAGGGATTGCTCCGATTTTCGTTAAAGCAAGGTAGTGAAGATAATAGGAAATGCCGTCTTCTAAATACAACGCAACGATGGATTTTGCCCGGATACCCAAATGCCAGTAGCAAGATGATATATGGTTTGCTTTTGCCACCAGGTCATTCAATGAAAATCCCCAGGCTTGCCCATCAAAATCAACGTGAGTGACTGCTGTACGTTCGTTATTTGCTGCTAGCTCATGAACACGAAAGAGAAAGTTTCCTGCTCCTATTGTTGGATCACTAGCAATATCACCTATCAAAGAATCCTTTTCTGTAGCACAGTCCCCTTTGATGATTTCGGCCTTGCGCAGCATATGTCGTTTCAATTTACCCGTCTCTGTCTTGGGTAAACTGTCACCAAAAATTATGGACCTCGGATACTTGTAAGGTGATATCGCACTCTTCACGTGTTCTTGTAGTGTCTCAACTAAATTTTCTAATTTGCTATCTTTATCATTCAACACGACATGCGCCCGAACGATACTTCCTCTATCTGAATCGGGAACACCTACGACCGCACATTCTCGAACGTATGGATGAGAAAGCAGTGCTTCTTCAACTTCAGCAGCGGCTATATTGTAGCCAGACGAAATAATCATATCGTCTGCTCTTGAAACGAAATGGAGTTTTCCATTCCGATCTTTACGGAAGAAGTCGCCGGTGATGTTCCAGCCATTCTTGACATATTCTGCCTGTCGGTCATCGTCCATATAGCGGCAGCCTGTTGGTCCGCGAAAGCCCAACCAGCCCGGTTTCTCAATCCCAGCCGGCTTCATATCATCGTCAAATATCTCAACCTCGTACCCCTCAATTGGCCTAAGGCCGGAAGACCCCGACTTAAAATCCTCCAGTCGGGTTGAAATAAATGTATGCAGTGCCTCAGTTGATCCCATCGCATTTATGATTGGAACGTTTATACGATTTTGCCAGCCTTCTAACACCGGTTGCGGCAAATTCTCACCGGCGGATACTGCGCATCGTAAAGTCTTGAGAAGTTTGTCGTTGGTTTCTTCGGATAGTATAACTTTGTATGCTGTTGGTGCAGAGAAGCAGACAGTTGCACCATATTGGCCGATAAATCCAGCCAGATTGGTTGGTGATGTCTGCTCCAATAAGACGGCGGTAGCACCAAAGCGTAGGGGGAATACAGCCAGACCGCCCAAACCGAAAGTGAATGCTAGCGGAGGTGTGCCTATGCAAATATCGTCAGGCACAATCTTAAGAACTTGCCTTGCAAATCCGTCAGCAATTGCGAGGATATCACGATGACGGTGCATGGTGATCTTGGGTTTTCCAGTCGTACCGGATGTACTAGCTAACAGTGCAATGTCATTCTGGGAGGTTTTAACTGCCTCATACTTAGTCGATTTGCATGCGGCCTTAGCGTTCACGGTCGCTGTACCATCGATGGTTGCCGAAAATTCTGCGATTTTCAGATTAGGCCGCATATCCCTATCCAGCAGGTTAAGTTCTTCTTCCAAACCCTTTTGACAAAGAACCAAATCAACCTTGGCCTTATCGACCAAAATGCTCAACTCCTTCGCACGCATCAGCGCGATGGTATTGAAAGCGACGGCGCCAACTTTCAAGATTGCCAGGAAACATGCCACCATCATCGGGCAGTTTCTTGACCGGATCATGACCCGGTTCCCTGATACAATGCCAAAATCTTCACTGAGAACTCTAGCAATCTGATTTGAAAGGTCGCAGAGCTGCTGATACGAGATGGTTTCACTCGAGCCAACTAAAGCGGAGTGTTCACCGAACCCTCGCTCGACTAACGCATCTGCTAATTCAACACCTACATTCAATTTTTTTTGATAAGGGTAAAGGTCAACATTAAATTCTGGCTGCAACTCAGGTGTTGGAGTGTTGCTGTTCACAAATCCGTCAAAATGCCCAGTTTCAAGCAACATTTTCATAAGACCCCCAAAAAACAATATTTCTAATATTGCAATTACGTGAAAAATAAACCAACAGCATAAATGCTTCAGTCAATACTATGAATCATTAATACAATACTTGAATTTATAATAATAAATATCAACTAGCAAATAAATGAAATGTTTTCATTTTTAAATTCGTATTTTCTAATTTACTAACTTAACGGTAATTTATAAAGCAAGCCGGGGGTTGCCGATGAACCATGCACGGAAAACTACCAATCTAGCAGAGATGAATACGTCAACTCGGCCCCTACGAATTATCGTAATCGGGGCGAAAGGGCATGTTGGAACTACGGTATGTGAAGCGTTACCAAGTCATCACGATGTGATTAAGGTGGGACGAAATAGTGGTGACGTAAATGCAGATATCTCGGATAGGTCATCTATTGAGGCTATGTACGAAGAAATCGGAAAAATTGATGCTGTCGTGCTAGCCGCTGGCGCGGTTCACTTTTGCCCGTTGGAGCAATTTCCTGAAGACAAATTTCTATTTAATCTCATGCACAAGGCGATGGGTCAGATCAATTGCGTACTCTCAGGTCTAGACTATCTCAATGATGGCGGATCGTTTACCCTAACGAGCGGCATTCTGGATAGAGATCCCATCCGAATGGCAAGCGGTGCAGCTGCTGCGAACGGTGCTATTGGCGGATTTGTGAAGAGTGCGGCGATTGAGATGCCACGTAACACTCGGATCAACGTTGTCAGCACTGGGCTCCAAGACATTTCTGTCGAACGATATGGAAGCGTTTTTCCTGGTCATACCCCTGTGTCATCGGAACGGGTTGCATATGCCTATCTTAAGTGCGTTGAAGGCGGCATAAACGGTCAACTAGTGACCGTGGACTAAGGTGATTGCGATCAGTGATCCATACAATTTTTACATCATTGCAATTATTGCCTGCATAGGGAGCAAAGTTTGAAATTTAAACTCGTAAGTTATAATTTATGTCCTTTTGTGCAGCAGGTATTTATCGCCTTGTCGTTGAAAGATCTCGATTTTGATATCGAATATATTGATTTATTGAGCCCTCCAACGTGGTTCACAAAAGCTTCTCCGCTAAAAAAAGTGCCAATCCTTTTCGCTGGCGCAAATCAGGTGCTGTTCGAATCCATTGCAATAATTGAGTTCATTGAGGATTACGCTGAGCTAAAGACATATCCGTCGAACCTGTTTGAGCGATCCCGTGATCGTGCGTGGATTCAGTTCATCAATCAACTGATGTGGAGTCTTTATGATCTTTCCATAAAAGGAAGCGAAGAGGAATACAGCTCGACTGTTGGCGAACTTCACAAAAAGCTCGATGAACTGGAAGCAGCTTCAAACGGTGGGAAATACCTTTTTGGAGATTCATTCTCACTCGTAGAAGCAGCAATTGCACCGTTGCTTCTTCGCTTAAACTATATTGACGAAGTTGCTCCCGGTCTTCTTGATATGAAACGTCACAGCAATATCTGCAGAGCTAACTATGAGCTAATGGCTGACACAAACGTTCGCCGCTCGATTCACACCGATCTTAAGCAGGCTTACTACAAATTACTTGGAAAGCGACAGGGATATTTATCCGCTTTCCTGCACGACAAGTTTAAATCGCCTGAAGAAATACCTTTGAGGTATTGATTGGTGCCAAAATAAATATTGACGGAACAAGACATTTTCATCTCAAGACTAGAGCTTATTTCTGAGCTTTGCATGCCATAGATAATTGGGAAAAGTAATATGACGTCCACCAAAGTATTTGAAAAAACCACAAGATCTACGATAAAGCGGGCCCCTGAATACGCTGAGTACAGCGAGCAAGCGGTCAACGATATTTTGGATAGTGGGTATATGTGTACGATTGCATTTGTGATCGACGGAAAACCCTTTTTGAATCCTACACTTTATTGGCGTAAAGACAACTACGTCTACTGGCATGGTCTGGCTGGCAGCAAAATGTTGCTCGAACAGGCCAAAAACATTGATGTTTGCTTCAATGTAAGTCACCTGGACGGGCTGCTTCTGGGTCGATCAGCTTTTCACCATTCTGTAAATTATCGCTCGGTCACAATCCATGGCAAATCGGAGCTGGTAGAGGACAGTAATGAGAAGATGGATGTTGCATTTGAATTTGTCGAAACATTATTTCCTGGTCGCCGCTCAGAATTACGTGAACACAAAGAAGAAGAGATTCAAAAGGTTAAGTTCATGCGTTTGCCAATAAAGGAAGTATCCGTAAAGCACCGCTACGACAATTCTGTCATGGATATTCTGAGGAGGCAGCAGAGCGGCGCACTTAAGGAGTATGGTCCTGAGGGTATAAACCCGCACTGTTGGACGGGAACAATCCCAATTCGCACAATACTTGAAACAGCGGTTCCAGACACTGCTGCGGATCCAAATATTCAGTCGCCCGATTATTTGTCGCAATCAAAATTCAAACGCGACTTTTAAGCCTGACTGAAGTTTAGATTATTACCGAGGAGGGAATGAGGTGAAGGTAGTTGTCATTGGCGCCAGTGGAGATGTTGGTCGAACAGTTTGTGCAGAGCTCAGCAAGAGACATGAAGTTATTGAAGTTTGCCGCAGTTCTGGCGACTATCAAACTGACATGACTGACATGGCATCTCTCGAAAGGCTGTTCCAGGCGATTGGAGAAGTAGACGCTATCGTAGTTACCGCAGGCTCCGTTAAATTTGCAAAATTACAGGAAATTTCCCAAGCCGAATTTATGTATGCACTCTCGGATAAAGTGATGGGGCAAGTGAACGTTGTTCTCGCAGGAATGAATTATGTCAGAGATGGAGGCTCCTTCACGCTGACAAATGGACTGTTAGACCAACACCCTGTTCCAAATGGGGTTGGCGCGGCGACGGCGAATGCTGCACTCTCCGGTTTTGCAACCGCTGCAGCGATTGAAATGCCTCGCAACATTAGACTGAACGTCGTGAGCCCAGGCCTCATGGACATTTCTTATGAGCGCTATGGAAAAACACTCAAGGGACACGAACCAGTTTCTTCAAAAATTGTAGCTGCAGCTTATGCGAAAAGTGTTGAGGGGTCCGCTTCCGGGCAACGTATTATAGGAGAATGATATGAGTAATAGTATCAAGGAAAACAATCTCAACTAGCTGCACATTCTTGCCTGCAAACCAACTCAAATTGTTCATTTGGAGGCTTTGCAACTATGAGGCGTTTATTTGTCCAGATAAAATGCAAACTAGGATTGTGGCGTGGCATTGCAAATGAGATTGCCATTAAAGAACTTCATTCTGAGATTTATTCGAACAACGGTGAATATGACATCGTGACAAAAACATATTTGGAAAATTTCAATGAAGCACCAAACCTTGTCTCCAAAATGATGAGCAATATCGAAGGCATTGAAAAGACTTCAACCATGTTCGCATTTGATCCGTTCTGAACACTAGTTATATCATCAGTTGCCAGTTCATATATGTAAAGATAACAATACTGGAGAGATAGAATTGGGATTAAATTATTTCGAGATAAACGCAGACGCCGTGAATTCACTCCTGTCAATCAAGAAGCAGGTCCCTGCGATTGAAGAAACACTGAAAACCTTGGTGGAGTTGCGCGTTTCACAAATCAATGGCTGCGCATACTGTGTAGATTTGCATTCAAACGAAGCAAGAAAAGCCTATGTTCATCAACAGAAGCTAGATTGTTTACCGGTGTGGAAGGAGAGTAACCTTTTCACACAAAGAGAGTGCGCTGCTCTGAGTTGGGCTGAAAGCGTCACGAGAATCTCTGAGGAACGTGAATCTGAAGGTAATTTAAACCTTCTATTGGAGACCTTCACGGAAAAAGAGGCCGTAGATTTGACATTCATTATATGCGCAATGAATGGTTTGAACCGTCTCGCTATAAGTTTTGGTGACAAGCCCAGAAATTCGGTTTCTAAGTAGACTCCTCATAAGGGCGTTGTTGCGTAATTCCGGTGTTGTCACGTTAAGTTGGGTTTGGTTGCATAAACCAAACTGAGCGCACTTCACGCATCAATCATGGCAGCCATTTTCCATTGAGCTAAAGCGTCAATTAGATGTAACCGTCCGCTCAAGACCGCCTTACTTGATTGCGTTTGATTGAGTATTTTCTTCTTCAGTTTTTGCTGAGGAGGCAAGTCATTGTTGGATGGATCGAAGCCACGGCGGTCGTGGACACGAGTAGAAAAGGCGGCAATCACCGCGCAAGTTGGGGTTGATGGAGCAACGCTGTTCGATGTTGCGCAGAGCCATGATGTCAGCCGGTGCTTGCTGAAGCGATGGATGGCTAAGTACGGCAACAGCAACACAAGTGAAAACACGAAGGCTCCCCTTTTTGTGCCTGTTGTTGTTACTGATCCAGAACCGTCAGGACCCGCCGTTATTGAGGTTGGGCTCGGGAATGGTCGGAGCCTGCGACTTTCCAGTGACTTAAGTGATGCGCAGGTTCGCCGGTTTATTGCGCTGGTGGAAGCGACATGATCGGACCGGGAACAGGTGTGCGGGTTTATCTTGCGTGCGGTGTGACGGATATGCGCAAGGGCATTGCCGGTTTGACCGCTTTGGCGGAGACGGAATTACGCCAGCGCCCTGCAAGTGGCGCCGTGTTTGCTTTTCGCGGGCGGCGCGGGGACCGGATCAAGTTGCTTTACTGGGATGGTCAGGGGTTCTGCCTTTACTACAAGGTGCTGGGTGCGCCTCGAACCTGGTTTCGACCGGGGCGCTTATGTTTGGAATTCTAGTGAAAGGAGGGGTTTCCTTTAACAGACCGTCCTTTACTGCGAAAGGGCGAGAGCCGAAGCGGCGGTGATTTGTCGTGAACTGGCAAGGTGACGTAGCCCGTGGGATAAAGAGATGTGCGACGAAGCCATTAAGTCAAGACCCATCTTCAGGCTGAGTATTGGAAGGTTGAGGAACACGAACCGGCTAAACCGTATCTGAGGGGCTGAATTGTAGCCTCCGCCTACATGGCTTAACAGGCGGAACATCGGTCGCGCCATGGATTTCATGACCGGAAGCGCGCAAACCGACAGCGTACTCCAGAAACGCTTTCGAGGGTGTCGTCAACTTATGCAGTTTGTTGGCGATGGCCGATGCCGACTTGCGGGACGCAAGGGAAAAGACTACGGCCGGCAGCCTAACCAATACGCTTTAAGTCCAACATAGGAACGAGGGAAGGCGTGTGCCGAATGAGGTTGGTATATTTAATACTCGCAAGGGAGTTCACCCCGATGACGGCCACGCTGGCGGAGTTCCCGTAGTAGTCCGAGATAGGGAAAGCCTGTCACATGGCGAAGGGGAACAGTTCAAGCTGCTTAGGGCTGCACATTAACTGACCACAACGAGGTGAAGACCTTTGATAATCAGCGACATGCAACACAAGCTTGCGAAATGGGCGCAGGACGAGCGAACCAGAAGATTTGATCGCCTCTTACGCTTAATTGCCGATCGGACTTGGCTGACTGAGGCTGCCCGGGTTGCCTTGGCGTCGAGCGGCGCAAAGACCCCGGGCGTAGATGGCGTGGACCGAGATCGTTTCCGACAAAATGAGGAGGAACTCCTTGCGACGTTGGGGCGATCTCTGCTGGATGGGACCTATGCGCCCGCTCCAACACGACGCGTCTACATCCCGAAAGGGAACGGAAAGCTGAGACCGTTGGGAATACCGACACTGACGGATCGCATAGTACAGCGCGCCATGCTGATGGTGATGGAGCCGATTTGGGAAAGCGACTTCAGTCCTTACTCATATGGTTTCAGGCCACAGCGTAGCGTGCACCACGCGATCCGGGCCGTTTTGATGCAGACAACGGATGGCAGGAACACAAAGGGTCGCTGGGTGATCGAAGGTGATCTAGCAAGCTACTTTGATACTGTCCATCACCGCAAGCTGCTCTCGTGTGTGCGCAAGCGCATCCGGGACAAACGGTTTATCGCACTGCTCTGGAGGCTTTTGAAGGCAGGTCACATCGATAAAGGCCTCTTCTGCGCCGCCAGCAAGGGCGTTCCTCAAGGCGGGGTTCTTTCTCCGCTTCTGTCCAACATTATGCTCAATGAGTTTGATCGTTGGATGGATGAGAAATTCCTTGGAAAAGCAGCGCGCAACAAACGTCGTGGTTGGAATGAGAGCGTCAGAAAAGCCAGCCCTGTGGCGGTTCGTGAGAACCGCTGTCGCAGACCGGCAGTGTCCTATTGCCGTTATGCCGATGACTTTGTTGTCATCGTCAAAGGCACGAAGGCACAGGCGCTCGCGGTACGCGAGGAATGCCGAGCATTCCTGGAAGGCGATCTGGCATTGACGTTAAACATGGAGAAAACCCATGTCACTCATGTTAATGATGGGTTTGTCTTTCTCGGTCACCGGATCATTCGCAAACGCGGTCCCCGTGGCGTGATGCGGCCAGTAACGACCATTCCCCGAGAGAAAACCAGCGGTTTCAAACATCGACTGGTTAAGGCTCTTAGCGGCGACCACAATACGCCCCATACCGACATGATTAAGCGGCTAAACCGCCAACTCATGGGTTGGGCAAACTTCTATCAGTTCACCGATTACACATCCAAGGTCTTCCAGCACGTCGATACCGTCGTGTTCTGGAAAATGGCACATTGGCTGGGGCGCAAGTATCGCTCGCGCATCTCTCGTCTGATGCGAAAGTGGTTCGCGCGGCCGTATGGCTTAAAAGCCAAGACATGGATGGTGCACTCGATGACGAAAGAAGGAGTACGCGTTTCAAGCATCTTGTACCGGCTAACCAATCATCAGCGCGGGCAATTCCGCTGGAAGACACCACGTTCAAATCCTTATCTTCGGGAAAAGAACGAGGCTCCTTTCTACGAAACGCACTATCGTGGTCTCGTGCTGGCTTTCTAGCCAAGCTTGAATGGAGAGCCGTATGCGGTGAAAGCCGCACGTACGGTTCGGAGGGGAGAAACGTCAGCTGTGGCTGACGTCTCTTACCCTACAAACAGGCCGGTTCCCGTGGCCTTCGCCAGTCGATGGCTCAGCCCGACTTACTTCAGCACAGCTGGCCATGCTGTGGGAAGGGATGGACTGGAGACGCCCAAGCTGGGGAGCTCCGCCCGCTCGAATGGGGTGAATATCTTTGGTTTTGAATAGGACATTGCTTTGAGATTGGAGTTACACGAGGTAAAATACCCATATGAACCAGTCTCTTAACTCCCTTCCTAATGACCCTGCTTTGCTCAAGGCATTGCTGTTGTCCGCCCAAAGTGAGATTGAAGCTTTAAGCGGTAAGGTTGAGAGTTTACAAGCTAATGAGCAAGCCCATCTGGTTCTGATCACATCGTTCAAACAGGCTTTGGCCAAGTTGCGCAGGCAGCGCTTTGGCGCATCTTCAGAAAAGATCGACCGCGAGATTGCCCAGCTTGAACTGGCGTTGGAAAACCTGGAGGTTGCCCACCCATGCCAGGAGCCGGAAGGTGAACGGTTGCCCGTGCCCGAACTGGCCACCTCCGCACTTGAAAAGCCACCCAAACCGGCCCGCGGCAAACCTCGGGTGAGCAGCGATGTGGACCGCGAGCGCGTTACTCTGCAATCACCAGTAGCGTGCCCCGATTGTGGTGGCAAGCTGCGGCTCATCGGGGAGGATGTGTCTGAACTGGTGGAGTTCATCACCGCAAAACTGAAGGTGATTGAAACAGCAAGGCCCAAGACGTCCTGCCGGGTGTGCGAGAAAATCGTGCAAGCTCCAGCACCAACCCGGCCCATTGAAAAATCCAGTGCCGGAGCCAGCTTACTGGCGCATATTCTGATCTCCAAGTTCGATGATCATTTGCCGCTATACCGTCAAAACGAGATCTTTGCCCGGCACGGCATTGATATTCCCCGCTCTACTTTGTCGGACTGGTGCGGGCTTGCCATGAAAACACTGGCTCCGCTGACCGAACTGCTTAAAGTTGAGGTGATGCTCTCAGATCGCCTGCACACCGATGACACGCCCATTGATGTACTGGGTCGTCAGTTCAAGACGGTGAGCGGTTCCGGCAAAGCTTCGAGGCAGGGCCGGATCTGGACCTATGTGCGCGATGATCGCCCCTTCGCAGGAGAGGCCCCGCCTATTGCTGCCTATTGGTTCTCCGCAAATCGCAAGGCTGACAATCCACGATCCCACCTCAAAGAGTTTTCCGGCATTCTGCAGGCCGATGCCTATGCTGGCTACAAGCAACTTTATGACAGCGGGGACATTAAAGAAGCCGCCTGCTGGGCGCATTGGCGCCGCGACTTCCATGATATCTTCACCGCCACCAAATCAGAACTGGCCAGATACGCACTGGAGCAGATCGGCAAACTTTATGACATCGAACGCCAGATCAGCGGAAAACCACCAGACCAGCGGCATGAGGTACGGCAGAAGCACAGTAAACCCATCGCTCAGGCCTTCAAGGCATGGTGTGAAGCTCAGCTTGCCCGCATCTCAGGCAAATCACCGCTGGCCAAAGCCATCCGCTATGGCCTCTCCCGCTGGCACGCCTTCACCTTGTTTCTCGACGAGGGCCGTGTCGCGATCGATAACAATGCAGCTGAGCGCGCAGTCAGACCCATCGCACTGGGCCGTAAGAACTTCTTATTTGCTGGATCAATGGCGGGCGGAGAAACTCTAGCCGACGCCATGACGCTGATTGAAACTGCAAAGATGAATGGCCTTAACCCGCAAATGTATCTGACCGACATCCTAGCCTGCATCAACGATCACAAAATCAACCGCCTCCACGAGCTCCTACCATGGAACTGGAAGCTGGACGCAAAATCACAGCCGCAAGCCCAAATCCTGGCGCCTTGAGCGGACGGTTACGGTGGAAGAGGATGTCACAGCGGTTCTGTCGCAAATTTTAGAGGCGGTTAGAATACACCTACTGTCTGGGCATAGTTATCCTGCGAGTGCTATAAACTGACGATAGGCTGGACCGTCTTCCTGTCCCAGTTGCCCTTTTCGGATCATGTGAGCCACCTCAATTCCATCCAGCGTCGCCGCTGCAGACCGGAAGGCCTTAAAGCCCATCATGGGTTTGGTGATGCGCTTGATAAAGCGGTGATCCTGCTCAACGACATTGTTGAGGTATTTGACTTGAAGAATGTCAATGAAGGAATGCCAGCGGCCCGCCAAGAAGAGGCAAATATTTATGTTGGTTAACCCGGCTTTGTTTGCTCCGCTTTTATCCATCACCACTTTTTCCGTAGAATATTGTTGCCGATGGCTTCTTCAAAGAAACGGGTCGCAGCCTCTTCATCCCGGGTCTCAGAGAGCATGAAATCAACGGTTTCTCCTTGTTTATCAACGGCCCGATACTGATACACCCATTTGCCTTTAACCTTGATATAGGTCTCGTCCATTCGCCAGGATGTGCCAACCTGACGTTTCTGCTTCTTGGCCTCTGCTGCAATGAGAGGCGCGTATTTTTCACCCAGCGATTGAGCGTGGCGTGATCAACCTCAACCCCGCGTTCTTGCATGATCTCCTCAAGGTCGCGGTAAGAAACCGAGTAGCGCACGTAAAAGAAAACCGCATATAGGATCGCGTCTTTGGGGTAGTGACTTCCTTTGAAACTGACCACAGCAGCAATCCTCATCGCATGGTTACAGAGCCCTAGTGTTTTAGACAATCAGCCTCATGTCACGCAAGACTGAAAAAGTTTGCGACACAACCATTGCAGTGGGCGCGTTCGTTGCCCCCGCAATTGTGGGAGCAGCCTTCCCAGGCCTTGCATCAGCCGCCTCTGGAAGGCTCGATCAAGCAATGGATGGGGCAAAGGGACTTTCTTATGCGTCGAATTGAAAATGTAAGGGCCGAGTTTAGCCTGACAGCACTGGCCTACAATATCCGTTGGGCCTTAACTCTTGTCGGTGCCGCCGGGTTAATTCAGGCGATCAAAGCCAGATGACGGCTTTTGCTTGCTAAATCTGCCCATAAACGATCTCCTAAGTTCGCATAAACAGCATATTTCGGGGCTCAAGCCGCCCAAACAAGAAAATCCAATCAACTCATATGGCTTTCAATAATTTGCCTTGGGGAGATGCGTTCTCACACAATCTGCACCGTTTGTAGACAGGTCCATAATTAATACTCAACGATATCAGTGGTATAGGTGACGTTAATTTCATATGGCTGCCGAAGGTCATCTCTCATCTATGGCGTAAGGCTTCAAACTTAGCCACTCGGTAATTTGCAACCAATATCGGGTTAGAGCTCATATCGACCGATGCTGCATTTAATATGAACGGCGAATTTTTTAATAGTTTGGGTCAGACCAAAAAAAACCGTTGACCCTGACGTTAGCGTCAACGCGTTAGGCGTTCTTCCTATCGACATCAACAGATTCGCAGATAGGAGATTACGCGAGATGACTGAAAAGATGACAGATGCGCTGCGGGCCAGGGTGCAAGACCTTATGAAATACGGCACCAGCGCAAACATGGAAGAGCTGGATACGATCTATCACGAAGATATTGTTGTGATGGATCTAAGCATTGAAGGACGTCTCTTCACCCTGCAAAAGCAAGACTTAATGGCAATGCTGAAGGAAGTCTTCAAAGACAAAATCCCTGAAGAGCACATGTGGTCCAAGATCCACAGCCTGACTGTAAACGGTGATCGCGGCCATGTACTCATTTCCCGAAAAATCCCGCTGGACGGGACCAAGATGCATATCGAACTCAGCATTGATTTCGTTTTCGAAGATGGTCGCTGGCAAGTGATCCGGGAAGTGAACTTCAGCCGTCCAGACGCTGAAGCCGCCTGAGTAAAGCCCACTTTCAACCAACAGACACTTCTGTCGGCAGCCGGAGCGTTGCCGGCATTCTTCTCTGACTGGTGTACAATTAAAGGCAAGGCGAAATGAAAAATAGTGATGTATGGCAAGACAAGGTGGCAATTGTCACGGGTGGCAGTTCTGGTATCGGCCAAGCGACTGCGATCAAACTCGCCGAACAAGGTGCAAAGGTCCTGATTACCGGGCGCAATGCAGGTAAACTGGCGGATGTTGCAGCGCTGAGTGGCAATATTGAAGCACTACAAATGGACAGCTCTGACGCAAATAGCGGAGCGCAGATCGTTGATGCTGCAATGTCTCATTGGGGGCGTCTGGATCTGATCGTGAACAATTCAGGGGCAGGACAGCCGCTGCCTGCGGAGGCTTATGAAGCTGATATCATTGCACACATGTCTGCTGTGAATATCGTCGCTCCGTCCCAATTGGTACAGGCGGGCAAAGCGGCGCTCACCAATAGTAAGGGCGCAATCGTGAATATCAGCACGGCAGTGTCACGGCGGGTTGCACCAATGCTCGCACATTATGCAGCAACCAAAGCGGCGCTCGAGCATTTGACACAATCCTGGGCAGTCGAACTTGCCAGTGAGGGCATTCGCGTAAATGCGATTGCCCCAGGGCCCGTAAAGAGCGGCGCACTGACTGGGTTTATGGGGCTTCCGGCAGAGATGGCAAAACAAATCGAGGCGCAGGAAGCCGCGCAGGTGCCGCTGGGACGTCGGGGCCGAACGGACGACATCGTGCCTTGGATTTTACGTCTTGGAAGCTCTGAGAATGAGTGGTTGACTGGGCAGGTCTTGACCATTGATGGCGGCTGGTCACTTTGAAGCTGACCGGCCGGCAACCGGATGACCCCTTTGGTCATCCGGTTGCTCTTGAATATCAGCTGCAACGTTTACATGTATGTCAACATAAGACGGAGGACTTCTCATATGCGCAGCAAAGAGGCGGCCGAGAAATTAGGTGTCACACAACGCATGTTGCGCCACTACGAGAAAGAAGGCCTGCTTGATGTGGGGCGCACGGTGAACGGGTATCGCAGCTACAGCGAAGCGGATTTGCGCCGCGCTGGACGTATTCGCGATTTTATCGCAACGGGTTTTTCAACCCGAGAAATCCGCTCCATGAGCGCATGTCTCTCGGGCGACGGCGCAGGCCCGTGCGAAGGTGGCATAGAAAAGCTGACAGAGAAGCTTGAGCACATTGAACGGCTGCGAGCGGAGCTTGATCAAAAACACAGCGCTGTTTTGGACCGACTGGTCACCCTAAGAAACGGGCTCGCCACCTTAAGCAGCCATTGAATCCTCGTTTATCAGCGAGCGCGGGACTGCCGGTATGCGCGCTGCCAAGTCCCGGGGCAAGCAGCCCGCCCGCTCGTCTCACCCCATATCGTCGCCGAAATCGAACAGCTTGCTGCAAAAACGGACCTCAGCGTTCGTCAAATCGAAGAGAAAATTAAGGGAAAAGCGAGCCGAGGCATCATCGGTGAGATAACCAAATTGATCCGGTCACTGCCACACAGCGCCTTGTGACCAGTTTTTACATGTATCCTCAACGCATCCCTAGAAAGGTATGCGCATGTTCACTCTCGCACCGTAGGCTTCATAATCTGACGCCCCAATGCCATCATAAAAGCCCTCACTTTCCAAGCTTATGCCGCGATAAGGTATCAGCACTTTGGTTCCAGCTTCTATACGGGCTCTGATATCTTCATCCGACGAGGCTAGTACTGCATCCGTCGGTATATTGTTTTGAAGTTTTTTGAAGTCACAGATCCCTGAGAGTGAGAAAAACGGTGAGAACATCATCCCGTCCTCTGTGGTGTAATCAAAAGAAACACGCGGGCCAAACTCTAACCGCCCCAAATCGAAATCCTGACTTGGAATGAGGTTTCTAAGAGAATCCGTATAATCTTCTTGCTGTTCATAGTAGTAGGTGAGACGTGCAAATGGATTGATTGTTGTAACGCCTAGCGAAAAATCTCCAGTTAGTCCTGCCTGCAAAAGAAACCTCACCGTATCAAAATAATCTTCAAAAATGCCAAGCGCATTCACATCATTGCTTGAAGTACCATAGGTAGCACGTGCATCAAAAAACAGGTTCTGATGTAAGCGAACAACTGAATAGGGCCCAACCATCCAGCCAACGCCCCTTGCCGAGGTGCCGGCACTGCTATTCTCTTCTTCTGAAATGTCCAGTTGTGCCATTAGTCCAAAAAGAGCGATATTTTTGTAACGATAGTCGAGGCCAGCAAAAAAGAGACCATTGTCACTGATATAATCATTGTTGTTGACACGAGCATAGGTCCCTTGTGCCCAAAAATCAAAGCCGGAAACTTCAGCTTGTGTTTGGGCGCCAGAGTTTGCAACTGCCTCAAATATACTTTGCTCATTGGCACCGCCTGCGCTTTGTCCTTGTTCCGCAAACCCAAGCAAGGAAAAGCTATTTGCGATACGCTGAACCGCTTCATTTGCGGCTTCATCTTGTTTCTTATGTGCCCGGTTTTGAAAAGCCGCCAGGCTAAACTGAAAGGAAGCACTCTGGCTGTTTTCCGACACATCATAGAATAAGTTATTTATTCCTTTTTGGTTGCCAAAGGAGCCACTTTGCAACCGGGTAACCATATTCGGCTGTTCCGCAATAATTCGGTCTGCTCTGTTTGCTGTAAAGGTTGCAATTACTTGTCTGGTACGTGCAATATCCGCCTCTGAACTGCGTGTATTGGTGAGTGAGAAACTTGCAGCCGTGATCCCATTTACTCTCGCAGTGACCGAATAGTCTGAGAATGTATTCTCTCCCAAAAACTCAGATGAAATTAGATTGGCTGTCATTGCGGAGGATGTGGCTAAGCCATCGGCGTCTGTCAAAACTGTCTCAGTGTTTGTACCCGAACTGGCGAAAACCACGGAACCGCCCGATGCTGGAGCCTCAAATACAACAGAAACATCTGGCGTAACATTACTATTTTGGTCCTTAACAACGACCACTAACTGAGAGCCGAATGGTTTGCCTAGTTCCGCGGATTGACCACTACCGGACACAACAGAAATAGCATCTGCCTCACCAGCATTGTTGGTCAGACTAAAGTCCGCCGACGCGACCACTCCAGTGACTGAGGCTGAGACTGTGTAGGGGCCGCCTGCTACCGCATTTGCTGTGGCACTCAGGGAGGCTTGGCCTGAGGCATTTGTTGTTGCCGTTTGGGTCGTTAAGCTCAAACCAGCCACGCCGCTCGGCGATGTAAACGTCACAGTTTCTCCCGAAACCGGATTGCTGCCTGAATCCGAAACCGTGACGATCAACGGATTGCCAAAGCTTGAGGAAATTGCCGTATCCTGACCACTACCGGACGTGATTGAAATAGTGTCTGGTGTACTAATGCTTCCAGTCGTAATCGGGCTGAGTGTTACATCTCCAGTGAAACCGCCTGGTACAGATAAATTAAATGAAAATGTGCCAGTAGTGCCAAACTCTCCACTGACGTTCAGATCACATCCTGGACCGCCTTGAGCGCATTGACCAAACGGAGCTACGATTTTCCCAGATCCATCTGGAGTGAATGAATCGTCATTGATTTTCAAATTGGAGACACCAGCGCCGGGGGTGCTGTTATTTTTATAAGTTGTAATTTCGATTTGGTTAAGGTGGGATATGTTCTTAATTGAGATCTGTGAGATGGCTCCATTTGAGTTATCAACACAGGTTTCGTCATCCAAATTTATATTGATAGTTGTTACGAAATTCGCTGTAGATATAGGACAGTTGATGGTTCCTGCAGTTGCATTTGCTAGCAACCAAGCAAAACTGGTCATTAACACAACGAAAAATAGTGCCGTGAGTTTATGCCACTTTATAAAGGTGTTTGGAGCATCAATTCGAAGTGTTGGCATAATACCTCCTAGATATACGTTTTGCGTCGGAGGTGCCGGTGGCTGCGACCTGCCCCCCATTTTCAAGGCGTAAGCTTCCACTCGACGAATTGCCGACAACAAAAGTACCGGCGGTCCAAAGGCTTGGATAGTCTGATGACCCCGTGCTGCTTACGCTAACGGGATCACCTTGAATGTATTTTGATTGTGCAGAGGCAAACTGAATTCCATGAGCCATGAGCAGGGCAAATACGCTCACTCGTATTGTTGTGTTTCGCAAATGGGTTCGGTGAATAGGGGCCGGCAAATCGAGCATGAGGTTCCTCATTAAATACAGCGTGGACACAAAGCTTTTTCAGCACTCAGCAGGCACACCTCACCCGCCTTTAGAAAAGAACGGATCTTCTAAGTTGCAGTCGATTTGGTAATGCTGGAAACACCAGGTGGTCACATGCCCCATCTCAAAGAAATGAAGGAGGCCAGCAAAGCTCAGTTTACCCGGCCTATAATTTGCGCAACCATCCACGCGGTAACAAATTAAAGCATTGATTTTGTGCTAAAATAACCGCTAGAGCGGTGGAGTTCAAAGTATTTTCGGCTAAAGTTTTCACGGCACACCAGGGTAAGCGTTTCTGCCGAAAAACACATCATCTGGAACACAGGGGTATGCGGTCTGTGTATAAAGGAAAGGTAGGAATGAGCGTGATTTATAACTCTTCGCGCTTTCAAAAGGTTTGCCAAAGCAAAACAGGGTAAGAAACAAGCTCGTTTCTGGCTAGTTGCCCAGTATCCAAGTTGCATAGGCAACCATTGCGTTTGTTTCTTCGCGTGTCATATGTTCACGTACCTGCAAGGGGCTGAGCTCGAACTCAGACCTGAAAGCCCGAGAAAATCCACTAGCGCGTTTAAAACCGCAAAGCCCTGAGATTTCTTTGACATCTAAGTGTGGTGCATGGTGAAGCAAATAACGCGCCTTTAGCAACCGTATTTGCTTAAGGTACTGGCCCGCGCCGCCTGTGTTTATAAATAGGCGGAAAAGCGTAGAGCGGGACACACCCATGAGCTTTGCTAGCTCATTTCCTGTGAAATCCGGATTCGCTAGGTATCGGCGCAAAATGACCTTTGCTTTCAGCCGCTTTAAATAATCAGCGCTCTTTTGCTGAAGTTCGGGAACATCGCAGAGCTCTATATTTTCAAGTTTCATCACCGCAAGTTCACCCACAAATTGCAGAATAGTGATAACGCTCTTCGTATCCAGATAACGTAGTTGCCCTTTGAGAGTACCCAACAGATTACGTAAAAAGATAGCAGATGGGTCATGAGTTCCAAGCAGTTGAATTGGATAAATATTTTGTGAAACTTGGATGCTTTTCAAAGTTGATCGCGGCAAAATTACAGAAGTTGTTTCATAATCGCCATGAATGACTTCGAGGGGTTCGGCCATATCCATGAGAAGAAGATCTCCAGAGGCGACTGGAATTTCATTCTTGTCCCGCAGAATACAACAGCCGGTGGTGTGATGTACATATTGCACATAAATGGCGTCTATCTCATTGCCAGTGGAGCGGGATAAGTTGGTTTGAATCGTGTTGGCTTTCGCACGTACGTTGCCAATGGCTGCGGTGCCTAAAATACGGCCTGAAACATTGGCACGGAAATTCTCAGTATTTTCACAATATGTCGCATTCATAGATGCGCAGGACATATGATCATGCGCCTCAACCCAATCACTCCAAAGTATGTTGGATGAGCTGAAATATCCCAAATCTGCAACAGAGGCATGCGACATAAAGTGCCTTTATTCTATATCAAAATCAGTAGGATTATTATTGAAGTATAGATCAAAATTCACCGGCATTGCCAAGTTGTTTGAGGTGAGCCGCAACAACGGGCCTTGTTGCAAAATTACGCTTGTGGCGGGCGCTATCAACTTAACCTGAATATAGCCGCAATCGTTTTCTTCGGACACATTTTAGACGTCAAGCATAGCGGCTTGTTTCCATTGTGAGAAAGCGTTGATGCGGTGGAGGTAAATGTCGATTGCGGACCGTTGGTGGTGAGGTGGAACGAAAAGATTGCGCAAGCCGGAGAAGGTTGCCAGAAATCTTTGAAGCTGGCCCGGCGACTTGAACTTTTGCATGGCTCGCTCTCGTTTTTACAAAGACAAATGCGAGTTCTCCGCACGATTGTTTAAGCCTTTGTGGCTGCGGTGCTCAACAGCCGGCATCACCTTGCGTTTCGCCGCTCCATAAGACCCAAGCTTGCCTGTGATCATTCACTTTGGAGCAACTCCCTGGCTTGATAGCAGACGGGTCAACAAACGTTTGGCAGCCTTGGTATTGCGCCGTTTTTGAAGGATTTCATCCAGAATGTAACCATCCTGATCAACGGCCCGCCACAGATAGTATCGCTGGCCCTGTATCTTGATCACAACCTCATCAAGATACCAGATATCCGTGCTTTGTGCTCTTTTGCGTCGCAACTGACGAGTGTAAGCTGGGCCAAACTTGATCCCCCACTGGCGGATGGTTTTATATGACAGGGTTATGCCGCGCTCCAGCAGCATCTCTTCGACCTCGCGCAGGCTGAGGGAGAAGCAGTGATAGAGCCAAACAACATGGGAGATAATCTGTGGCGGAAAACGGTGGCGTTTGTAACTGATCGGTGCTGAAGTCATACTCAACACTTACTATGCAGGACTGATCCCAGAGTTAACTTGATAGCACCCTAGAATACCTCTTGCTTTACCCAAACATCAGGCATCCGAATATTATTTGCAACAGGGCCCGTTTGGATACTCTCCGTGATCGTTGATGGCAATATCGTCTGCGGGGTTAAATGGCATGGCCTTTGGGCGTGGATGCAGGCCTTCATGGAAAAATTGGGCGTCAGAATAGACCTAGCGCCCAAAGGAGGTCGTTTTGGTCCCCAAAAAAGGGAGCGGTTATGGTCTTACCCAGCTCACTTAGCGGGAATAGTCTTTAACTCGGGGCATCCGGCAACCGAATGGTAAGCGCCGGATTGCGGGGGAAGAAGTTCATCGGCTGAATGTGAATGGTCTTCCACTCCGTCGACATCACTGGCCAGTCTTCCAAACGCGGTACGTGGTGGAAGCCAGCAGTAAACCACGTCACCACATCCTTATTCATGAGGTCGCGGTCTTTCTTCACCCACTCGGCCAGACCATCAGATCCGTCAGACCCCATCGCCAAAGCTCCACCAGCATAACGCTCGCTTGGATCATAGGCTGTGTTCCATACGCTGTACTCAATGTAGCGGTTACGGACGAACGGTGCATCATTCTCAAAATCCAACGGAGCATAGGCAACGCTGCCGTGGTGAATCATGTAGGCTGGCTTATGCCCCAAATACCCATCTACGCTGTTGTTCATCAGCATGAAGCCCTTTGGCTTCATGGAACTCAGACGGAACCGGCCCTCCATCTCGCTTTTGACGGGTGTGTTTTTTACCGTCCAAAGGGAACGACGCGGGATACCTTTTGGTTGCTCCCCTGCAACAATCTCCTGCACCATCATGGTATTTTCCGGACCGTCTACATCAAAATCCATGCGGAAGTTAAAGTAATGGTCGTGGAAAGGGGCAACCAGATAAGGTGCAATCAGCGAACCGTACTTGGTATCTTCTGCAGCCGTTGCATCGTTTAGCGTTTTAGAGGCAACACCTTTCACTGCATCCAGACCAGACGCGCCTACCTTCAGGTAGATGGTTCCATCCTGCTTAAAGCGATAGTCAATCAAGTAGTCATAGTTGCCCACCTCAGAGGCTGTGCGGATCACCAACTCAGTTTCTGGGCGTCCTGCGGCTGGTACGAATTCTGTCTCAGACTGAGCAAAGACCTCGAAATGCCGCCATGCCGGGTTTCCGATATCACGCTCGAAGATACAAATTGCATCTGGAATTTCGAGTGGTTGGCCCATGTCGTCGTGGATCAGTGCGGGCAAGAAAGTTGCGTAGCTTGGGCAATCAACGCTTTTGCGCAGTGGTGTCAGGAATAAGCCAAAGCCGTATTCGCCGCTGTCCATATAGGTGCGCCAGTACCAACCCTGAGAAGGATCCATGTAGGGCACGAATACCTCAGAAAGGGATGCTTGATACAAAACAGAGCGCCAGTCTTTGCCATCATTCGCTTTGATTTGCGAGAGCACGAGGCCGGGGCGCTTATCAACCCGGTAGCGCATTTTCCAAATATCCCAGGTGATCTCACTGCCATCAATGGTGAAGTTGGGGCCACCTTTTTGCTCCAACCGGGCTGGATTGGTTTTGGCGCGAAGAGCCGTCCGCTTTGCAACTTCGTCCTCGGTGTAACCCCAGGCGTCTTCCGGCAAAGGCACAGCGCCCTCATCCAACACCTCAAGTACTTTGCGCTCAGACAGTTCAACGACAGCCACAAGCCCTTCAATCGGCTTTGCATAGAAGTTGGAGCCAGTTGGATTGAGATAACAGGGCACCTTCATCAGGCGTTTGCCCTTCTCAACGTCTGTAAAAAAGTTACCCGCTGTGAGAGGCAGGCAGTATACGTCATCCGGTGTCAGTCCGCGCTTGGCAAGGCCTGCAACCATACGCTCATCACCAAGTGCAATATCCATGGCAGACATAAAGTCGGCCAGCATTACCATGGGCTGGCCTTCCAGCGGGGATTTGCTTTCAACTGTGCCCTTCGTGATGTTCACGACTGCTTGCTGAAATGTTCCAGATTCTTGAAAATGAACCGTTGCACGGCGATCTAAACTGCCATCAGTCGCGTTGGAGAGAACCGCAGTTTTGTGTGGTTCCAGAAGCTCAATCAATGGATATAGTGTTTTATCACTCGCAGCATTTGCCTCTATTAGTGTCGCCCGCACCGCATTCAGTTCGTCTCCCGTCAAACCGTCCAGCGGATGTGGACTTGCCGCGATCGCTGCCGTCGAAAGCAGTGAAGCCGCTAATACGCCTCCCAGCATTTTCGCAATCATTGTATCCCTCCCAATAAGTGGGGTGCGCACTCGTCATGCTTTAACTCCCCAATCCGTCCAACTGGAGCTTAGATGAGTAAAGGGCGCTGTGTCTTCGCATCTGGAGCAATTTACTATGCATATAGTTCCAGCGCACATTCAGTTCTTGCGCAGCTGCTCCGCAAAATTGCGCAGCTGCTCCGCAAAATTGCGCGGAGACATGCCAACTTGCGCCCGAAAGGCCCGGTTGAAGGTTGAAAGGTCCTTAAACCCGAATTCATAGGCCATCTGCGATATGCGGAACTCTTGCTTAGAATAAAGCCTGCGGGAGAGTTCGCGCTTGAACCGGCCCACCCGTACTTTAGCAATCTGTTCGTTACAGCTGAAACCGTGCTCACGAAACAACCGGTAAATGCTGCTTCGTGACATGTTGGAGAGTTTGGAAAGTTCCTGAACATTGAAGCTCTCATCCAATGCATGATCATGGATAAGGCCGAGGAGGATCTGTAGTTTGCCATACCCCTCCTGAAGATTGGCAGTCTCTTCCTGCAAAAAGGTGGCGCTGATGACGTCATTAAACGCGCGGGAGAGCAGACACTGCGCCTGGCTGCCGTGTTCTGAGGTTAGCAACATGTTTAAGTGGGCATTGATGAGCTGGCCAGCACCGGAAGAAGCAGAAATTTTCTTGCCGCAGGCATATGTGGAATTGAACTGATGGTGGAGCAGGTGACGCGGAATATGAATAGAAACTTGGTCAGATCCACGCTTTGTATTTGCACGGAAAACGGAGGACCTTATTGAATCAATGAGCGTCATATCTCCCGGTTTAGAGAGCAGGGCTGTTTGGCCGTTTTGCTCCAACTCTGCTTCGCCGGCTACTTGCAGGATGAGAAAATAGTAAGCCTCGCCATCCTTACTGATTTCGGCTACATTCCGAGTGATTTCCTTCGCATCGTGGGTAACGCGCGCGCAGTCCACTTCACCGCAACTCAACAGTGATGCATTGCCATTGACGCGGCCATTTTCCGTCTTGGTGATAAAATGCCCGCAGATATCCGTCAGGCGCGTGTTCCACTCGTCCAGATCAAATCGGCATCTCTGACTTGTAGGTATCTGAATACTCAAAGGCGTCTCCCTACCCTTAGGGAATGCTAGAAAGAATTCAAAAATCAATCAAGTCAGATATATGCATTTTCCTATAAATGGCCGAGGAGATGGTGCATCAGCTCCTCGTATTCTCAGCTAACTACTTGGTGAAAAACAGAGAGGTCCTCCGCACAAATGTCAAATCAATGTTCTGGCAAAACGCCTTTCATCAAGCAGATATTGCCATAGTGGCGGGTTTCGCCTGTCTGAATCACCGCATAAGCGTTTCTTGCATTTTCATAGAACCGGGATCGATCCACGTAATTGAGCCGGATTTGAGCCTCGGTATGTTCCTTGAGCAGTTCCTGAAATGCGACAATCACCTCTGGTGGGGGCGCTGCTGTATAAATTCACTTCGGGCGTCTATTCCGGCTGATATTTCCTTCAATGAAGATTCACTTCATGCCGTTTAAAGCCAATGCTGATCGCCGACATAAGTTTGCCAAAGCCAAATACAAAGTGACGAACTGGTCGAAGTATAATGAAAGCTTGCGTCGTCGCGGAGATAAACGGGTTGGATTGAAGAGAGCGCTGCCAAGGCTTGGTTTGCACCCAAGAACCAACGGCGTGGACAACCCGCCAAGTTTTCAGAGCTTACCATTGAAACCTGTTTGCAGATCCGGGTCGTATTCGGCCTTGCTTTGAGGCAGACTCAAGGGTTTGTGCGATCTGTGTTCCATTTGATGGAGTTGGTTTTACCGGTTCCTGACTTTTCAACCCTGTCGCGCCGCGCAGATGGCTTGAAACTTTCAAATCCCAAACTGCGAACGAACTCTGAGCCAATAGCGCTGGTAATCGATGGTACAGGCGTTAAGATCTTTGGTGCCGGAGAATGGCAGGAAACCAAGCATGGAACCAGGATAAAGCGCAGAACTTGGCGCAAACTTCACCTTTGCCTTGATCTGAATACCGGCGAAATCGTATGTTCTGAACTGACTGAGGATACGGTTTCCGATCCAACCGCTGTGCCGGATCTGTTGGATCAGATCGAAGATACAGTTGCCACATTTCTCGGTGATGACGCTTATGATGGGACGCCTGTGAGACAAGAATTAGCAGACCGTTTTGAAGATATCGAGGTCATCATTCCACCACCCAAAACAGTTGCCCCAGCCTTGTGGCTGCCACCGCCCCCACTGCTCGCGATCGGGATATTCTTGCCATTCAAAAGAACGGCGGGATGTCTTGGCAAAAGCAAACCGGATATGGCCGAAGGTCTCGAGGCGAAACCTTGATGGGCCGCTTTAAGCAGGTGATAGGGACCACGCTCAGGTCACGAAAATTGAACAATCAGAGGACAGAGGCAAAACTTGGCGTCGCCGTTCTCAACACAATGACGGCCCTCGGACGCGCCACGTTCGAGAAGGTTTCTGCATGATCAGATGCATGGGATTGGGCAAGCTAATTTCGAATTGTGCAACAGCGCCCCTCGCTGTACGCTGCAATTGCGAAGATTTGAGCCCTCTAAGTCCCCGACTACGTTTGTGATAATGGAATCTGAAACGTCTAGTCCAGGCATTTGGACAAGGGTTTAACAGCAAGGATTAGTGGTGTTTGCATCGGACCGAGAGCGCCAATTTTGCTAAGTACCTTCATAAAATTAGTAATGTCAGAAGCTTAGCACTCAACTGAGATTACAAACTTTATTATACCGTCACACGTCAGCTAACTCGCTCCTGCGCACGCTCGTAGGCTGCACTCTTGTCGCGCTTACCGGCCGACAAAACCAGAACGATCAGTCGTTCTTCCTCTACCTTGTAAATGAGGCGAAACCCCGAGCCGCGAAGCTTAATTTTGTAAGTGCCCTTCAATCCACCGCGCAGCATTGCTGATGGAATATGTGGTTCTTCAAGGACCTTCGCGAGTTTGGCCTTAAACTGCTCCCGAATGGGAGCTCCAAGTTTAGAGAACTCTTTCAGTGCTTTCGGATGAAATTCGAGCCCGTATTTAGAGGTCATTAAGATTGACCTTCACCGGAACTCCCCCATCCTCAAGGCGTTGCTCTGCTACCTTGGTAAGCTCAAGATCTTCCAAAGCTTCAATCATGGCGGCATAGGTTTCTGCAGGAACCAGGTAGGCCGCTGGGGAGTTGTTGTTGAGGATAGCGATCGGAGAGCCCGCTGCATTGGCAATCAGCGCTGACGGGTTTTTCTTCAGTTCAGTGACGCTGGCGGTTAGATCCGCATGGATAAAGTTCATTGCTTGACCTCCAGACCTATAATTGGATTTCTTTATAGAACACATTATGACTCTAATAAAGGTACTAAATATAGATCATTTAGGCAAGAGAGTTCAAGAGGGTTCTGTCGCAAATTTTAGAGGCGGTTAGAATACACCTACTGTCTGGGCATAGTTATCCTGCGAGTGCTATAAACTGACGATAGGCTGGACCGTCTTCCTGTCCCAGTTGCCCTTTTCGGATCATGTGAGCCACCTCAATGCCATCCAGCGTAGCCGCTGCAGATCGGAAGGCCTTAAATCCCATCATGGGTTTGGTGATGCGCTTGATAAAGCGGTGATCCTGTTCAACGATATTGTTGAGGTATTTGACTTGAATAATGTCAATGAAGGAAAGCCAGCACCCCGACAGGAAGTGGCAAATATTGATGTTGGTTAACCCGGCTTTGTTTGCTCCGCTTTTATCCATCACTACTTTTTCTGGCAAAATATTGTTGCCGATAGCTTCTTCAAAGAAACGGGTCGCGGCCTCTTCATCCCGTGTTTCAGAGAGCATAAAATCAACGGTTTTGCCCTGTTTATCAACGGCCCGGTACTGATACACCCATTTGCCTTTGACCTTGATATAGGTCTCATCCATTCGCCAGGATGTGCCAACCTGACGTTTCTGCTTCTTGGCCTCTGCTGCAATGAGAGGCGCGTATTTCTCTACCCAGCGATTAAGCGTGGCGTGGTCAACCTTAACCCCACGCTCCTGCATGATCTCCTCAAGGTCGCGGTAGGAAACCGAGTAGCGAACGTAAAAGAAAACTGCATATAAGATCGCGTCATTGGGGTAGTGGTTTCCTTTGAAACTAATCACAGCAGCAATCCTTAATGCATGGTTACATAGCCGTTGTGTTGTAGACAATCAGCCACATGTCGTGCAAGACCCATAAAAGTTTGCGACAGAACCGAATTTACTGGGTAAGGGCAAGTTGTAAGCTGATTTAGATTAATGCAACACCTCTATGTTCATCAACCATCTGCAAACAGAGCTATATTCTTGTAACCACGTTCATTGAGTTCTTTTGTAGCTTTCCATGATCTAAGGCCTGTTTTGCAGCATAATATGATGCGTTGCTTTGAGTGGAACTCGTATTTTTTAAGTTGTTCGGGCGATATTCGTTGGGCTGTTCTGACAGCTGGAGTAAGGACTTCTTTTGTTCCGCGAAGTTCTATAACCGCGTCTTCAGGTCGGATTTCAGATAATGCTATGAAGGGGGCGTACCAATCGGGTTCCTTCGCGCTTAGAAATGAAAATCCGCCGAACTTGAAGTCTCGGAGGTTCACGGTGGTAAGTTGCCCCAATGGGCTTGGGAATTGTTTGAGTAATACAGCAAGGGCCATTTGGGCTTGCAATGTACCCAGAGTTCCCACCACAGGCCCCATTACACCAGTCGTGGCGCAACTTGCCGAATTGTCAGGAGGATTTGGGAACACCGCCCGTAGTGAGGGCGCTCCACCACAGAAACCACCCACATACCCTGTAAGCCCGAGAGCCGAGGCTGAGATAAGCGGCTTTCTCTGGCGCCTGCATTCATCTGAGAGTGTGTAGGAGGCAGCAAAGGTGTCGGCTGCATCAATCACCAGATCAACACGCCTAACAAGGTCGGCGACATTGGCTGAGTTAACTGTGCTTATGAAGGAGTGTAGTTCGATCTCAGGATTGCAAGCGGTAAGACGGCTGGCTGCGGCTTCAACCTTGCTTTTGCCGATATCATCCATGCTGTAAAGTGGTTGGCGGTGGAGATTGTTTTCCTCAATCACATCAGGGTCTATCAAGGTGATGGTTCCGACACCAGCTCCTGTAAGATATTGAAGGACTGGGCAACCAAGGCCCCCGGCTCCGACGACCAGCACATGAGATTGAGCAAGATGATCTTGCCCTTTAGTCCCAACTTCGGGCAAAATCATTTGGCGAGTGTAGCGTTTCATGGCCTACACGCCTCCACCCATTCTTTGGTTCTTAGCACAGGATCTGCAGCACGTTGGATGTCAGTCACCACAGCGGCGCTATCTGCACCTGCCGCAAAGACATCGGGTAATCGCTCCGGAGTTAGTCCGCCAATGGCAACCAAAGGAGTGCTTCCAACAATGCTTTTCCAGCGTGTGACGTGATCCAAGCCTTGTGGCGCCCACTTCATCTTTTTTAGTAGGGTAGGATAAACAGGCCCCAAAGCGATATATTCTGGATTGAAAGATAGAGCCCGCTCCAGTTCGCCTTCATCATGGGTAGAAAGGCCAAATCGGATACCTGCGTTGCGAAGGGCAGCAAAGTCGGCGGTATCCATATCCTCCTGCCCTAGATGGACAAAATCACAGCCCAATTCTAGCGCCATTTGCCAATAATCATTGACGACCAGTTGTGCGCCCAGATGCGCGCACAGTTCCCTTGCGAGTTTTACCTGCCGATGCACTTCTTTTTCTGGTTCGTCTTTAATACGCAGCTGAACCAGCTTTACTCCATGTGGAACAAGGCGCTCAATCCAGTCTACATGTCCGACAATGAGATAAAATCGTTCCATTACAACAACTCCGCCATGCCGAGAACAGGTGTTGAAGGAACTGCCATATCACGGCGTTCCATCGGATCAGCGTTATAGCCCGCACGGCCAGCCTCGACAGCGAGTGCCATTGCCCGCGCCATCTCGGTTGGGTCTCCGGCTTTAGCAACTGCCGTGTTGAGGAGGATTGCATCCACACCCAACTCCATGGCCAGTGTTGCATCAGAAGGTCGACCAATCCCGGCATCTACGATGAGAGGGATATCCGGAAAGTAGGCTCGCATGGTGCGCAATGCATCAGGGTTGCGCAGTCCTTGGCCAGAGCCAATAGGCGCGCCCCAAGGCATAAGTAGTTCGCATCCTGCTTCCACTAGCTTTTCTCCAACAACCAAATCATCCGTGGTGTAGGGGAACACTTTGAAACCATCCGCGTTCAGAATTCGCGCCGCTTCAACCAATCCAAAGACGTCTGGCTGCAAGGTGTCAGAGTTTCCAATGACCTCTAGCTTAATCCAGTCAGTCTCAAACAATTCCCTCGCCATGTGTGCCGTTGTTACTGCCTCCTGCACAGAATGACAGCCAGCTGTGTTGGGTAAGATTTTGCAGCCAGTGTTTTTGAACAGATCCCAAAAGCCAGCACCAGACCCATCTGCTGTCTCTCTCCGTAAGGATACCGTGATGATGTCGGTTCCACTGGATTTGATCGCGGCACTCAAAATGACCGGGGATGGATACTGGGCAGTGCCAAGCAGCAGGCGTGAGTTTATTTCCTCTCCGTAGATGATCATATCAACCACCCTGCATTGGTGCGAGGACTTCCAGCCGATCACCCTCTGACAGGGTGGTTTCTGCATGTTGTTCCCTCGGTACAAAACAACCATTGAGGGCGGTTGCAATTGCTGTGCTGATGAAGTCCAGCTCTTCCAGAGCTTTGGCCAGCGTGCAGCCGCTTACATCACGCTGTTCTGCGTTCACGATGATTTTCATCTGTTCTCTCCGAAAGAAGTCTTTGGGCTGCTTGTTGCGCCATAGCGGGTGCGAGCAAAAAGCCGTGTCGGTAAAGCCCATTGAGATAAAGCGTGCCGTCTTGCTCGATAAGGCGAGGTAAGTTGTTTGGAAAAGCGGGCCGCAAACCAGCCCCGATTTCCACCACGCTAGCCTCTGCAAAGGCTGGATGAAGGGTAAAAGCAGCGCTCATTAGCTCAGAAAGCGAACGCAGGGTTGGTGCTCTGTTGGATGAACTTTCCACCATCGTTCCGCCGATCATGAAGTGGTTGTCTGAACGTGGAACAAGATAAAGAGGCATACGAGGATGGAGCAAACGCAAGGTGCGCGTAATCTCAACCTCCGGGCAATGAAGAACAGCCATCTCCCCCCGCACAGGTCGCAGGGCAGATAGAGCAGCTGCTGTGCCTGTACAGTTCAAATCCACATTGGCTGGAGCATGGGAGCCGTAGATAATCTCTACTCCCATGCTCTGAACTTTGCTGGTTAGATCAACAAGCGCTTTGCGAGGGTCCAAATGAGCCTCATCTTGAAAAAAGAGTCCCTTTTGAAATCGTCCTTTCAGAGCAGGTTCCAGCTTTCCAATACTTTCGCCGTCCACCTCCTGAAAATTGGAAGTGCGACGGGCAAATCGTGTCAACTCAGCACGGTCGCGAGGCGGGGAAACAACAAGTGTTCCCCGGCGGATGACGGGAGTAACCTTCGCCCACCAGTCCACTGCAGTTACTCCAAGGGTCACAACGTCTTCTTCAGAACTTTCGCGCTCGCAATAGGGAGCTAGCATTCCCCCGGCAAACCGGGCAACGCTGTTTTCACCGGGGCCTTCTCCAAGCTCATATACCCTTACGCCTCTGCCCCGTTTGGCAAGCTCATAGGCTGAGGCAAGACCTGCAAGGCCTGCACCTGCGATTGTGATCATTCACTTGGCTCCAGAACGGGCATGTAAAGTTCGCCGTCATCGCGGAATTTCGCGGCCATAGCTTCCATGCCTTCTTTCTGCGCTTCCGCACGAATATCGTGAGAAATCCGCATGGAACAGAACTTAGGTCCGCACATTGAGCAAAAATGCGCAACTTTGTGAGCGTCCTTTGGCAAGGTTTGGTCATGAAATTCACGTGCTGTATCCGGGTCCAGTGAAAGGTTGAACTGGTCTTCCCAACGGAACTCAAACCGTGCACGGGAAAGAGCATCATCACGCCGCTGTGCCCCCGGCAAACCTTTGGCAAGATCGGCTGCATGGGCAGCAATCTTGTAGGTTATGACACCGGTTTTTACGTCATCACGATCAGGCAGACCTAAATGCTCTTTTGGGGTGACATAGCAAAGCATGGCACAGCCGAACCAGCCAATCATGGCTGCACCTATTCCCGAGGTGATGTGATCATAACCCGGTGCAATATCGGTGGTGAGAGGTCCAAGCGTATAGAATGGAGCTTCGTGGCAGCATTCCAGCTGCTTATCCATATTTTCTTTAATTTTGTGCATGGCCACATGGCCCGGCCCTTCAATCATCACCTGACAGTCTTTGGCCCAAGCAATCTTAGTTAGCTCACCAAGTGTTTCAAGTTCTGCAAACTGCGCTTCGTCGTTTGCATCTGCAATGGAACCGGGGCGCAGGCCATCTCCAAGAGAAAAGCTCACATCGTATTGACGGCAAATATCGCAGATCTCATCAAAGCGCTCATAAAGAAAGCTCTCCTTGTGATGATGCAGGCACCACTTGGCCATGATGGATCCACCGCGTGAGACAATACCGGTCACTCGATTGACCGTCATTGGAACCATATGCAAGCGAACGCCGGCATGGATCGTGAAGTAATCGACGCCCTGTTCCGCTTGTTCAATCAGTGTGTCACGGAAGACTTCCCAGGTTAGATCTTCTGCTATGCCGTTGACCTTCTCCAGCGCCTGATAAAGCGGCACCGTACCAATTGGAACGGGGCTGTTGCGGATGATCCATTCTCTAGTGTTATGGATGTTACGTCCGGTAGATAGGTCCATCACAGTGTCCGCACCCCAGCGGATTGCCCAGACCATCTTGTCAACTTCCTCTTCCATAGAGGAGGTTACGGCTGACGTGCCCATGTTTGCATTGATCTTTACGAGGAAGTTTCGGCCAATGATCATTGGCTCGCTCTCTGGATGGTTGATGTTAGCAGGAATAATCGCTCGGCCAGCAGCAACCTCACTGCGTACAAACTCGGCGGTAACATAGTCTGGAATGTTTGCCCCCCAGTCATTGCCTGACCGCTCTTCAGCAACGGATTCTCGCATCTGGTTTTCACGAATGGAGATGAATTCCATTTCTGGGGTGATTAGGCCTGCACGTGCATAAGCAAGCTGGGTAACAGCTTTATCACCCTTCCCGCGAAGAGGGATTGGTTTAACCGGAAACTCCGGAGTCAAACGATCGCCTTGAACAAAGCCGTTGTCTGCTGGCTTGATATCGCGCCCTACATACACCTCTGTATCATTGCGCGCTTCAATCCACTGGCGCCTTAACGGAGTTAGCCCCTGACAGATACCTGTTCGAACCTTAGGGTCTGTGTAGGGACCTGAGCTGTCATAAACCGGAAGTGGTGGTTCGCCAGCTGTTGGGTGAACCGAAATCTCACGCATTGGAACGCGGATATCTGGGTGCAAAGATCCTTCTACGTAGATTTTGCGGGAAGCAGGCAAACCGCCTTTTGTAATTTGGGGATTTGGGATGTTCATTGTGGTGCTCCTCAAGTCAACAACTCGAAAAAGACACCAGATGAATTTTGGCTGGGAAACAGACAGGAATACCCTGCTTGCTGGATTGCGCCGTTACAAAAGAAAATCCCGGTGGGATGCACACAATCCTCGCTTCCTACGCCAGTATCAACTGGGTCAGGTTCAAAGGGTCGCGTCGCCGAGCTTTCGCTCCGTCAGCCTCTCAGTCTCCTAAGTGAGACTCCCCTGCATGCGTTTTAGCTAGAACGATTATGAACAACTGTCAAGGCAACCTTATTGAGACGGTGCCGTCACATTAACCTGAAGACGAGTCCAAAATCCCGCACTGAACACATTTTAGAGGGCTATCAACTTAACCTGAAATTGGCCGCGCGTATTTGGCTGCTCTGTTGATTGATCGTTCAGGCGTCCACCATTGATTTCAGCCGTTGCACCGCATCATTCGCTAATTTCTGAGTGAGCGCGTGTGCCCCAATTTCAATAGACAACGCTCCAGCCTGTCCGGCCCAAAGTGAACTAAAATCAGTACTACCTTTGGTTTCAGCGCCCGCTTTTAACGGCGCAAGGGCATCTCCGGCTCTTGGGAAAGCTGGAGCTATGTCGGACACTGGTCCATTCTCACGCATCATCCGATTCATAATTCCGCGGGCTGGCCTACCTGAAAATACGTTGGTTATCGCTGTATTATCGACACTGGTTGTTTTTAGCGCTGCTCGATGCAGATCAGAAATGAGCGATTCCGGTGTGAGGAGATAAGCCGTGCCGATTTGAACTGCAGTTGCACCGAGTAAAAAAGCAGCAGCCACACCTCGACCATCGGCGATGCCGCCCGTTGCAATAACCGGCACATTAACCGCATCAACAGTCTGCGGGACTAGAGCAAAGGTGCTTGTTTGAGTGGCAATATCATCAGTTAAAAACATGCTACGGTGCCCGCCGGCTTCGTAGCCTTGGGCGATAATAGCATCACAGCCCTTAGCCTCCAGAAAGCAGGCTTCTTTAACCGTTGTTGCGCAACCTAGAATAACAGCACCACTCGCTTTGACACGATCAAGCAAAGCTTCGCTTGGTACACCGAAATGAAAGCTGACAATTTCAGGCTTGAGATCTTCGACGACCTCGCACATTGCTTCATTGAAGGGAAGGCGATCTACGGCGGTAGCAGCTGCGTTGTGATCTAATCCCAATTCCTCATAGTAAGGCAAAAGGTGCTGCTTCCAGGTGTTCACACGCAGGGGATCAGGTGTCGGGGGGATATGGCAAAAGAAATTAACGTTTAAAGGTTTGTCGGTCTGCTCTCGAAAGGCCTCGATCTCGGCACGCATCTTGTCGATGCCGAGCATGGCGCAAGGAAGTGAACCTAAACCACCAGCTTTGGCCACGGCAACAGCCATCTTAGAATCGCTTGCCGCCGCCATCGGCGCTTGAATGATCGGCAGCTCAATGCCCAAAAGATCGAGTAGTTTAGAGTTGAGTCGCATGAAAATTTCTCCCTATGCTATGGCGTGTTATGAACTTGACACTCTCTCACCTCGTCAACTTCGTTGTTTTTCGAAGGAGCTGCGTTTTCGTTGCGCTCTGGTTTCGCTCGTAATGTATTCTGCAATTCCAGAATTAATTACTGAGCGAAAAGACATAGAACGGCTCCTCCATCCAAGAACGAGGTGAAATATTAACCTGCCATTTTCCTTGCCGCAACGAGGCGTTTGATTGATGTTTGCAGAACCTGCGAGCACTCAGTGACGCATATTCGCAGGACATAAGCCGCAAAAACCCACTTTCACTCTGTCAAATCTTACGGGTTGCCGGGTAATCTTTTCTCAGAATACGCTTCAAACGTCCGTAATGTGAGAATCTCATGCAGGAACGTTTGATACAGCTGCTGGAATCTGTTGCTGGAGCCGCCAAGCCGGTCAGTGCGAACGACCTTGCGCAGATGACCAAGCTGCCCAGAGCAACGATCTATCGGAATCTGTCGTCCCTGCTCCACTGCGGTTTTCTGGATGAGGTAGAGGACTGTAAACGGTATGTTCTGGGTATCCGGTTCATCAAAATTGCCCTCACCGGAAAATCAGAGTCTCATGTGATCAAAGCTGTCTCTGCTATGATCCACCGGATTGTGATTGAACTTGGGGAGACGGCTTTTCTGGCACGATATCGTGGTGGCCGGGTGGTCCTGATTCATATTGAGCCTCCCAGCAATCCATCAATATCTTATATTTATCCAGGCCTTGGGATTAGACCTGCTCACGCATGCTCCTCTGCCAAAGCAATTGCTGCTTTTATATTGCCCGAGCTGCGTGATGAACTGCTGGAAACCGAGCGTGTTCAGTTTACGCAAGACACTCTTATTGAGGCCTCTGACATCGCAGCAGAGCTTCAAAACGTACGGCGTGATGGATATGCGCTTTGTGATGGCGAGATTGATGACGGTGTCACCAGCGTTGCAGTGCCCATCATGGTTGGCCGCCTTGGGGCGCTCTTCAGCATGGGTGTTGTTGGCCCTACAAACCGTATAAAGCCGCGGCTTCACACACATATTTTGCCTGTGCTCAAAGAAGAAAACATACGCGCATCAGCTGCCATTCAGCACTGCTCAATTGTTGATGCCGAAAGAGCAAATTCAGACGCTCTTTCCGGTGAGTTGGAGGTAATTCGAAATACTCATTTATTAATTTCTATGGGAAGATCTTATGAATAGAAGAGAATTTGGTGCGCTGGTTGTTGCCGCTGCGGCTGCGGCCGGACCGTTTAGAGCTTTTGCAGATGAAACCTGTCAATCGCCATATATGCCCAAGATTACAGGGCAGGAAGAATTCGTTTATGTCTGGACATTAGGCGTTGAGGGAATGGGGGATGAGCAAGACAAGCTTGTTACCATTGATCTACGGCCTGAATCCCCCATGCGTGGTCAGGTGATCAACAGTCTTTCTGTCGGCGGTCGGAATGAGGCGCATCACGGGGGGTTTTCCGCTGACCGGCGTTATTTCTGGACGGGAGGTCTTGATACCAACCGTATTTTCATTTTCGATGTGCATAGCGACCCATCAAAGCCATCTCTGCACAAAACCATTGAGACTTTCGTCAAGGATTCTGGGGGCGTTGTTGGTCCTCACACTTTCTTTGCCCTTCCCGGCAGCATGATGATCACCGGGCTTTCCAATGATGATGATCATGGTGGGCGATCAGCACTGGTTGAATACAACGATGCCGGCGACTACGTGGCGACTTACTGGATGCCAACCACTAACGATATGCAGGGTGCCGTAGCTGTGGGGGATGCTGTTGCAGACGGCTACGGTTATGACATTCGCGCGCTCATTCGCAAGAACATCATGTTGACCTCATCCTTTACCGGCTGGTCGAACTACATGATGGATTTTGGCCAGATGCTGCAAGATACTGACGCGATGAAACAGTTTGGCAACACGATCGTTCAATGGGATTTGCATACTCGTCAACCGCGCAAGGTCTTCAATGTACCGGGAGCTCCGCTGGAGATCCGCTTCCCATGGGGACCGAACGCAAACTACGCATTCTCCACCACTGCGCTCACTTCCAAACTCTGGTTGATTTATGAGGACGACAGCGGAGAATGGCAGGCCAAAGATGTAGCCGATATCGGCAACCCCGCAGACATTCCGCTTCCGGTCGATATCTCCATTGCGGCTGATGATCAAACGCTTTGGGTCAACAGCTTCATGGATGGCAAGACACGGCTCTTTGATGTTTCCGATCCGCATAACCCCTCCCAAATTTACGAGAAAACCATTGACCGTCAGGTCAACATGGTCAGCCAGAGTTGGGATGGGAAACGGGTCTACTTCAGCTCCTCCTTGCTTGCGAACTGGGATAAGAAGGGCGATGACGATGTGCAATATCTGCGCGCTTACACCTGGGATGGGAAAGAGTTGATCGAAGATTTTGATATTGATTTCTACAAGCTTGGCCTTGGCCGTGCGCACATCATGCGGTTTGGTAGTTCTGAGCTTTATACGAGCTAGCTCAAACTCGTTTTGGGGCAGCATGCATGTTGCCCCATGCCTTTGTAATTCATTAGGTCTGATGCATGCGTGTTTTGAAAAAACTCCTCGTTCTCAGTAGTGTTGCCGTAACACTTCCAGCACTCTGGTACACTTTGATCGTTGGGCAGGCTGCCCCTGTTCGCTCATTCTCGGATGTATTTACCCCGCACAAGGAGTTTCAATTTGATCCTCCCAAGCCGGGTTCTTACACGCTAAACCGGTTCAAGACGGCTCCAGATGGCCAGGTTCTGGACGTATATGGACAGAAGCATTCACTTGCAGCGCTGACCAGAGGCAAGATTAATCTGGTGAGCTTTGTCTATCTGATGTGCGGAGATGAGAATGGGTGTCCGATCGCCATGTCGACGCTCTTTGAAATTCATGATGCCAGTCAGAAACTCCCCGGACTGCGGGAGGACGTTCAGCTCATCACGATCAGTTTTGATCCTGCTCGCGATACGGTCGAGGCCATCAACTCCTTTGCATACCCCCTGCAAATCGACGAGAACTCCGATCAGAAACTCAAATGGCATGTGCTTACGAGTTCAGGCATGACTGATCTGCAGCCTATTCTGGATGGGTTTGGTCAAGTCATTGACCGGTCGAACGATCAGGAAGTCATCAATCATCTGCTACGGATGTATCTGGTTGATCGCGAAGGTATCGTGCGTAACGTCTATGGCCTTGGAACCATCGACCCAAGGCTCCTGATCACTGACGTGGAGACGCTTTTACTGGAAGAAAGCAGGTCTTAATGCGTCATTGGTTTCTTATATGTTTGATTGGTAGTCTCTTCAGCCAAGCCGTGGGCGCACACGCGCAATCACATTGCATCGCGGACCCGGAAAACTGGTCTGAAACGGCCTTGAAACGGAGCCTCTCTGCTCCGCTCGGGCTTCCGCCCGTCCCTCACCCACACGACAATCCGCCTAGTGTTGGGAAGATTAAATTGGGCCGGAAGTTGTTCTTCGACCGACGCTTGTCGATCAACCACACAATGTCTTGCGCCATGTGCCATGTCCCAGAGCAAGGATTTACCAATTGGGAGCTGAGCACAGCCATTGGTGTTGAAGGGCGCAGTCTTAAACGTAATTCGCCGAGCATTTTGAATGTCGCGCACCTAAATGTGCTGTTTCATGATGGCCGCGATCATGCGCTAGAGACACAATTTATCGGTCCGTTGACCGCGCGAAATGAAATGGCAAATCCATCTGCAGGGCATGTTGTTGCCCTTTTAAACAACCTTCCAGACTACGCGCAGATGTTTGAAAATGCCTTCCAGGCCCAGGCCTCTCTCGACAGAATTGGGATGGCCCTTGGTGCGTATCAAAGATCAATTCTTGCAGGGAACAGCCCCTTTGATCAGTGGTACTTTGGCGGCGACGAAACTGCAGTCATTGCTGATGTGAAACGTGGTTTTCAGATTTTTACGGGTAAGGGAAGCTGCAGTGCTTGCCATCTGATTGGAGATGATCATGCACTCTTTACAGATGAGCTTTTCCATGACACCGGATACGGTCAGATGCGTGAAGGTGAGCGCCAAAATCCTCCGACAAGCATTCCTGTGCAAGTTGCCCCCGGAGTGGTTCATCAGATGGACTTTTCAAAGATCCGCTCTGTCAGTGCAAAGCGAGAGGCAGATCTTGGACGTTACGAAGTGACAGAGGATCCAGCTGACAGATGGAAATTTCGCACGCCCTCACTGCGCAATCTCACTGTAACACCCCCTTATATGCACGACGGGCATTTCAGTACACTTTCAGAGGTCATTGAGTTTTACGACCAAGGAGGCTCACAAATGCTCGGCCAAGATCCACGCATCCGCCCACTTGGTCTCACAAGAGTTGAAAAACAAGACCTCGAAGCCTTTCTGCAAAGCTTGATGTCTCCGGATTTGGACTGCCTGGAGAGCGAAGCCAGAGTGTTGCCGCCGGACAGTCACTAACACTGCAACAACACCAATCCAGATGCAATTTGTCAATTCGCAGCATCAGTTTCAAATCACTGCCAGATGTCGGCCACGCAGTGTAATACAAACGAACTCGACTAATGCCCAGAACTTTCGCCTGCCGCTGGTTCAGGGGCTTTGGTTTCCTTCTCGAAGACATCGCTGACGCCTTCTAGCAGATGATCCCTCCATTTCTGATCACGGCTCATCCACAGCCTCCAAGGCTGACTTTCGCAATGCTATATCTACTTTGACTGTACGGCTTCATTCATTTTTTCGAGACAATATCCATCTAATCGTTTCTGACTGTCTCTCATAAACTGCGGGTATGTTTGAGATTACCTCGCCGGTCACCTTCAGATTGCCTTGAGGAGATAGAAAATTGGAAACAAAGTCTATTTGCGCTCCCATTTCTTCGAGAATGTCTTCAGCATCTCCTCGAAATTCTTGTTCATCCAAAACGTAGAATCTTAAAACCCAACGATCATATAGGATGTAATGCAACTGCACGTGCATCAGATTAGCAGTCATACTTCCAAGCATTGCTTGACACACACAATGTGTGAGCCAAGCCCAATCATTCAAAGTCGGTTTCATTAATATACTGCTCCCCAACTCGGATTAACCGGAACTGCGCTTGGTTTCTCAGTATCTTTTATCAAAAAAATATTGGATGGTTGATCAAGATGCCAGAGCCGGGACTGTTCTAACAATGGATTGCTCTTGCGAAAACGAGAGCGAGCCATGCAGAGGTTTAAATCGCCGGGGCAGCTGCAGAGGTTTGTGGCTGTCTTCTCTGACCTCCGCAATCTCTTCGTTCGACCTCGCTATAAACGCTCTCCAATCGACACTCACCTTCATCGAATTAACGCCTTTGCTCAATGGAAAATGGCAGCCATGATGGACGCATGAAGTGCGCTCAGCCTGTTTTATATGACCAAATTCAACTTTACGTGACAACACTCGATCCGGATACAGGCTGTGCTCATGAGGCGAGACCTTGATGGGGCACTACAAACAATTTATCGGAGCGATTTCGAAGTCCCGTGACTTCGAAAACCAGAAGACGGATGCTAACATCAATGTCTCCGTCCTCAATAAAATGACCGTGCTTGGGTGGCCGAGCGCATCATTGCGACCCGAGTTAAGCGGGTAAGGGCGAACTGTAAGCTGAATCTTCTTTCTGCGACGCGCTCAATGTAAGAGCACCCTCTGGTTTGGATCCCAGAACAGTGACGCGCTCCCCGAAACGGGAATAAGGATAATAGTCCCAAACTGCTCTGTGCTGCGTGCAGCGGTTATCCCAAAAAACAAGGGTCCCGGGTTCCCAGCGGATACGGCAATTAAGTGCCTGTTCACGTTCAATAAAATTGAACAACATATTCAAGATAGCATCACTTTCATCTTCAGAAAGCGATGGAATATGTGTGGTGAAACCAGAATTGACAAAAAGCATGGACCGGCCAGTATCTGGATGCTTTGCCACGATGGGATGTTCCGTTTTCGGCAACCCTTCCGGTGGGGTAAAACCTTTCCATGGTACAGCACCATCATGGATTGCAGTCAAACCTTTGAGAAATTCCTTCATGGTTGGAGAAAGTGTCTCATAGGCGAGGTGCATATTCGCAAAAAGGGTATCTCCGCCGCATCCAATTTCTGGTGTCTCATGCATATAAAGCATTGATCCCATGGACGGGGCAGGATCCGAAGTGCCGTCAGTATGCCAGACCTCTCCAGCAACAAAAGTGGACTTCTTGCCAGCGCGGATGAGAACGATTTCTGGGTCATCACCGTCAATGTCACTCAGCGGGAGCGAGCGTAGTGTCCCGAACCGACGACCGAATGCTTTCTGTTGATACTTGGTTATATCTTGCCCGCGGAAAACAAGGACATGGTTTTCAAGGAAAGCACGGCAAATTTCTTCAAATTGCTTGCTACCGATTTCTTGAGACAGATCCACCCCGCTTATCTCGGCTCCAATCACCGGGGTGATCCGATCTACCTTCAAATACCGATATGGTTCCCTAGGTTCCGCTGCGATTTTTTTGATGGCTTCCAAGGCGTCCTGATGCATTAAAATTCCTCCTGAGGAGTTCGGTTAAGAACTGTTTTTCAAATAACGAATAGTTCGTAACAGTGCCTCTTTTCTGCGCTGTTCAATTTCTGAAAAAGCATGAGAGCAAGCAAAGGCATTGGCGGAAATCTTGATCACGGCAAGTAACGTCGCCTCCTGATCATCTTCGATAATTCCGGAGGCAAACAACTTTGCATTCACTGCTGCATGAACTTCTGCATTAGCTCTCGCGAAGGCTTGGGTATTTGCCTCACTGTTAAGCCGCCCATAATAATCCGCATAGGCTTTGGCCGACCCGAACTCCGTCTCGATCATCTCCAGATTGCCTGCGGAAAATTCAAGGGCACTGGCATGGGACTGGCGATAGGTTTTTTCCGCATCAAATCCGAGGCGAAATAGCGTCAAATACCCTTTCTCCAATAATCCCCGCCAGTTGCTTTTTTCGATAAAGATGCCACTTGCAGCCTTTTGGTGAAGTGCGCTTATGTTCTCAAGATCTGCCGTCTTTTCTCCGCGCATCTGTGCCGCTTCGATTGCCAAGGGCAGAACAGACCGCTCTATGAAAAGATGAAGCGAATGAAGGCCGTTTAGGCGCCCGTCCCTCAACAGACATGTGATGCAACTTGCGAGCTGCAACTCAGTTCTTTGTTCCTGCAACTCATGAATAGGCATGTGGCGACACTCTCTGACGTTTTAAAGCCTGCAAAACAGCGTTTCCAAATGCAGAATTACCGTGAATTGGATCGTTTTCCTGCGAGAATGCAGGGCTTTGCCAACCGTTCCTGTCCGTGGTCGTAGCCCTCACATCGAGCAAAGGCAGCCGAAGCTCTGCAGCTTTGGCCACCAAGGCTCGTTGAGCCGCCTTGAACACCAGCGCCTCCGAAGTATCGGGAACTTTTTGGGGCGCAAGCACAGCAAAAACCTCTATTCCCATCCCCAACAGAGCTTCGTAAAAATCGAACGCACCCCGCGCCATAGATCGGATGAGTTCAGCAAAAAGAGTGCTCTCCAGAAACGCTGGGGAAAGGGTGAGGTTTGGTCCTTTGTAAATATCCCAATTTTCTTTGGTCGCGTAAAAATGAAGGGCAAAACCAAAAGTCGCCACTACCGGGATCTTAACCTCCTGGAGAGAAGCCACACCCAGTTCTTTGAGGAAGGAACGGTACATCTCCTCCGCATAATCGCTATGAAAGCTCAAATCCCCATTGTCTAAATCAAAGAATGGTGCAGTAAACTCCCGTCCTGCTCCCATCGGTCCACCAACCAGATCTATGCCAGTTTCTTTTGCGGCCCGTCCGATCGCCCCTGCGTGGGAATCCCCCATCAGGAGGAACTGAGCGTTACTTGTAGTAGTCGAGCAATTCTTCTTCACAGATGATATCCTCGGTTGGCGCGGAAGCTCGCGATGTGGAGGCTACGCCCTCAGATGCCTGCCCTCCTCCGACTATGCCCTTGAAAAAGTGACCCATTACGAAACGAATCCCAGTCCGTGTAATCGTGCGTTTGTTGGGATTATAAAAAACGCCATTCATAGGCGGCGATGCAACCAATTCATAAGACGGAAAGTACTCCACGTTGTCATTCAATGTTTCCAATTGGCCCGCAACAGCGCGCAGCACAGATTTTGTGTAGGTCGATGCTGTAAGCACATGATGTTTTGTGATGGTTGCGGTAATCGGTACAGGGGATACGGTGAAAACGAACCGCAAGCCGGGATTGTATTTTGCAATTAGATCAACGCACTTCTGAAAATCTCGGAGAATCTCTTCATATGAAAAATTCTGGAATTCATGTAACCGTTCATCAAAACGCCCCTGAACCGTGCCCGGGCACATGGGATAGACTGCGCCCGAAGCTTTATTGAGCCACGCCTCAGTCAAACCCATTGTGAACACGAATAAGTCAGCCGATCCAACAGCATGCCTGATGGCAGCAAGGGTTGTTTCGCGCGACACCCGCATGGTTTGTGGGCTCTCAAAACCGATTGGCGAAAGGTTCGGGCGGAACGGATCGAAATAACTCGTTCCGTCATTCCAGACTTCTTTTGAGTGCGGCGTTTCATCGAATGCCCACTGCAACCACTGAAGTAGCAGGCGAGCGGTGTAGATATTCCCAGTCCGGAAAGAGAATATTCCATAACTTTGGGCATGAGCCTCCTCAGCGCTCATGCTTTCGGGGGCAGGTTCTGCATCAAACCAGTTCATACCCCTCCGCAGCACCTCTTTCCCGATATTCTGCGAAAAACAGGAGCCAGCAGTAATTATGGCTGCGTCCTGCCGGATTTCGAACTTCGGCGTCCAGATTTGTGAAAGGGAAAAATAGTCCTGCTCCGCAACCGAGGGCCGCCAGAACTTGGTGGATGGCAGTGAACTATAAGGGTTCATGTAGCTCCTATCCTATTCCTTTTAGATCAGCACAATAGCCAGCGATCTCAGCCAGCTTCTCTGGCTGCTTCCTGTTGTCTGGTGGCACTTAGAAGTCGGAAGGCAAGATAGGAGACAGGCACACATAATCCAGCGGATAACAGGAATAGCGGCGCGGCACCAAACTGTTCAATAACAACAGCTCCAATAAAGGGAACACCTGCAGCCCCTGCGTTAGACAGCATGTAAAGGCCCATGTAGCTGTTCCTTAAACGGACTGGTGCTGTTCGATCCACCACCGTTGCAAATAAGGGCATGGCGATAATTTCAGCCAGCGTCGCCAAACCGATAGCGACAAGCCAGAGTGCTTCCATCTGATTTGTATTCAGTGCAATAACCAAGAGGCCAAGCATCAAAAAGAAGAAGGCTGCAAGTATGGCCTTGTGTTCTTCCAAGGCAACGAGCCATTTCATCAAGAACAAATGCACCACAAGCACAACTGTCGTGTTGGTTACATTTATGGAAGCGATGATTCCATTGATATTCTGAGTATCCAGAGACATCAGGAAAAATGTGAGAGGCTCATCTGTTTGCGCGTAGAGGATGACAAGGAAGAAATTTGAAATAAACAGCGTCATAAAAAGTTTGTCAGCAATTGCAGTCTGCAGAAGAGTTGATGTCGGTAAATCATCTTGTTCGCCAATCATGATCCTCGGCGCGACACTAGCGAGAATGCAAACCGCAAGTATGGCATAGGCCAGTGCCCCAACCGCAAAGGCTATGTTGGGATTATTAGTTGCAAACCACAGCCCGCCAAGAGGCCCCAAAGCACCTGCTATGTTGACCAAATAATAGCGCATGTGAAAGAGCATCGGTCGGTCTTCATCCCTTCGTGCGCAATCACCAAGCGCAGACCGAAGAAGGGGCTCCAATGCACCGTTGGCAACAGACATGCCAACAATCACGGCAAAATAGATCTGCTCGCTATTCCAGAGCGCCAGAATGCAAAATTGCCCCAGAATACACAGAGCGCTTGCCATCATAATTGCACGGCGATTCAGCTTATCAGCAACTACACCGCTAAGGGGTGCAGCCACTAAACCAGCAAGAGCTGCGATAGAAAAAACAGCCCCAAGTTCGGCAATAGAGGTCTCGAAGCGTCGAGCCATGAGAACAGCAAAAAACGGCCAAATCATAAATGAAGCAAACCGCACACAAAAGGTGCCAAACAGCAAAATTTTTGCCAGTTTTGGCAGATCTAGAAATTGGGAGAAAAATGACGCACGGGTGCTGTTATCAAACATATCAAAGTACGATCCAAACTTAATGTTGGCTGCAGTAGGGTGGGCGCAAGCCATTGAATAAATAAGTAAATAATAATCAATTAAATCAAATTATGCTGACTTGATTTTCATTAGATTATGTAATTTTAATGTATCGCTCTTCCCCAAAATCCATAGACACGTTTCTTTCCCCAAAGTTACGAAAAGTTCGTGAACGAACTCCAAAATCACCTTGACTTACTGATATATTACAAAGATTGTTTGCACAATGCAAATGTCTAGATTTAGAATATCCGTACATATCTGATCAGGAATACTTATTTTGTCTAAATTTATATATAATCGATTCTTTGCGCTAAATTTTAATAGAATAAAATTCCCTAAAGGTAGCCATATATATTCTTGAATTACGCTATCAATGGAAGTTACCTAGACATGGATTCTGACTTCTCTAACTGCGAAATAATGAAGTCGAGCGAACCGACCAACATTGTTGAACAGATCGAATTTGTTGCACAAACCCATCCAAATAAACCAGCTTTAGTCTGCGAAATTAGCACCATAACTTATAGCGAATTAAACGCTACTGTTCATCAAATTGCTCTAAAATTACAGTCGGTCGGGATCAAACCGGAGCGTACTGTTGCAGTGTTTATGCCGCGTACGCCTAAAGCCATAGTCGCCTTTCTTGCTATCCAGAAGGCTGGCGGAGCCTATGTGCCACTTGATACCAAGCTCCCACGAAAACGACTTAAGTTCATGCTTTCAGACAGTGATGCGAGTGTTCTCATCTGCGACGAGAGCACTGAGGCGCTGGCTAGAAATCTGACGAACTCCTCTGGCTCAGCCCTGCAGATTATTAGTTACTCGAGCCTCAGTGATCTTTCCGCAACCGCAAATCCACGAAAATGGTCACCGCCTAAAGCGGACCAACTGGCCTACATTATTTACACGTCCGGCTCTACCGGGCAGCCAAAGGGTGTCATGGTGGAGCACCGAGGCCTTTTGAACTTGGTCAAAGAGCAGGCCAGTTTTTTCCAGATCGACGACCAGTCTCGTGTCCTTCAATTCGCATCACTCGGCTTTGACGCGTCCATTTCGGAAATTTTGGTGAGCCTGTGTAGTGGAGCACAACTGCACTTTGCGCTGGACGGTACATTGCTTGCCGGAGAAGCCCTACAGCACATAGTTCGCGATAGATGCATTTCGCACATAACTCTTCCCCCTTCATTGGCTAGCCACATGCGCCCGCAGGATTACGAAAGCCTGAAGGTTCTGGTGGTCGCAGGTGAAGCGATGCAGTGGGCTCTGGTTGAGCGGTGGTCCTCAAATGTAGTGCTGATCAACGCTTACGGCCCGACAGAAAACACCGTTTGTGCAACACTTTACCAATGTAATGGCATAACCGCATCTTCTGGCACCGTGCCGATTGGCAAGCCCATTGCAAAGGTCGACGTGCGTATCTTAGGCGACAACATGTGCGCAGTAGCTGACGGTGAACCAGGCACGCTGTGGCTGAGTGGTGTCGGTCTGGCCCGTGGCTACCGCAACCAACCTCGTTTAACTGAAAAAGTGTTTAAGCCCCATCCAGACACTGCGACCCAGCGAATTTATAATACAGGCGACAGGGTCAGGAAGCAGACAGACGGTAATCTCGAGTTTCTAGGGCGATTGGATGATCAGGTTAAAGTCCGTGGGTTCCGCATTGAGTTAAAAGAAATCGAAAACCATCTGTCGGCCTTTTCGGAAATTGAACACGCCTGTGTGCTGACATCACAGACCGGCTCTTCTGAATTGGAAATCGTCGCTTATTTCACAACACGCGGAGCTTTAAACGCACCAAATGTCGAACAATTCAAGGAACACCTATCTGCTTCGCTGCCCGACTACATGATCCCGAATGCTTTTGTCCGGCTGGATGCATTCCCGCTTACCGTCAATGGCAAGATTGATCAGAAGGCACTTCCGGCACCGGATCGTCAGGCACGAGGGGCAAGATCTGAGGTTCTGCCGGTCAACAGCATCGAACAAGCTCTTGCTGATTTCTGGTCCGAAGTTCTGTCAGTCGATCACGTTTTCAGTACTGATACCCTTCAAACACTTGGGGGCAGCTCTCTGGATGCTGTTCAGTTTCTCACACGGTGCCGTGAGAAATTTGGCCCGGTCATTTGTCTGGAAGATGTTTTTACCGGCCAAACGATTGCACAGCTCGCTGGCAAAATTCATGTTTCAACCGCTCTGCACTCACCTCAGGCTCCGCTAAGATCCTATCAGATAGAGGGGGACACATTTCCTGTCTCTCATCAGCAAAATGGAGTATGGCATTTAGAAAAACTGACGCCTGACTCCCTTGCTTATAATGCACAATGCCTGATCCGGATGACCGGCAAAGTTAAGATCAAAGCACTTCAAAATGCGCTCAATCTGATTGTAGAACGGCACGAAATTTTCCGCACAACGTTCCATGAGGATGAACGCGGAAATGCTTACCAGCAGGTTCACCTCCCTGTTCCGGCACAATTGGATGTACGCGCACTTGATACTGGAATGGATAGCCCCAATTTATGGCGTGCAATAGATGAAGAGGTCAAGAAGCCCTTCAAAACAAATCAGCTTCCGCTTGCCCGTTGGGTGCTTTTCAGTCTGAATGACGACACCTTTGGCCTGTTGCACATCGAGCATCACCTCGTCCACGACGGGTGGAGTGCCAACATATTCCTTTCTGAGCTTCTTGATGCCTATGAAGCGTTTGCAGGTGGAGGAAAACCAAATCTTGCATCAGTTCCTGCCCAATACCGGAACTACGTAGGCTGGCAGCTGAGCGATGACGCAGAACAGACCTACGAAAAACAGCTTGCCTATTGGACCAAGCAGTTGTCAGGGGCTAATTTCAACCTTTCCCTGCCCACGGATTTCCCACGCCCAGAGACAATGTCATTTCGCGGCAAACAAGATCGAGTGGTATTGAGCGGTTCGCTCCTCCAAAAACTGAAGAACTATTGCGAGGTAAACGGACATACGGATTACACCGTGCTTTTGGCTGTGTTCCATATCTTGCTATCCCGGTATACAGGACAAAACGACCTGCTCACTGGCAGCGCAGTGGCCAACCGCAAAAGCCGCGATGCGGAGCAGTTGCCTGGTATGTTCGTAAACAGCATTGTTGTTCGCGCAGACCTGAGCGGGCAGCCAAGTTTTGCGGACTATCTAGAGCGTTTGCGGACCGTACTTTCCAATGCCTATGACAACGAAGAGGTTCCATTCGAACGTGTCGTGCGGGCTCTGGATCCTCAACGAGATGCCTCCAGAAACCCAATTTTCCAGATTGGCTTCAGCTACCACAACTCCCAGACACCTGAATTACATAGAGACGACCTAATAATTTCGCTCTACGAAGCCTACAGTAACCAGTCTGCCAAGTTCGATATGGAAGTGGTCATTCTGCCCCGCTCCTCAACCGATGTAGAAGCATCTGCGCTTACGCTGCTGTGGAACTACGCCACAGATTTGTACCGACCCGAGAATGTAGCACGCATGCAGGCAAACTACATTGCCTTGCTAAAAGAGTGCCTCGCAGGGCCTGAGCTTTCCGTAGATCGCTTCAGTGGGATATGCACGGATGAGAGAAAACAGCTGATCGAAAACTGGGGTGCTGCCAGCCGTGAAACTTCTGATGACGATGTGTCTGTGCTGCATTTGATAGAGAACTTTGCAAAGGTTCAACCGGATCGTACAGCCGTAATCGATCAGGATGTTACCCTCTCCTATTCAGAACTGGTCAACAAGGCTTCGTACCTAGCTTCTAACCTCACCGCTCTTGGTGTCAAAAAGGAAATGCTTGTAGGTGTCTGCATGGAGCGTAGTGCCTACCTTATTGTGGCACTTCTTGCGGTGTGGCAGGCAGGAGGAGCTTATCTGCCAATAGACCCCTCTCTCCCGGCAGCTCGAAAGAGTTTCATCATCAACGATAGTGCGCCAGCGTTAATCATTTGCAGTCACTCAACGCAACAATCTTGTGAGGAACTCCTTTCCAAACAAGATGCTACTGCATTACTTCTCTTCGAGGATGAGGTTGCAAAACCGTGGACTGAAAGACCTGTCAACACTTGCTCTGAGACGAATGCAAATGGGTCGGACCTTGCATACGTGATCTATACTTCTGGTTCTACTGGGCAGCCAAAAGGTGTTCAGATTGAACACAGGCAGATTTCCCGCTTGATGAGCACTTGCCAACCCCTGTTTCAATTCCAGCCCTCTGACATCTGGTCTTTCTTCCACTCATACGCTTTTGATTTTTCTGTCTGGGAAATCTGGGGTGCCCTTGCAACAGGTGGGACCATCACCGTTGTACCGGAAGAGGCACGGCATGACCCTACATTGTTTTATAGTTTGTGCTGCAAACACGGAGTTACAATTCTCAGCCAGACACCCTCCGCCTTCCGTATTTTTATGGAAGCTCAAGCCGAAACTGATGTGGCGCACAAACTCCGCACTGTGGTTTTCGGCGGCGAGGCGCTTCAGCCTGCCATGCTGTGTAACTGGTTCACCGATCCACGCAATTCCCGTTGTGACATGGTGAACATGTACGGGATTACCGAAACTACAGTCCATGTTTCTTACTACAAACTCAGCACTGATGATGTTGATAGGAAAGTAGAAGGTAGTCCAATCGGCCGTCAACTGGGCGATCTAAGCCTTTACGTCCTTGACCAGAACCGGCAACCCGTTCCCCTCGGAGCTATAGGAGAAATGTATGTAGGTGGAGCTGGCGTTGCACGCGGTTATCTGAACCGGTCAGAACTGAACGAAGAACGTTTTATCTCCAGCCCGTTTTCGCCAACAGAACGCCTTTACAGGACTGGTGATCTAGCAAAATACAGCGCAAACGGAACATTACTCTATCTGGGTCGGAATGACGATCAGGTCAAAATACGCGGATACCGTATTGAACTTGGTGAGATTGAAGCAGCGCTGATATCGCACACTGACATTCAACATGCTGTTGTTTGCAGCACTGCGGAACGAAGCGATGAGCCAAAACTAGTAGCTTATTTTGTACCAACGACAACAGGACATTTCATTGACGGGCGGGCGCTGCAAGCTTTCCTACGGGATATATTGCCCTCTTACATGGTGCCAACTGCCTATGTCCGCCTTGAGCAATTACCGCTAACAAGCAACGGTAAGCTGGATCGCAACGAACTCACAAATCTCGTGCCATCACTTACAGATACGAAAAAATTCGTTCGCCCTGAAGATGGCGTAGAAGCCCTCCTCGCGAAGGTATGGGCAGATGTTCTGCAAATTGGATTAGTTGGGCGCTTCGATAACTTCTTCGAACTGGGCGGCCATTCCCTTTTGGCGACGCGTATTCAGGCGCAGATGCGGTCGAAAGGCTATCAACTGCCAGCCATTGATCTGCTTCGCAAACCTGTTTTGAAGGAGTTGGCAGAACACATCCAGCCGATCCCTCCGCAGGATGGAAAGCTGATCACGAAGCCAGAGAACAGTCAGACTGATGTAAGCCGGACGGCAATGTCTCTCTCCGGCCTTTCGCAAAGCCAGCTGGAAGACCTATCTCAGTTTATACCGGGCGGACACGGCAATGTAAAAGACGTCTATCCGCTCACCCCCTTGCAGGAAGGGTTTTATTTCCATCATCAACTCGCCAAATCTGGAGACCCTTACCTTCTGTGGAGCCTCATGGCGTTCCAGAATAAAGACGCGCTGCAAAACTATCTGGATGCATTGCAAAACGTCATGAACCGCCATGACATCCTGCGAACCCTGTTTGTTTCTGAGGGTTTGCCCAATCCTTTACAAGTTGTTCTGAAAAACGTGCGCTTGCAGTCCTGCGAGATACTTGCTGAAAATCTTTGCAGCACTGGTGATATTGCACAACGGCTACGTCAGCAATTCGACCCACGCACCTACCAAATAAAGCTGCACGAACCGTCTCTGACACGCGTCTTTTATTGTTTTGACGAGCATAATCAACGATGGCTCGCTCTCAAGCTCTTTCATCATATCATTGACGACAATACCTCATTAAAACAACTGAACGCCGAGATGAAGGCTTACATGACCGGCGCAGGTGAAAGTTTGCCGGAACCTGCCCAGTTTGGAGATTTTATCTCGTTCCAATTGGCACAAGGACGCAAGGATGAAGCGCAGAATTTCCTAAAAGAACTCTTTGCAGGTTTTCAAAGTCCAAGTCTGCCGTTCGGAATAGTTGACGCTGAGGTTCACGGAGCGGATCTTGAATCTGTGGTGACGATTACCGACAAGGCCTTGACCACCTCCATTCGGGTTCTTGCACGGCGTTATGAGGTAAGCACCGCCTCCGTATTCCATTTTGTTTGGGCTCTTATTGTCGCGCGTTGTTCTGGCCAGGATGACGTTTGTTTTGCCACCATTCTTCTTGGCAGATTGCAAGGTTTGGAAAACGCAGAACGTATTTTAGGGCCTTTCATCAATACCTTGCCTCTCCGCATCAATCTTGCGGACCGGGATGTGGCTGAAGGACTATTAGGCGTTCACAGCATCCTCCTTAAGTTGTTGGAGCACGACACTGCATCACTGGCAGACGCAATTGATGCGAGCGGGGTGGAACGACCAACGCCGCTGCTAACTTCCGTATTAAACTTCCGGCATGCTGAACTGATGTCTGACGGTTCTCAAGGCGCCTCCCATCGTGATCTTCCGGGGGCTACATATTTGGATGGTCAGTATGGCACAAACTATCCGTTTAACCTGACGGTGGATGACGAAGGGTCTTGTTTCAAGATTGAATTACAAGCTCCTCCCAACTGCTATGCCCCAGCGCTTTTGGACATGGTTCTGACGAGCTTGGAGCATCTCGCCCAGCAAACACCTGAAACGGCAAAAAACCCAGCTCTACAGCTCGCCCGTTATTCCGCGCACCAACTGGAAAAACTGAAGGCCCTTTCGGAAGGACCACTCTTTACCCAAAGCCCTAAAACTATGCACGGAACCTTTGAGGAGTGTGCCTCTCGTCATGGTGATCGAGTAGCCATCGTCAGCGGGCCGGCAGAACTCACCTATGACCAGCTGAACCAACAGGCCAACAAACTCGCTAAATACCTCTTAGAACGAGGAGTACGGACAGGCTCACGCGTGGCGGTCTGTCTGTCGGAGGGTCTCAATACAGTTGTTGCCCTTCTGGCTGTTTTGAAGAGCGGCGGGGCTTATGTGCCTCTTGATCCGGCGCACCCACCCGAGCGCCTTGGGTACCAGCTTGAGGACAGCTCTCCATTACTGGTGCTGTGTGATGACGGCTCTGTGCCTTCACTGGAGCCAAGTCAGACACGGGATACATTGGTTCTTTTGGACCGTGACCATGCCGCATGGCAGCAGTACAGCGGAGATAACGTCAGTGATGAACTGACCCGGCCTGTCAGCCGTGAAGATCTGGCCTATGTGATTTACACCTCCGGCACCACTGGTCGTCCTAAGGGTGTAATGGTGCCCCACAAAGGGCCAGCCAACCTGGTCGAGTGGTTCCGTCAACAAAAGCAGGTTACAGAAAACGACCGGGTGCTTCTGTCCACATCTATCACTTTTGACATCTCGGTTGTGGAGGTCTTTGCTACCCTTTCCTGCGGTGCCTGCCTTGTGGTGAGCGAGCGCTCACGCCTTTTGGAAGGTACCTATCTGGTGGAGACCATCCGCCAGCATTCGGTAACAGTGTGTCAGTTTGTCCCCTCGCTCCTCGGGTTCTTCCTATCGTGTGAGGGGGTTGAAACTTGCACCAGCGTGCGCTCGATCTTGTGCGGGGGCGAAGCCTTCCCCTCCCATCTGGCGCAGCGGTGCTTCGAGGTGCTGGGCCATGTGCGTCTGCAGAACCTGTACGGCCCGACAGAAGCCAGCATTTACTGCACAAAGCAGGACATTGACCCGAGTGCTAACTACCCGGCAGTTCTACCCATCGGGCAGCCCATTGCCGGCATGAAGATGTATGTGCTGGACCGGCATATGACATTGGTCCCCCGCGGTGTGGCCGGAGACCTTTACGTAGCTGGCCCCGGAGTTGCCATGGGCTATCTGAACCGGCCAAAGCTGACCCCAGAGCGCTTCGTTCCCAACCCACTTGTCCAAGGCGAACAGCTTTACAGGACCGGCGACATTGGCCGCTACATGAACGACGGCGCCATTGAATATCTGGGTCGTGATGATTTCCAGATCAAGGTCCGTGGCTACCGGATTGAGCCGGGTGAGATTGAACATGCATTGTGTCAGTGCGATGGGGTGACCAATGCAGTGGTCATCTCCTGGCAGGATGAAGCCGGGGAAGCTCTGCTTGTGACTTATGTGTGTACCACGAACGATGCGAGTTCACTGGACACAGCTGCTTTGCGCAGTTCACTGGGACGTCAGTTGCCGGATTACATGGTGCCAAGCCTTTATGTGCAGTTGGCGTCTCTGCCGCTGAGTGCAAACGGTAAGATCGACCGCAAACAACTGCCTGAGCCGAGCGGCATCAATGCCCCGGCTAGCCAAACCCATAAGGGACCGCAGACCCCGCTGGAAGAAGCTCTTGCTCAGATCTGGGCAGAGGTGCTCCAGTTGGAACACGTGGGCATGCAGGATAATTTTTTCGACATTGGCGGCCATTCCCTGCGTGCCACACGCATCATCGCACGCATGCGCGACGTACTCGGGATTGAGGTGCCATTGCGGGTCTTTTTTGAGCGACCCACCATCGAGCAAACGCTCTACTACATTTTTGAAGAGCTGGAAGCAGCCGAATATTCCTGACAGTGAAGAGGACAACCAGTGGCTTTGGGAGAAACCATGCAGGACGGACCAAACAAGCGCAATCTTCGGAATCTGACACCGGAGCAACTGCTGAAAATGCGCAATCGCAGCACACTGACAGCAGTCCGCCGCGATGGAACCCCACTGCCACTTTCCTTTGCGCAGGAGCGGCTGTGGTTCCTCTCGCGCATGGACGGCATCGGAGCTGCCTACCACCTGGCACTCGGTTTGCGACTGCACGGACATCTGGAGACGCAGCACCTGCAGGCCGCTTTGGACCAGATAATTGCGCGCCATGAAGGCTTGCGGACCTCCATCTGCGAGCAAGATGGCCAGTTGGTCCAATGCTTCGAACCAGCCACTTGCGGCTTACCCTTGCGGATCCTGCAGGTGGCTCCCGGCAAGGACCCCGAGGCCGAGATCATCCGATTGGCCGAGGAGGAAAGCAGTCGCGCGTTTGATTTGGGCCATGGCCCTCTGGCACGAGCCTGTTTGATCCGGACCACCGACACTCACCACGTATTGCTGCTGGTCCTGCACCATATCATCTCAGATGGCTGGTCCAACGGACTGCTGCTGAAGGAACTTGGCGCACACTATTCGCATCTGGTAGAGACTGGTCACCCCGCGCCGCTGGATGCTCCCGCACTGGCCTATGCCGATTATGCTGTATGGCAGAAACAGCCGGAGCAGCACAAGAATTTCGAAAAACAAAAGGCCTACTGGAAGGATGCTCTGGCCGGAGCCCCGGAACGTTTACTTCTGCCCACAGACCGGCGCAGGCCAGCCCAACAAAGCTATGAGGGCGATTATCTTCCACTGCAGCTTGGCGAAGAGCTGTCGGCAAAGGTGCGCCAGTTGGCTCGCCGCTTTGGCATCACGCCCTATCTGGTTCTGATGGCCAGTTACGCCATTGTGCTCTCCCGTTTAGCCGGACAGGAGGATTTGGTAATTGGCACTCCCTCTGCAAACCGGGTCCGCAAAGAGCTGGAGGAGATGGTGGGCCTGTTTGTAAACACGCTGGCCCTTCGTTTTGACCTGAGTGACGGCCTGACCGTGGACCAGCTGCTCACCCGCATGCGTGAGATTTTTCTGGACAGTCAGGACAATCAGTCCCTGCCTTTCGAGCAGGTGGTCGAGGCCCTGCGCCCCCAGCGAACCCTGTCCTACACCCCTTTGTTCCAGGTTATGTTTGCCTGGCAGAACGTAGAGGCCGACCCCACCCGCTTTGCCGGATTAGACACCGAGCCGGCGGTGCTAGCGCGCACTGCTTCCCAGTTCGATATTACATTGGAATTGGTGGACAACGGGACGTGCATCTACGGCGGACTGGAATATGCAACGTCGTTGTTTGACAAGCAGACCATAGAACGGCTGGCTGGGTACCTCCGGCAAGTGGTCCGCTCCATCTGCGAACTGCCCGAGCAACCGGTTCATAGCGTGCCGCTCATGGATGATGCCGCCCGTGCCGCAGTGCTGGAGATATCCCGTGCCGTGCCGATGCCTGCTTCACCCATTCGGGCCATCCATCAGCTTTTTGAGGAGTGCGCCTCTCGTCATGGTGATCGAGTAGCCATCGTCAGCGGGCCGGCAGAACTCACCTATGACCAGCTGAACCAACAGGCCAACAAACTCGCTAAATACCTCTTAGAACGAGGAGTACGGACAGGCTCACGCGTGGCGGTCTGTCTGTCGGAGGGTCTCAATACAGTTGTTGCCCTTCTGGCTGTTTTGAAGAGCGGCGGGGCTTATGTGCCTCTTGATCCGGCGCACCCACCCGAGCGCCTTGGGTACCAGCTTGAGGACAGCTCTCCATTACTGGTGCTGTGTGATGACGGCTCTGTGCCTTCACTGGAGCCAAGTCAGACACGGGATACATTGGTTCTTTTGGACCGTGACCATGCCGCATGGCAGCAGTACAGCGGAGATAACGTCAGTGATGAACTGACCCGGCCTGTCAGCCGTGAAGATCTGGCCTATGTGATTTACACCTCCGGCACCACTGGTCGTCCTAAGGGTGTAATGGTGCCCCACAAAGGGCCAGCCAACCTGGTCGAGTGGTTCCGTCAACAAAAGCAGGTTACAGAAAACGACCGGGTGCTTCTGTCCACATCTATCACTTTTGACATCTCGGTTGTGGAGGTCTTTGCTACCCTTTCCTGCGGTGCCTGCCTTGTGGTGAGCGAGCGCTCACGCCTTTTGGAAGGTACCTATCTGGTGGAGACCATCCGCCAGCATTCGGTAACAGTGTGTCAGTTTGTCCCCTCGCTCCTCGGGTTCTTCCTATCGTGTGAGGGGGTTGAAACTTGCACCAGCGTGCGCTCGATCTTGTGCGGGGGCGAAGCCTTCCCCTCCCATCTGGCGCAGCGGTGCTTCGAGGTGCTGGGCCATGTGCGTCTGCAGAACCTGTACGGCCCGACAGAAGCCAGCATTTACTGCACAAAGCAGGACATTGACCCGAGTGCTAACTACCCGGCAGTTCTACCCATCGGGCAGCCCATTGCCGGCATGAAGATGTATGTGCTGGACCGGCATATGACATTGGTCCCCCGCGGTGTGGCCGGAGACCTTTACGTAGCTGGCCCCGGAGTTGCCATGGGCTATCTGAACCGGCCAAAGCTGACCCCAGAGCGCTTCGTTCCCAACCCACTTGTCCAAGGCGAACAGCTTTACAGGACCGGCGACATTGGCCGCTACATGAACGACGGCGCCATTGAATATCTGGGTCGTGATGATTTCCAGATCAAGGTCCGTGGCTACCGGATTGAGCCGGGTGAGATTGAACATGCATTGTGTCAGTGCGATGGGGTGACCAATGCAGTGGTCATCTCCTGGCAGGATGAAGCCGGGGAAGCTCTGCTTGTGACTTATGTGTGTACCACGAACGATGCGAGTTCACTGGACACAGCTGCTTTGCGCAGTTCACTGGGACGTCAGTTGCCGGATTACATGGTGCCAAGCCTTTATGTGCAGTTGGCGTCTCTGCCGCTGAGTGCAAACGGTAAGATCGACCGCAAACAACTGCCTGAGCCGAGCGGCATCAATGCCCCGGCTAGCCAAACCCATAAGGGACCGCAGACCCCGCTGGAAGAAGCTCTTGCTCAGATCTGGGCAGAGGTGCTCCAGTTGGAACACGTGGGCATGCAGGATAATTTTTTCGACATTGGCGGCCATTCCCTGCGTGCCACACGCATCATCGCACGCATGCGCGACGTACTCGGGATTGAGGTGCCATTGCGGGTCTTTTTTGAGCGACCCACCATCGAGCAAACGCTCTACTACATTTTTGAAGAGCTGGAAGCAGCCGAATATTCCTGACAGTGAAGAGGACAACCAGTGGCTTTGGGAGAAACCATGCAGGACGGACCAAACAAGCGCAATCTTCGGAATCTGACACCGGAGCAACTGCTGAAAATGCGCAATCGCAGCACACTGACAGCAGTCCGCCGCGATGGAACCCCACTGCCACTTTCCTTTGCGCAGGAGCGGCTGTGGTTCCTCTCGCGCATGGACGGCATCGGAGCTGCCTACCACCTGGCACTCGGTTTGCGACTGCACGGACATCTGGAGACGCAGCACCTGCAGGCCGCTTTGGACCAGATAATTGCGCGCCATGAAGGCTTGCGGACCTCCATCTGCGAGCAAGATGGCCAGTTGGTCCAATGCTTCGAACCAGCCACTTGCGGCTTACCCTTGCGGATCCTGCAGGTGGCTCCCGGCAAGGACCCCGAGGCCGAGATCATCCGATTGGCCGAGGAGGAAAGCAGTCGCGCGTTTGATTTGGGCCATGGCCCTCTGGCACGAGCCTGTTTGATCCGGACCACCGACACTCACCACGTATTGCTGCTGGTCCTGCACCATATCATCTCAGATGGCTGGTCCAACGGACTGCTGCTGAAGGAACTTGGCGCACACTATTCGCATCTGGTAGAGACTGGTCACCCCGCGCCGCTGGATGCTCCCGCACTGGCCTATGCCGATTATGCTGTATGGCAGAAACAGCCGGAGCAGCACAAGAATTTCGAAAAACAAAAGGCCTACTGGAAGGATGCTCTGGCCGGAGCCCCGGAACGTTTACTTCTGCCCACAGACCGGCGCAGGCCAGCCCAACAAAGCTATGAGGGCGATTATCTTCCACTGCAGCTTGGCGAAGAGCTGTCGGCAAAGGTGCGCCAGTTGGCTCGCCGCTTTGGCATCACGCCCTATCTGGTTCTGATGGCCAGTTACGCCATTGTGCTCTCCCGTTTAGCCGGACAGGAGGATTTGGTAATTGGCACTCCCTCTGCAAACCGGGTCCGCAAAGAGCTGGAGGAGATGGTGGGCCTGTTTGTAAACACGCTGGCCCTTCGTTTTGACCTGAGTGACGGCCTGACCGTGGACCAGCTGCTCACCCGCATGCGTGAGATTTTTCTGGACAGTCAGGACAATCAGTCCCTGCCTTTCGAGCAGGTGGTCGAGGCCCTGCGCCCCCAGCGAACCCTGTCCTACACCCCTTTGTTCCAGGTTATGTTTGCCTGGCAGAACGTAGAGGCCGACCCCACCCGCTTTGCCGGATTAGACACCGAGCCGGCGGTGCTAGCGCGCACTGCTTCCCAGTTCGATATTACATTGGAATTGGTGGACAACGGGACGTGCATCTACGGCGGACTGGAATATGCAACGTCGTTGTTTGACAAGCAGACCATAGAACGGCTGGCTGGGTACCTCCGGCAAGTGGTCCGCTCCATCTGCGAACTGCCCGAGCAACCGGTTCATAGCGTGCCGCTCATGGATGATGCCGCCCGTGCCGCAGTGCTGGAGATATCCCGTGCCGTGCCGATGCCTGCTTCACCCATTCGGGCCATCCATCAGCTTTTTGAGGAGTGCGCCTCTCGTCATGGTGATCGAGTAGCCATCGTCAGCGGGCCGGCAGAACTCACTTATGACCAGCTGAACCAACAGGCCAACAAACTCGCTAAATACCTCTTAGAACGAGGGATCGGCAGGGAAGATCGGATTGCGATCTGTATGGAGAAGTCCGCACAGGCCATCACGTGTCTGCTGGCCGTCCTCAAGGCTGGGGCTGCCTATATTCCGGTTGATGCGAGCTATCCGAGTGAAAGAATTCGTGCCCTGATTGAAGACAGTGATGCAAAATTAGTTCTTACGGATACACCCGGCCTCCGACATCTAGAGGCGGTGGTCAGCCTCTCCGGGCGTGTAATTGACGTCAACTCAGAGACCCGTGATTGGTTGGGATACGATGGGACGGATCCTGACGTAGAAATTCAACCCGACCAATTAGCCTATATTATTTACACCTCTGGCACCACCGGCCGCCCCAAGGGTGTCATGGTGGAACACCGTGCTTTATGGACGGTGAGAGATGCATGGGCAGAGCTTTACAAGTTTGTGGAACCACCACGCATTTTACAGATGGCGAGTTTCTCATTTGACGTTTTTACAGCCGATATCATCCGCGCACTGACCTTCGGAGGTCGCCTCATTTTGGTGGGGCAGGACCAGCTGGTAGACAGTGCCGCTCTACTCGAGCTTATGGATGACCAGCAAGCCACCTTTGGTGATTTTGTTCCCGCTGTTTTAGATAATCTGGTCGCTCACCTATCTGTGACGGAAAATACTGCCAGAAACATGCAAGTAATCGTGTGCGGCTCTGACCGATGGTCCCCAAAAGGGGCCTGCGATGCTCGAAAAGCATTCGGACCTGCGACACAGATTATCCATGCTTACGGGCTAACCGAAACCGCAATCGACTGCATTGCACTGGACTTACCGGAGGATTTTGGCCCCGATCAACATCTGCCCTTGGGCTCGGCCCTTAAAAACTACCAAGTCCATCTGATGGACCCGACCGGGCACCTTGCCCCCATAGGGATCATTGGGGAAATTTGCGTCAGTGGGGCGGGATTAGCCCGTGGCTACTTGAACCAGCCGGAGTTGACCGCACAACGCTTTGTAACGAGAAATATCGGAAAGCAGGTCCGGATTTACAAAACGGGAGATCTGGGTCGGATGCGGCCTGGTGGGACCATTGAGTTTCTAGGACGCAACGACCGACAGGCAAAATTACGTGGCTTTCGCATTGAACTTGGAGAGGTAGAAGCAACTCTTGCGACGCACCCTGCCGTAACCACGGCCATTTGCGCAATGAAGCGGCAAGGGGAATTGGAACAACTGATTGCCTATGTTGTGCTCAACGAACATGCAAAGGGAGGTGACCAGTCTTTCCTAAAAGAATACGCCGCAAAACAACTCCCGCACTTTATGGTGCCTGCGGGCATTCTGGCTATTGAAACAGTACCGTTAACGCTAAACGGAAAGCTCGATGTGCAGGCGCTTCCTGAGTGTGACTTGAGCCAGACAGCCGGCACAAACTTCGAGCCTCCGCAAAGCCAGACAGAAAAACGGCTCGCCCAGATCTGGTGCAAATTGCTCGGGATTACCGCTGTAGGGCGTTTCGACAACTTCTTCGCGCTTGGTGGCCATTCACTGCTGGCAGTTCGGTTGGCACATCTTGTCCGGGACATATTTTCGATCGAAATAGCTGCTACTTCGGCCTTCATTCATCCCACTCTGTCCGCTCTTGCTGTGGAAGTTGATAAGCTGGAGCCCGGTAGCCTGACTTCAATTACACAGGCAGACCGTTCGCAAGACCTTCCACTGTCCTATGCGCAGCAACGGCTTTGGTTCCTCGCGGAAGTGGACGGACGACAAAGCGATGCCTACCACATGCCTCTGGTTCTTGAACTGTGTGGCAATTTGAATGTGGGTGCTTTGTGCCGAACGCTGGAACAGCTGGTTGAACGCCACGAGACTCTCCGCACCCGATTTGTGCGCAAAGACGGTATCGCCTATCAGGACATCCAATCGGCAAAAATGTGGCAGATGGATCCGGTTGCGCAGGTACCAGAAGGGGAAACGCTGGCGGACTATATCGGCTCTCTGGTCGGTCAGCCTTTCAATCTGGAAACTGGCCCCTTGTTCAGAGCTCAATTGGTACGTCTGGATCACAGCAGACATGTACTTGTCATCGTCATGCACCACATTATTTCCGATGCATGGTCTATGGGTGTCTTCAGTCAGGAGTTGAGCACACTTTATAAAGGCCTTGCAGTTGAACAGAAGGTCTCACTCCCTCTCTTGAAAATCCAATATTCAGACTATGCCAAATGGCAAAGGGAGGAACTGGAGTGCGGGACGTGGGATGCACAAAAGGGCTATTGGCAGACCAAACTCAAAGATGTCCCAACTCTGCTGGAACTGCCGACAGATACCCCTCGCCCCAAACGGCAATCCTTCAAAGGATCACCGGTCTCAATTGAGCTGGATGCGCCTGCAACGGAAAAGCTCAAAAATCTGTCCAGCAAGTCCCAATGTACACTTTTTACGAGTTTGCTGGGCGCATGGGCGCTTACGCTTTCCAAGTTGGCAAACCAGCAGGACCTTGTTATTGGCAGCCCGGTTGCCAACCGGGACAATGCTCAATTGGGCAACTTGATAGGCTTTTTCGCCAATACACTTGCGTTGCGGGTGGATGCCGGAGCGGAGCTGACAGTTGAGGCCTTTATGTCTCGTTTGAACGGCACCGTTCTGGAGGCACAGAAACATCAGGACCTGCCATTTGAACAGGTGATCGAACATATTAACCCGGTTCGCAGTTTGGCCTATTCTCCGCTGTTCCAGGTTATGTTTGCCTGGGAGGGAGAAAACAACGATCGTTTCGAACTTCCAGAATTATCAGTCTCGCCAGTTCCACTTCACCATGGTGGATCGAAATTTGACTTGTTGCTATCATTGCAGGAAGAAAATGGCTGCCTGAAAGGCGCTATAGAATACGCCAGTGATTTGTTTGAAAAAGCTAGGATTGAGAAGGTCGCAGATTACTTCTGCCATATAGTTGACCAGCTCACGGCAGATGGGACTGCACAGCTCAAATCGCTACAACTCTTGACAGATAATGAGGAAGCACTGCAGCTTGAAGCATGCCGCCAACCTGTTGCTCCCTACCCAAAATTGGTTTGTATCAGCAAACAAATCGAGGCCCATGCGGTCCTATCTCCTGATGCGCCCGCAGTGATCATGGGCAGCACCGAACTTAGTTACAATGAGCTGAATACGCGGGCGAACCAACTCGCGCATATGCTGAAGCAGCGAGGAATTACCGAACAGCCCAACATCGCCGTTTGCCTGCACCGGTCCGCTGATATGATTGCGGCCCTGCTCGGTATTTTGAAAGCTGGAGCAACGGTGGTTCCTTTGGACCCGGCCTACCCAGCGGCGCGCCTGCAGGCCATTATGGAAGATGTGCAGCCAAATCTGATTATAACTGAAGAAGCGCTGGGGCTTTCTCTACTATCCAAGTATGCGGATATTACGCTGACCACAGAGGAGGTCGCTGACAAGCGCGGGCTTTTCCCTTCAAGTAATTTGGGAGGCACTCCTGCACCGGACCATCTGGCTTATATCCTTTATACATCCGGCTCCACCGGCAAACCTAAAGGGGTTATGCAAACACACCGGACTCTTCGCAATCTGGTGAGTTGGCAACTCCAGCAAGTGCCTGAGAATGAAGCCCCTGCCCGCGTCTTGCAGTTCGCGTCCCTGAATTTCGACGTGTCGTTTCAAGAGATTTTCTGCACCTTGTGTCAGGGGGCAAGCCTTGTGCTCATGAGCGACGAGCAGCGCAAGGATCTTGGAAATCTCGCAGGATTCATAAAATCGAACGGCATCGAACGTGCCCATCTGCCGTTTGCGGTGCTGCAACAGATGGCAGGGTTGTATGAGGCTGATCAATTACCAGATGGACCCGTCTGCGAGATCGTCACTGCTGGAGAGGCGCTTCTCGTTACCCACGGCCTGAAGGCACTCCTCAAGTCATTGGGCGGACGGAGATTTTACAATCAGTATGGCCCAACAGAAACGCACGTCGTAACCCAGCATGTGTTGGAGTGTGATCAAATGGAGGACTGGCCTTTATCGCCTCCCATTGGGACACCAGTCAACAATATGTCTGTTTTTATTTTGGACGAGGCAAAACATCCTGTCCCCACAGGGACTGTCGGGGAGCTCTATGTCTGCGGAGATAATGTGGCCCGAGGCTACTTCGGTAACCCTGCATTATCTGCGGAACGGTTTGTGACCCCATGGTTCGCATGGGAACACAACCAGCGCTTCTACCGCACCGGAGACCTCGCCTCTTATCTGCCCAATGGATCCCTCGCCTTCCATGGCCGTGCAGATGATCAGGTGAAATTCCGTGGTTTCCGTATTGAGCCGATGGAAATTGCCAGTTGCCTCTTGCAGATGGAGGGCATCCAGGAAGCAGCTGTGGTTCTGGACACAAGCATGGGGACAGAACATACCAGATTGGTTTGTTACTTCGTCGGGGCAGCGAAGGTCACCAATATGCGCTCCTACCTCAAGGTACGTCTGCCTGAGTACATGGTCCCGACAGACTGGGTGCAAATGGATGAACTGCCCATTACACCAAACGGGAAGCTAGATCGGAGGGCACTGCCCTCTCCTGATCGCGAAGGCAATGCAGATTTTATCGAGCCACAGTCGGAGCGAGAGAGAGATCTTGCCCGTATCTGGCAAACAGTGCTCAAAGTGGAGCGGGTTGGCAGAACGGACAATTTCTTTGATTTGGGCGGGCATTCGCTACTTGCCACACGGCTGATATATGCAATCAACAAGGAACTGTCTCTGGGGTTGTCACTCAGCGTACTCATAGAGAACCCAGTGCTTTGTGATCTTGCTGCGGTACAGAGCAGTAACGCACAGAACGAGCGACCCGTTGAGCAGATTTCGGCTGATAAGACAAATCGCTACGAGCCATTTCCACTTACCGATATTCAACAGGCCTACTGGGTCGGACGTGATAACGGTCTGGGCTTGGGCGGCGTCAGTGCCCACGCCTATGAGGAAATCGAGATCCCAAATCTGGATTTGGCAAGGTTCAATAATGCCCTGAACAAGCTTATCCAGCGCCATGACATGTTACGGGCAATCTTTGCAGACAATGGGACCCAGCGGATTCTTGAAACTGTCCCAGAGTACATCATCCAAACCGATGATATAGGCGGCAGAGCGCAGCGTGTAGCCGAGCGCGTTATCACAAGAAACCGTGAGGCGATGTCCCATCAGGTTCTAGATGCGCAGGAGTGGCCGCTTTTCGAGTTCCGTGCTGTTCTGTTAAATGATGATGTAACCCGCCTTCATATCTCCATGGATGCGCTCATAGTGGATGCGGCGAGCAGTCAAATCTTTTCACGTGAGTTGGCCGCGTTTTATGACGATCCAGAGCTTGATCTGCCACCACTGGAAATTACGTTCCGCGACTATGTGGTGCAGGAGCTGGCCTTACGGGAGGATTCACGCTATGAGGCCTCGCTCGTTTATTGGAGAGACCGCCTCACCACACTTGCGCCCGCCCCGGATCTGCCGCTTGTAAAGCAGCCGGAGAGCATCAGCAATCCGCGCTTTACACGCAGAAAGCTAACGCTTGAGGAACCGAAGTGGTCCGCCATTAAGGCAAACGGACGTAAGCACGGTATTACGCCCTCCGGCATCTTGCTCACAGCCTTTGCTCAAGTGCTTGCAAACTGGAGCCGGTCTCCTCGCTTTACTCTGAGCCTGCCAATATTTAACCGGCAACCGCTGCATCCCCACATCAACAATCTAATCGGCGATTTTACATCGATTGTCTTGCTAGAAGTGATGTCGGATGCAGGCAAGAGCTTCGTAGACAACTCTAAGGCCGTTCAGCGTCAGCTCTGGAAGGATATGGACCACAGCGAAGTAAGCGGTGTTCGGGTTCTAAGGGAATTGACGCGTCAACGCGGCGAACAACAAACCGCTATACCAATTGTGTTCAACAGCACGCTGGTGGAAATGATCCCGGATCAGGAAGAAATCACTCTGTCCTCCGCAATGGATGCCCGCAATGTGCATACCATTACCCAGACCCCGCAAGTTTGGCTGGATCACACAATAATGGAGATAGACGGCGAGCTTTATTTCAACTGGGACAGCATCGACGAGTTGTTTCCAGATGGCATGATGCAGGAAATGTTTGCTGCCTACAGCTTGTTACTCGAAGAAATTTCTGAGCCAGATCGCTGGAACGACCCTGCCCGACCCTCGTTCCCTTTTTGGGATGGAACCTCTGCGTGTGAGCAACACTGGCCTTTGATGCAGGACCTGTTTGATGAGCAGACCCGAAAAACACTAGCAGCACCTGCAATCATCTCCGGCAAACAGGTTCTTTCCTACGAGATAGTTCGAAAGCGTGCCCGAAATCTTGCGGTTCACTTGCAGGAGTGTGGGCTGAAGAGCGGAGATCTGGTTGCTATCAAGATGAGACCAGGCTGGGAGCAGATTGTTTCTGCCCTCGCTATTCTTTATGCAGGCGGGGCCTATCTTCCAATTGATCCCGACCTGCCCACAAGCCGCATTGATGGAATTTTGAAGCATACCAACGCGAAACTTGTCTGCGTCAAAACAGACCAGACTGATAAGCATAAAGGATTGCCGGATCAAACCTTTATTGTAGATGTAGGTTGTGAGCTTGATGGTTTTTTGGGAAGGCTCCTTCGGAAATCTGAGGCCAATGCTGAAGACCTCGCTTATGTCATATTCACATCCGGCTCCACTGGTGAACCCAAGGGTGTCATGATTGACCATCGCGGAGCTGTTAACACCCTTCTTGATATCAACCGTCGCTTGAATGTCGGCCCGGAAGACCGGGTCTTTGCAATTTCTGCGCTTGGGTTTGATTTATCGGTCTACGATATCTTTGGACTGTTAGCCGTGGGCGGCGCAATTGTCGTACCCGATGAATCTCAGACCAAAGATCCTGCTCATTGGCTTGACTGCATGACGCAACAAAAAGTGACTATCTGGAACTCTGCCCCGGCCCTGCTTGGCCTCTTGGCGGACTATGCGGAGAGTGAGCGCAAGAACATCGGGACTGACTTGCGTCAGGTGATGCTATCTGGCGACTGGATCCCCTTGGGCCTGCCGGACCGCGTGCGTGCTCTCGCACATGACACAAAAATTCTCAGTCTTGGCGGTGCGACCGAGGCCTCTATCTGGTCAATTTGCTTCCCGATTGAGAGCATCGCGTTTGATTGGAAAAGCATCCCCTACGGCAAAGCTTTGGACAATCAGCAGGTTTACGTTCTGGATGATAATTTGGGGATACGGCCTTGCTGGGTTCCCGGAGAGCTTTACATCGGCGGCATCGGGCTGGCCATGGGCTACTGGAAAGATGAGGAGCAGACGAACGAGCGCTTCATAAACCATCCCCATACCAAAGAGCGCCTGTACCGGACCGGAGACATGGGCCGATATATGCCTGATGGAAACATTGAGTTCCTTGGTCGTGTCGATACACAAGTCAAAGTGCAGGGCTTTCGCATCGAACTCGGCGAAATTGAAACTGTTCTGAATACCCATGGCTCTGTGAAAACCTCTGTTTTAAAGATGTTCGGGGAAGCTCAAGGTGACAAACAGCTGGTAGGCTATGTTGTCCCTGAAGGCGACAGCGTTGATATAGACGTGTTGCTGGAACACCTGAGGGCTCATCTGCCTTACTATATGGTGCCGCAAAATTTGCTGGAAATTGAGTGCATCCCCATATCGGCAAACGGCAAAGTAAATCGAAAACAGCTTCCCGAACCACGCCGGAGTATTCAGGTAAAGCAAACCTTTGAACCGTGTGGCTCACAAGAAGAAAAGATACAAGAGATCGTTGCGCGCACGCTTAAGCTGGATCAGGTGGACAGCGGGGCAAACCTGTTACAACTGGGAGCGACTTCAATTGATATTGTTCGCATTTCCAACGAGTTGTCGAGCACTCTCTCCTTCCGACCTCCGCTCGCCAAATTCATGGCGAACCCAAGCCTTGCAACGCTTGTTGCCATGTACAGGGAGCAGATGGGGCCTGCTGAGAACGAGGTTCAGCCGCAGGGGGAACCCTCTGATATTGCCACAATCGAGGACCCGCAAGAACGTCAGGCCTTTAAAGAGAGGAATGTCGGGCTCCGGCAGTTCACCAAACAGCACATGGTCGTCTCTCTGGCAGCACCATCTCAAAAAGACTTCGACGAGTTTGATGCTTACCGATCCGTTAGACAGTTTATTCAAGATCCGGTTCCTAAAAATCGCTTTGAAGAACTGCTCGCTACACTGCGCCGTAATCAGGACGTAGATGCCCCCAAACATCTGTTTGCCAGTGCGGGCGGGCTGTATCCGGTACAAACATACATCTACATCAAGCCGGATCGCGTGCAGGGAGTAGCAGGCGGGGCCTATTACTACTGCCCCAAAGAGCACGCACTCTTTTCGACGGGGGATGGCCAGCACCTGAGCGAAGATGCCTATGACTACTTCGTCAATCGCCCGACTTTCGGTGAAGCAGCGTTCACAATCTATTTCATTGCAGAGCGGCAGGCTATCGAGCCTCTCTATGGCGAAATGAGCGAGCAGTTCTGGCTGATCGAAGCCGGAGCAATGGCACAACTGCTAACCATGAGAGCTTATGATGTCGGGTTAGGGCTCTGCGGGATCGGGTCCATTGATGACGAGGTTCTGCGGAATTTGTTCCAGCTGAGATCAACCCATCAGCTTGTCTATTCCATGATTGGCGGAACACCAAAAGTCGACCAGAGCCGCCGCCATACCATCGAAAACTTTGCTGCTAACCCCACCTCGCCAAACATTGATGACGAGGAAATGGAGGAGTTTGAAATATGAAGGCCCAACAACTCCTTGATTATTTCTCCCGCCATAACGTGCACATAGCGGTGGATGGAGAAAAGCTTCGGATCAAAGCCCCAAAGGGATTTCTAAGTTCGGAATTGGCCGCAGCTTTGAAACTGGAAAAAGTGGCCTTGATTGAGTTGCTGACCCGACAGAGGGAGGAGGAATGCAACGCTGGCACTCCGCTCTCACCGTCGCAGCGGCATTTGTGGTTTCTGCATCAACTGGATCCGGAAACCCCGTCCTACAACAACCCCATTGCCATAAAAATCACAGGCCCCCTGAACGTCAAAGAGTTACATCGCGCAGTTAATGCTGTGGTGGCGAGGCACGACATGCTGCGAGCCCGGTTTACATCCCGAAACGGGGTCCCCTCGCAAACGTTCCCATTGGCCGTAGAACTGGATTTGGACCTCATAAATCTTAGTAGTTTGGCACAGGAGCATCAGGAAATTGCTTTGGCTGGGGCTATACAGGCTGATGCCCGGATGCCGTTTGATCTGGACACCGAGCCTATGGTGCGCACTAGCTATGTGAAACTATCCGATGCAGAGCATGTTTGGCTGGTAAACCTGCACCACATCGCGGCAGACGGTTGGTCTATCGGCCTTTTCTTCAATGAGGTAACCGCTCATTACAATGGTTTGAGAACCGGAACGCAACCAGATGTACCGGCACTCATCATGCAATATGCAGACTATGTTACACATACCCAGAAAACCCATGGCAGCTCTGAAGAACCTCGGCAAACAGCTTATTGGATAAAGCAACTCCAAGGTCTCCCAGATGCCTTGGATCTACCTACAGATTTCCTAAGACCAGCTCAACAAACCCATAATGGGGCCCACTATGAGCTAGAGCTGGACGAAGACCTGAGCGCACGTCTTCGCCAATTTTGCACCCAGCGTTCTATTACACCGTTTGCGCTCTTTCTCGCGGGTTTTTCCGTTATTCTCTGGCGTTACAGTCAGCAGGAAAACATTTGCATTGGCACTTCCTTTGCCAACCGTCATCTGGCCGAAGTCGAGCCACTCATCGGCCACTTCATCAATACGCTGGCGCTTAAGGCAAATGTGAGCGCATCGATGAAGTTCGAGGATCTTGTTACCCAAGCCCAGACAACCATACTGGAGGCATTGGACAATCAGGAAATTCCTTTTGAGCGTGTTGTGGAGGCCGTAAATCCTGAACGCTCAGCAACCCACTCTCCTCTGTTTCAGGTGATGTTGATCTATCAAAACGTGCCCGGTAGTACCTTGCAAATGGAAGAAGTAGAAACGTCTGCGTTGACGACAGATAGTCAAACCGCGAAATTCGATATCACCCTAGAGGTATTCGAGCGAGGGCAAATTTTCAGCTTCGGGTTCGAGTATAATCGAGATCTATTCACACAGCGACGCATCCAGCGGTTAGCGGATCATCTATCCTGCTTCCTGTCTGATGCAGTTACCAGACCGGCAACACCCGTCAGTGAACTCAACTACATTACACCGGAAGAAACCCACCTGCTGACAGAGGTCTGGCCTAAGGGCGAAACTCAACCGTTTGACGCTGAAACCATTGAAGACGCAATTGAGGCGCAATGCCTTCGCACACCAGATGCACTGGCGGTGGTGTTTGGCGAACGTGTCATGAACTACGCGACTTTGAACGCACAGGCCAACCAGCTTGCTCAGCACCTTCAAACCTTAGGGGTTGGTACTGGCAGCCCCGTGGGGCTTCTCTTCGAGCGCTCCATTGAGCTGGTTGTTGCAATGCTGGCTATTCTCAAGGTAGGTGGCCATTTTGTCCCTCTCGAGCCCGGTCTCCCAATCAAGCGATTGGAATATATGGTCGAGGATAGCCAGCCGGTCCTGATCGTGTATCACGACGCAACCTCCGGGATACTTACAAGGCTCGATGAGGCTTGCGGGATTCACTCTCTTCTGTTGAACGGGGACCAGTTGAAAGTCATCGCGGACACGTATGACCCAGTAAACCTGCCCGCAAAACCCCATAATGCCGATAGTCTTGCCTATATCATCTACACCTCCGGCTCTACCGGAGTGCCTAAGGGGACTAAGCTCACCCATCGCGGGCTGGTGAATCTGACTGAATGGAGTTGCCGGACCTTTCCATTTTCCACTGGTGATGTACTTCTACAAAAAACACCGATGGGATTTGACGCCGCTGTCTGGGAGTTTTTCTGGCCGCTTACCACTGGTGCCTCTCTGGCATTGGCACCGCCTGAATCTCACACATCTCCCTCAGAATTGGTCCGCTTATGCGCGGCACACAACATAACTGCAATCCAGTTCGTACCAGCAATGCTAGATCTTTTCCTCGATGTGCCGGAACTTGCTGCATGTCCCCAGCTGCGCGATGTTTTCTGCGGTGGAGGAGAACTGGGCGGGCCGTTACTGCGCAAGTTTGCGAACAAGATGCCCTGGGCGCGACTGCACAATGTCTATGGTCCAACCGAATGTACTGTAGACAGCACATGGCACGCGATCACACCTGATGATCTCGATTCCCTATCTGCGCCTATCGGGAAGCCCATTTCCAATACATCTGCCTACCTGCTGGATGAATATGGTGCTCCTGTACCCGTCGGGGTTCTGGGGGAGATTTATATTGGCGGTTCTGGCTTATCATCTGGATATCTTAACGCTCCGCAGCTAACAACTGAGGCTTTCACCCAAAGCCCGTTTGAGGAAGATGAGCAGCTATACCGAACCGGAGACCTTGCCCGTTACACCGAAAACGGTGATCTTATTTTTGCTGTTCGTAAAGACAATCAGGTCAAACTCAATGGGTTCCGTATCGAGCTTTCCGAGATTGATGCTGTCTTTTCGCAGGTCTCGCAGTGCCAAAACTGTGCCGCTCTCGTTGTTCACCGGGAGGATACCCCAGCTCACCTCGCCCTTTGTTATACTAATGTTCATGGAGAACCTCTGCCTGAAGAGAGCCTGAAATCAGATCTTGGGCAAGCCTTACCTGCCTACATGGTTCCGAACCAGTTGCTTCACATAGATAGCATTCCGCTAACTAACAACGGCAAGGTGGACTATCAAGCGCTTGAGGCGCTCCTCCTTGATACTGATGCTGTGTTCAAGGTCAATCAAGAGAGTCCGAGAGACCACATCGAGCTCCAAATCTACAACATCTGGAAAAAGGTGCTCCTGCACCCCTCTATCGGCATCAGTGACAATTTTTTCCATGTGGGCGGCTCTTCCATCGCTGCTATCAAGGTTGCTCATCGTGTCGGTAAGCTCTTCAAAGTTAGCGTTCCACCCAAGGTTTTCATCGCAAACCCGACGATTGAGGCACTCGCAACTTGGATCAGAACAGGAGCCGCAGATGATAGTGATCTCGACAACCTCATCACGTTCCGGGAAAGCCGCAGCGGCAAACAGATTGTATGCATCCATCCTGCTGGCGGAACAGGCTTTTGCTATCTCTCGTTGGCCAAAGTACTGGCTGACGACATCGGCATTTATGGCCTGCAATCGCCGGGTTTAAACGCAGGGGAAGACCTTCTGCCGTCCATCACAGTAATGGCTGAAGCTTATCTGAGCCGAATTGAACACATCGCAGATGACCAAATCGTTTTGACTGGGCTTTCCTTTGGTGGTTACGTCGCCTTCGAAATGGCCCGTCTTCTCAAAGCCCGTGGCAACAACAACGTCAGCGTGATCCTGTTGGATACGCAAGGGTTTGAAGAGCATGAGCGAGAAAGCCTTGCGCCAGTTGGTTTGCAAGAGTTCCGCGACAAACTCGTTAAGTTCAATGGCATGTATCCCGGCATCGAAGATGGGCAAATCCAGCGGTACTATGAGGTCTACAACCACAATCGCTCTTGTGTGCCCAGCTATGACTGCCAGCCACTTGAAGCGCGGGTTGTGTTCATTCAGGCTTTAGGAACGCTAGACAAAACCTACCTGCACGAATTGCGCAAATTCTGGATAGAGAGAGTGTCCGGGAGTTTCATGACCAGGTTGGTCCGCGGGGATCACTGGGAGCTATTGGAGTCCAGCGAGATCCAACGAGTGACAAAAGCCATCTACCACGAGTTCCATTTGTTCGAGTTGCAGGCAACTACTCCCGCAGGCGTTGTTGCCTCCGGTGTTCGTAAGACTGTGAGCGCCTAGGAGGGTGAAATGCCAATCGAGAAATCACGTGCACATACTCTCTCACTCCAAGCGGAAGTGGAATTTGGAGCCAGTGCCCCTCCTTCCAGTTCAATACTTGAAAGCCTGAGATATTACGCTGCACATTTTCCAGATCTGGACGCAGTTCGCGACCATGGACGCACTCTGAGCTATAGAAATCTTCAGAACCTATCTGATCGGATGGCCGTTGCTTTGTTGGGCGCAGGTGTTCAGCCAGGCGATACTGTGGCTGTCTGCCTACCGCGATCACAAGATTTGATTGTACTGATGCTGGCTATCCTCAAAGCGGGCTGCACAGTGGTGCCGCTGGATGCGGCCAGCCCGGAAAGCCGGCAACAGTCTATTTTGGAGGACAGCAACGCTTCCGCCCTTGTGGCAATAAATGGAAAGGCTTCAAACCTTCAACAATTTCTTGCGCTGGAGGATTTGTTGGCCGTCTGCGACACCTTCGATGCACCCGCTTTGGAACAGATCCCTTACCCTCCATCCAGCACGGCTTTCGTGTTTTACACCTCTGGCACCAGCGGAAAGCCCAAGGGGGTTGAGGTTCCGCTGAGCGCGATTGAGCGGCTTGCACATGAGCCTCGTTTCATTCCCATGCGAATTGGAGACAGGTATGCCCATATCTCCAATCCCGCGTTCGATGCCATCAGTTTCGATGTCTGGGTACCACTGCTGACAGGGGGCTGTGTAGTTGTGTTTTCAAGTGAAGACGTGACTGACTTCGACGGCTTTGCAACTGTTTTGGAACAAGAGAACATCACCACGATGTTCATGACAGCCTCCCTGTTCAACCTGATGGTGGACCATGGGACCAACTGTTTTGGGGATCTGGAGCACCTTCTCGTAGGTGGGGAGCAACTCAATCCTAAAACAATTGCAACGTGGTATGCGGCGAACCCGCAAAGCCCCTGCCAGATCTATAATGTTTACGGCCCGACCGAATGTGCCACATTTGCATTGTGCTTTCCAATTCCCCGCAGTTTTAAAGGTGATGTTGTTCCGATCGGTGAAGCAATTGCGAGCACTGTCTCCCTCTTGAGTTCGGACAACGGAGTAGTCACCAACGCAAGCGAGGTAGCGGAGCTTTATCTTGGCGGTCAAGGCGTTGCTGTTGGGTATCTCAATCGTCCAGAGGACACGCAACGCAGTTTTGTTGATCTGCCAAACAAAGGCAGATGGTACCGCACTGGCGATCGGGTAAGGCGGAATCGGTACGGGCAAATCGAATATGTTGGACGGATAGACAGACAGATAAAAATTCGGGGGTTCCGGGTAGAGCCGGAAGAAATCGAACAGCAAATCCAGCAACACCAAAAAATCCGGCAGGCTTGTATCGTAACGCAACAAGATCCCGACAAGCCACTGGAACTACACGCCTACATAGCGGTTGACGACACATTTGGATTTGAGGACTTTGAGGCACACCTGTCAAACCGGTTGCCTGATTATATGCGTCCGCACAAAACCTTTTGTGTCCAAACATTCCCGCTGAATGCCAATGGAAAGATTGACAGTGCGGCTCTTACACGTATGGAGCTAAAGCCTTGGCGACGGACGCAGGAAACGTCGGCTCCGCAGAACGCCTTTCTTAAGAACGTAATCTCCGCTGCTGAAATTATCCTGAAGACATCCGGTTTGGTTGGCAATGACACTTTTCTGGCGGTGGGTGGAGACTCCCTCAAAGCAATCAGTCTATCCAACCGACTTCATACGGACTTCGGTGTGCGCCCCTCACCTGTTGAAATTTTATCACTCAGCTTCGTAGAGCTGGCACAGAAGGCAGACGCGCAGCGCAAACATGGAAGTCTGTTACCTGCAGCGCCAACCTGCTCGCGCAAATTACATGGTCCAGCTACCTCCGAGCAACTCAGATTGTGGCTTCACCAACAAAAGGACCTTGCAGCAACATCTTACAACACGCCCTTTATTTTCCGCGTGGCCCAGCCCTTAAACCCTGAAGCGCTTGATAAAGCTGTTCGTAGGTTAGTGGAATGTCATCCGGCGCTTAGAACAAGCTTTCACCTGACTGCCGAAGGCGTGGAACAAAGGGTTGCTGCATACACCTCAGAGAACTTTCATTTTCATGGTATCCTCGATGAGGAGGATTTTGCAGTCCTCCAGAACAACGTCTTCATCCAACCTTTTGATCTTGAGCGCCCCTGTCTGTTTCAGGTTCATCTAGCTCATGACACCTGCGGCTCAAGCGTGCTTTTGTTGAACGCGCATCATATTGTTGTCGATGGATGGTCGTTCAATCTGATATTTGAGGATTTATCGCGCAACTATCAGCAGGCTGCAACCAATCAGCCATTCGAGATAGAAGAGGACCACCTCACACCACTTGATTTCGCAGATTGGCAAGCACAATTCTGGAAAACACAGTCCTACAAAGACCAGAGGAAAGATAGTCTCTCACTCTACAAATCTCCTGAATTTGCTGATTGTTGGCAACCAGTGGTGACCACGGAAACGGCTGACACATCTGCACAGAGAGCCAAAGTACGGTGTTCAGCTCCCAATCCAACGCTTCATTCCAAAGTCCTTACGCTCGCAGAACAATGCAGGGCGACACCAAATCAGGTGTTCCTCTCGTTATTCGCGCATGCGCTCAACGCTGAGTATGGCAGATCAGCGTTCAAAATCGCCAGCCCGGTTGCAAACCGGCCTATTGCCGAATTCGAGCCAACGGTGGGAATGTTCGCGAACACTGTGTTGATCCCAATTGTGATTGATGCCGCCGCATCTGCTAAACAGAACACGCACACCATCGCTCATGTGTTTCAACGTGTCTTAGCCAATCAAGATGTTGCATTCGAACACGTCGTGGAGAGCCTACAGGAACTAGACCTCATCGCGGGCGCCCCCTTTGAATTCATGTTCGCATTGGAAAACACCCGTTACGACACGCTAGAACTGCAAGGACAAAAGCCCGAGCTTTCCTATCCGCTGCACGTTGAACCCAAGTGTCCGCTGTTTCTTTCGGTAATAGATGACCCAGAGGGCTTCCAACTCTATTGGGAGTACGACCTTGCTCATTTTGATGACACAAACATTGAGCGGCTGGAACGGGCAATGTTTGCCACATTGGACCAAATGGAGACCACAGAACCTGTCGGAAAATTCCTAAATGAATACAGGCTAACCCGCCCATCTCACGCAATTGGCACCAGTCTGCCACTACCACATACTAGTATTATCAACTGGTTCCGGCAGCAGGTTGCATTGTCACCAGCAGCTCCAGCACTTGCATGGCAACAAGGACGGATTTCGTACGCTGAACTCGACCGGCTCTCTGACCAGTTAACGGGCAAAATACACGCCTCCCTTCAAGGCGTTCCCAGTTCCTGCGAAGCAGTCCGCCTGGCCCTTTGCATGGATGCCTCACCGGAATACATCGTTTCGCTTCTGGCTCTGGCAAAACTGGGTATCACCGCTGTTCCTCTGGATTTGAGTTACCCGGAAAAACTGCTGCAGGATATTTTGGAACAGGCAGAACCAATCGGCCTGCTGTACAAGGCTAATACCTCCGTTGAACAGGATCTCATGTTGTCAGGCGGAATGCCGATCGCTGTTAATCTGGAGGGGTTACACGGTGAGAGTAGCCCTCTCCCATCCCCGCTAGCCCAATCAGTTGAAAATCCGTTGTACACGCTGTTTACGTCCGGCTCTACTGGCCGACCAAAGGGAGTGGACGTTTACAATAGTACTCTGTGCAACCTATTGAACTGGCAGCTGAAAGAAGGCGACTTACCAGCCGGAGAAAGCACTATGCAATTCTCCAAACTGGCATTTGATGTGTCGTTTCAGGAGATTTTTGGAACATTGTGTTCTGGCGGGTGTTTTCATGTAATTGACCCCTTGTGGCGCCAAGATCTCCAAGAACTTCTGGCTTATAGTCGCGACAACCAGATAGAGCGTATTTTTATGCCGTTTGTTGCGTTGGAATTGGTTGCAGAGGCAGCCCTCACCTACGAGACGTTTCCGTATTCCCTTAAGAACATCGTCACAGCGGGAGAGCAGCTTTATTGCACCGAGACCATACGAAGCTTTTTCGCACACCTGCCGCACGCAACATTACATAACCACTACGGCCCTACAGAAACACACGTTGTGTGCACCCACCGTTTGCGCGGCGAGCCATCAAACTGGCCTATCCGCCCGCCCATCGGTAAGCCAGTGACCAATGCGACCCTCCTCGTGGTCGGTAGGGATGATAAACCGTCTCCCAAAGGTGAGCATGGTCAGATCCTCATTGGTGGTCCGATGGTCCACCAATGCTATTTACAGAATTCGGAACTCAACGATAAACGTTTCACTCTTCTTTCTTTCCCATCAGGAGAAGAGGAAAGGCTCTTCTACAGAACCGGCGACATTGGATTCTTTGATAGTCACGGAGATCTGCACTATGGCGGACGGGAGGATCAACAAGTCAAAATTTCGGGGCACAGAATTGAACTAGGGCAAGTGGAAGCTGCTTTAACAAACCATCCGGCGATCGAACAAGCCTTCGTTGTATTTGAACAAGCCAGCAAGCAACTCTTAGCCTATGTGAAGCTTCGAGGTGAAAACATAACCTCAGATGAAATCTCCAGATATCTATTAACCCAACTGCCTGCTTACATACGGGTGGATGCATATCGGCGGATCGAAGACTGGCCGCGTTCTCCGAGCGGTAAGGTTGATGTGAAAGCGCTTGCCACATGTGACTGGTCCCCGATCAAGCAGATGCAAGCCAGCGATGCAAAGAGCAATCCTGCCAACCGCGTCACTGACTTATGTGCCGCCTTTGAGAAAGTGGTGGGGGTTACCATCGCAGCGCATCAAACCTATTTTGATGCTGGTTGCACATCTATGCAGCTGATGCGGTTCCAGATGCACCTCAAAAAAGAATATGGGATTGAAGTTAGCATCGCCGATCTTTTCCGCCATGTTACTCCTGAGGATCTGGCAGAGCACCTTGCTTCTAAAGGGAGACAATCCCCGGAGGCCTCCCAAAAAACAGAGGCCAAGGCAGATGAAAAAATCGCGATTGTGGGCATGGCCCTGCGCGTTCCCGGCGCTGAAGACCTAGCCCAATTCTGGTCGATGGTTAAAGCGGGTGAGAGCGGTATTGTTCATTTTGATCATCCCGAAGACGGATTTGTTGGCGCACGTAGCCAGATGAGCGAGATGATGTCGTTCGATCCGGCCTATTTCGGCATCAGCCCGCGCGACGCCGCCCTGATGGACCCCCAACAACGCCATTTCCTCATGACCTGTGTTCACGCACTTGAAAATGCTGGCATTGCACCTCGGACAAATACTCACTCTATTGGGCTGGTTGCAAGTTGCGGAGAACCGACTTATTTCCACTCGGTTCTTCGGTCTCTCCCCTCATCAGCTCTTCCTGCCAAATTTCAAATGGCGCTGCACCATGAGAAAGATTTCCTTGCAACAAAGGTCGCTTTCCAGCTGGATCTGAAAGGGCCGGTTATGACATTGCAAGCGGCCTGCGGGAGTTCCCTTATTGGAGTGCACACAGCGGCAGGTATGCTTCGCAACGGCGAATGCGATGTGATGCTCGCCGGTGGTGTGCTCATTGATCCTGAGATGACGCAGGGCTACAAATACCAGCCGCAGCACATTTTCTCCAAAGACGGAAACTGCGCACCGTTCAGCAACCATGCAAGTGGCACAATTGGCGCAAGCGGTGTTGGCGCGATGGTCTTAAAAAGGCTGGGGCAAGCTCGTGCTGATGGCGACCGAATTTACGCAATCATCGAAGGATCTGCCATCAACAATGATGGCCGCGCAAAGATGAATTACACCTCACCCTCCGTCGCAGGGCAGGAAAATGTAATTCGGCAAGCCCTCCATAAGGCAGGCTTAACCGGCGGACAAATAGGATATGTGGAAGCGCACGGTACAGGAACTCAGCTGGGAGATCCGATTGAAGTTCAGGCGCTGTCAAACGCATTTGGAGAACACCCCGAGACTGCTTGCGCCCTTTCATCCGTCAAAAGCCAGATCGGGCATATGGGCGCTGGAGCGGGTGCTCTCGGACTTATCAGAGCTGCCCTTGGTGTGTACCACGGATATATTCCGCCCAACCTTGGTTTTGAACGAGCAAACCATGAACTGAACCTTGAGGAAAAGGGGTTTTATGTTCCATCAAAATGCTGTGCCTGGGAGAAGAATACACCAAGGCGAGCAGGCGTCAGCAGCTTTGGGATTGGCGGAACCAACGCACACATGATCATTGGCGAGGCGCAAACTGCGCTGACTTCCCGCCCACCAGTAACCTCCTGCCTTGTGTTATCTGCACACAGCGAAAGTGCCTTGCGAGCACTTGCCGGAAAAATTCGGAACTACTTGATAAACAAGCCCCAGAACTTCCAGAAAGTGCTGCAACACTTACAGTCAGGCAGACGCTCGCACCCTTGGCGCTTTGCAGCAGTTTGTGCCAGTATTGAAGAAGCCACCAGCTCCCTCAGCAAGCCAGTGAGCACCCACGTTTTAGTTGCTGGTCAACCATTCAATGTTCTGGACGCAAAGGCAGATGACGTTTGTCAGGCCTGGCTTGCAGGACGGAACCTTGTTGGCGGTTCGGAACATGTGGCACCGCCATGGGACCTGCCCGGATATTGTTTTGATCTGAAGGAATTCAACCTACTGAACAAGCCGGAAAAAAGGACTGAGTACATCAGTGATGTTCCCGAGCGAGTGCCTGAGGACAAATGGCTTAACCAGATCCTCTGGCAACCGATGAGCCGCATACCCGTCTCGCTGCACTTAACAAAGCGAAAAGCGGCTGTTGTGCTGTTTGATCCAGCCCATACCACAGAGGACCTTTCCAGATTGGAAAGCGGCTATGACAAGGTCATTCCGGTTAATTGTGGCAAAGATTATGCGGGAGTTACTAGAGATGGCCTTTCGGTTGATCCTTACTGCAAAACATCACTCGAGAACCTTCTAAGGCAGCTTTCCTACCTGAATTTGGATGAGATGGACTGGGTTCATGCGTTGCCTTTGAGCTTCGAACGAAGCGGGACCGAACTTGAACCATTGAAGCAATCCAGAAAAATGTGTTTGGATAGTCTTTCTCTCATTTTGCAGGTTAACCAAAGCATCGGCCTGAAGATTTCGCGCATATGTCTGCTCTCCAGCAACGCATTGCCGGTAAATGGCAAAGTATCCAATCCTGAACTCGGGCTGCTTGCGGGCCCATTGGTGGTTATCCCGCAAGAGTTTGGAATTGAAACAACCTGGCTTGATCTAGAAGGCTTGGTCCATCCTTTGAATTGGTCGGACATTGCCTATGCACTCACGCTTGAAAGCAGCAGTAGCCAACGTATTGCAATGCGCAATGGGTACATTTGGGGCAGCACTATTCAACAGCTTCCGCAGGCCAGCCAACAGACTGTATCGCCGGTTTCAAACCGTCCTGCGCTCTATGTAGTTGCTGGTGGGAATGGTGGAATTGGTACGCAAGTTTGCAAAAACCTGTTGGCCTATCCAAACGTGCAAATCGCCATTCTCTCACGCAACCCACATGTGCCAGAGGAACTTATTGAACATCATGACCGACTACATCTGATCAAGTCAGACATTGGTGATCCGTCTATGTGGGATACCACGATCAGAGATCTAGCAAAAATCGGCCTGCCGCTTGAGGGCGTTGTCCATGCTTCTGGTGTTGGAAAAGGCAAACTCATCGCCATACGTAATTCCGCTGAGATCTACAGCGAGATGGTGGCGAAATACGAGGGGAGTATTTTCATTGAACGTCTTATCGAAGTATTCCGCCCTAACCGCGTTATCTATTGCTCTTCCATGTCGGCATTGCTTGGTGGAGCAGGACAACTCGACTATGCCGCCTCGAACGCGTTGTTAGACAGTTTCGCGCATTACGACAACCTCGTAGCGCCGGGAACCGTGAGAACCTCCATAAACTGGGATATATGGCGGGAGTCTGGGATGGCTGTTTCAGCAGCTATCAACGACCCTGTGCATCAAAAACATCTTTCCATCGGACTTTCAAATTCTGAAGGCGCACGCGTCTTTTCACAAGTCCTCCACACAGCCTTGCCGCAAGTTCTGGTCAGCACCTGCGATATTGACGCCTCCCGTGTATTCTACCGTAGTTTGCTGGCACGGCAGGACGTAAGCACTCCGGCAGAAGCTGCAAATTTCTCAATCAACCTGATACAGTCGCAGCTGGAGACGCTTCTGCTAGACAAGCTTGGGTTGAATGATATTGATCCAGATGATTGTCTATATGACTTGGGTATGGATTCACTCACCCTTCTGGATGTAGTGAGCCTGCTGGAAACAAACCACGGGATCTCATTGCTCCTCTCTCAGATCCCGCAGGATGCCTCGCTGGAGCAAATCTTGAAGATTGTAGATGACGTCGCAATCAAGACAACGAGAAGTCATACTGCAGACTGGGCAGCAAACATCCAGATCAACCAATGGAGGCAACCAAGCAATGGAGAGATTGTATGCCTTGTTCACCCCGTTGGCGGTGACGTGGAAGCTTACCGTGAGTTGACACGAAAACTCCCAAAAACAGTGGGTGTGTTTGTCATTGCCGACCCGTACCTCAGCGATCCGGATTTGCCTCCAATCACAATAGAAGACAGAGCAAATCTTTATGTGGATGCTCTTATTGAGCAACTCGGAGGTCGGAGATGTCATTTGGTCGGGTGGTCATTCGGCGCTTGGGTTGCGCAGGAGATGGCGGCCCAGTTGTCTCGGGCCCACGAAATTAGCGGACAGCTCACACTCATTGATCCCCCTGCTCCTCGTTCAGGCGATCAGTGGAAACAGATGAGTGAGCAGGAAGTTGAGCAAATTTTCTTAAATGAAGTGTCCGCAAAATGGGCAGGTGCACCAACATCCAGCGAAAGAATGACAGAAGCGGGTCTCAAAGAACGTGAGGTTTATCTTCAGGCTTTAACCCGTTGTACCAAGGCCAACATGACGGTTATGGCAGAACATGTGATGCAACCGGCCGCGAGGTGGCGTGGTAACGTCTTCATAGCCTCTCAGGTAGCATCAGGCATGAGCGCAACTCAAAACATCAATTCCAACTCCCGAAAGCATTGGCTTGAATTCCTTCCTGATTTGCAAAACTGGGAGATTGTGGAGGGAGATCATTATTCAATCCTGAAAGGGGTCCATCTGGACCACATCCTCTTAACTGCAGGTCTGCAACGGGATATAGAACTGGCGTGATCCATCGGGAGAGATAACTTCTAAGCCGGAAAGATTGGGAGGGACAGCAACACTACAGCTATAGCCCTCCCACCCTACATTTACATCGATAAGACGTACCTGATCACCCATATTAATGATCGGGCTCGTTTCAGCTAGACGAACATCGATGGAGGATAGGTCATCCCGGAGGCCCTCACCCGTTGCTTTCAAAAGTGCTTCCTTGCGCGTCCAGCATCGGTAAAAACTCCTCACACGTTCTTTTGAGGTAATGCCGGCTATAAATTGGCGCTCCTGAGAGTGACAGACAACGGACACCAGGTCGTCCACGTCGCTGTCATGCCGCATATGCTCGATATCGACACCCAATGGCCCGGGTGGTGCAAAGGCAACTGCAACCAGCCCGCCAGAATGGCTGATATTAAACGGATAGAAACCGGGCAAAAATGGTTTACCCTTGGCATGCCGCGAGAAAGCCAAGGCCGGTTGATCGGCCCCTAAAACCTTTCGCGTGACATGACGGGCAAGAGCAAATGCGAGCTTATCTCTTTGAAACCGATAGCGGGTCATTCTCTCCCGCTCCTCAGTAAGCAGTTCAGCTTGCACAGGGGCCGGGTATTCAAGCGGTACCACCACCAGCAGCGCTCGATGGGCCGCACAACACTCCAGCCAATGCAGGCGCAGCGCACTAAACCAATCCTGTGCAGTTGCATTGGAAATTGAAAGTGGCATAACTTATTTACTGTGCTCCGCGCCAACCAGCCCATCCGTCAGGTCCAGAACCGCTTTGGCATGTTCTTTGATCTTTGCAAGAACTTCGGAAGGTGCCTGCTCGATGAAAAAGTGACCTCCGTCAACCTCGTCAATAGAGACGAACTGGGAGCTGAGTTTCTCCCAAGCATCGACTTTGTATCGTTTAACTATTTTGTCTTGTGTGCCAGCGAAGGCAAAAATGGGAACAGGCACTTGCCAAGGCACTCGAGGATGATAGTTTTGGCAGAGTCTGAAATCGCCGATAATTGCCGGCAGCAGCATGTCGACCAGCTCATCATGCTCCGCGATCAAAGCAAAATCTGGATTGAACCCGATCAACTCCTCTATCATCTCTTCTCGCGAACCACCCTCCAGAAACGGCAATGAACGCGGGGAAAAAGGGGACGCTGATGCCAGTACAAATAAGGCAGTAGGCTGGGGTCTGTTCTGTTTGTTCAGATGCATGGCCAGCTCATAAGCAACCCATCCACCCATGCTAGAGCCGAGCAAAGCGAACGAAACAGTTTCAAACTTCTCAAGCTGCGTGGCCAATTCGCTCACAATAACTTCCATAGTGTTGTGAGGTTTCTCTGCCAATCGGGCACCCCTACCGGGAAACCGGGCGGGCATTACATGAACCAGATCTCCCAGCCCCACCTTCCAGCGGTTATACAAACTCGTGTCACCACCGGCTTGAGGGAAACAGATCAAATTAAGCTTATGCTCACTGGGTTCGCTGTCAAACCAAAGGGAGGAGGTGTTTGAGTCCATGCCTATCTTAACGCTGAGTTGAAATTACCAAAAATGCAGGAAGCACAAATAATGTATGTGCTCATTATTGCAAAATTTGAACATTTAACAATCTTTACTATCAATAAAATAACGTAGCTCCTTAAGCCAATGAGAAATTGTTGGTTTTCTCACAGTGAGTTCAAATATTAGGCATTGTTACAAACTTAATGTCGGGGGTTAACGGAGTGGTGCGTCTTGTTGAATGAGCTTTTGATCTGGGTAACTAAAGAGGGGTTTGTCAGGTTATTCCGATCTAGTGTAGTAGAGCGCAAAAAGGGTCTTCATGCACACAACTCTGTCGAGTAGTCGGTCCACAAGCAGCACGCATCAGCGCGGGCATAGCGATATGAGGTGGCAGAAAAGCGGTGGTGTTTAGGGCGGAAGAGAGTAGTGACTTAGTCGAGAACGGATAAAAATCTTTTCGCCTTCTTCTGGAGCAGACCCCCTATTGGGGCGTTGGTGCAATATTCCCCTGATGAAGTTTATCTTCTCTGAGACCTCCTTTATGCCGTTTAAACACAATGCTAACCGTCGTCACAAGTTCTAGAAAACCGAATATAAGGTGACGAACTGGTCGGAGTATAATGAAAGCCTGCGTCGGCGTCGAGACATCACAGTCTGGGTTGAAGACAGCGTTGCCGGTGCCTGACTCGCACCAACGAGCAACCGCAGCGGGAGACCCGCCAAGTATTTAGATCTTGCCATTAAAACCTGTTTGAGTGTCAAATCCGTGTTTGGTTTAGCTTTGCGGCAGACACAAGGATTTGTTCGTTCTGTGTTTGCTCTAACGGATCTGAACTTACCTTTTCCTGACTATAGCACCCTGTCGCGCCGAGCTGGTGGGGTGAACCTTTCCAAAGTCAAATCTGAAAAGAGTCCTGGCTCGACAACGCTTGTGATCGACAGCACAGGCGTGAAGATGTTCAGAGCTGGTGAGTAGCAGGAGACCAAACACGGAACCAAGAAAAAGCGCAGAAAATGGCGCAAACTTCACCTTGGTCAGGACCTGGAAAGCGGGATAATCGTTTGTTCTGAACTGACGGAAGATATCGTTGGCGATCCAACTGTTGTGCCGGATATACTGGATCAGGTTGAGGGTCCGGTTGGCACGTTTCTTGGCGATGGAGCTTATGATGGCACTCCCACACACCACGAAATAGCTGACCGTTTTGACGGCGTTGAGGTCATCATACCGCCGCCCAAAACAGCAGCCCACAGGCTGCGATCGCTCCTACGGCCCGTGACCGGGATATTCTTCTCATTGAGAAACATGGCAGAGCAGGGTGGCAGAAGCAGACCCGATACGGGCGGCGTTCAAGAGGCGAGACCTTGATGGGGCGCTATAAACAAGTCATCGGGACAAGTTTGAAGTCTCGTAAGTTTGCAAACCAGAAGACCGAGGCTAAAATCAATGTCTCCGTCCTCAATCGGATGACTGACCTTGGACGACCGACGTTCGAGCGCCTCATTGCGAGCTGAGTTAAGCGGGTAAGGGCGAGTTGTAAGCTTAATTTTCTTTCTGCAACAAGGCCCTGCAAAGGTTTGTGGCTGTCTTCTCCTGCCTACGCAATCTCTTCGTTGGACCTCGCGATAAACGTTCTTCATCGAATTAACGCATTTGCTCAATGGAAAATGGCTGCCAGGATGGACGCATGAAGTTCGCTCAGTTTGGGTTTTGCGACCAAATCCAACTTAACGTGACAACACTCCAAAACCACTCTCTTATCAAATACGACTAATTGTACCCATAGGCGCCAGCGAAAGGCACTGCGTAGAAAGGTCGATAAGCCTTTGTCTCATTCTGTCCAAAACTACTAGACACTTCAGTGTCCATGCACAAAACTAAGATTAACAAAAGGTAAAATTGTTATCCTATTGATTTATATAGGTTTTTAACTCAAAGGTGCACGCGTACACCCTCCTCCTTGCAAAATTGCACGCGTTCAACGGGCTTGGGCCAATCCGAACAACGATTTGTGCAGCGCCAATTCACCATCAACGGCCCGATCAACACACGCCCGGAAATAACCGCCAGGACTGGAAATCAGAAGCGGATCACGCAGTGCCTTTTCAGCTGTGGTGGCTAGAACCGCGGCTGCAACATAGCGCCCAACTTTGCCTTGAGCATGCTCAAAGCCGGACTGAGACAGGCCAATCAGCAACGCGATATCCCCGCTCACCTTCAGCAAATCGCCCCAGCAACTGAATTCGAACCCAAGACTGTCCTGCAAGTTAGACAAAGCTGATTTGAGCAGCCCGATAGAGATATTCTCCAGTGCACCCTCTTGATGCTGAGGATTAGAGCTGGCAGAGAAATTGCGATCTTGCTTCCTCTCTAAAGCGGGTTTTATCCCAACTTGTTTGGGATCGGATGAATTTGAGGGATCAGCGTTAGCTGATCTCCGCGTTCTATTACTTCTTTTGAGAGACTGAGGGTTTGTATTATTATAAGGGATGCCATTAATGTCACCCGCGCATGCCATTTCTCCAAGAACAGGAACATCTATTTGCTGCGTTTCCTCCTCAGTAGGTGCAAACGCAGCAACCGCCATTTCATAAAGATTCTGCAATACTTCCGCCCGAGTGACTATATCCATAGCCCTCTCATTCAGAGCTGAGACAGCTTCCTGCACATCAGAAAAGCCAATGCCCTCCCTCGCCGCGAGTGAGGCCATATCCTCAATGGCACGCAGCAATCGGTTAACACTTCGGCGCGCATCCTTCTGTGCTTTGAGACGAGCCGCAAATTGGGCGCCGATCGCTTTAAGTTCATGCACGCGCTGCCGGGCAGGGGAAAAATCAAACCCATAGCCACGCTCAATCTCGCCGAGCCGGCCTTGCCGAAACTCACCGCGGTGAATATAGCGCCGTCCTGTTGGGCTATCGCGATAGGCAATAATGCCCGCTTCCACCAGACGTTTCAAACACCGAATAACGGTGCGTTTTGAGCGGCATACGTATTCTGCAAGCTTCTCGTTGGAAATTGCAACGAGAGGGCGATGGTTCGTTTGCCAATCATCAGCAGCTGTCAGGCCGATCAGAATATCCAAAATATGATAGGTGGTGCCGTCAACGCCTAGGGCAGGGGCAGCCTTTTTCAAAGCCATAGCCACTTCTGATTTCGTCGTCTCCACAATATCATTTGCCATAGCCAACCGCTGGCTAACCATCATCTCAGGTGTGAGTTTTCTAAAAGAGGCGACCGAGCCTGAATTTTGCATAGCAAAACCTCTCGCCCAACAGATGGAAGGGCGTTTAAAACACACGTTGTGCAACGTGTTCCAACAATATCAGGCAAATCAGAGGGTAGGGCGCACAAAATCGTACCGCCCCAAGACAAAGGCGATTGATTTTAACAGCTGCACGAAGTACGGTGATTCTGTTGATACGGTACTTCTAGAGCTTAGCTCTGAATGCCAGTGAATTCCGGTCTTGCGGATTGCCGTCTGCAAGACCGTTTTCTTTTCCGTTTAGGTCATTCGCTTGCTCCCATTAGCTCGGTGACCTTTTGTTCCTGCTGCTCAAAATCCTTCAGCAACTGATTAATCTTACTGGTCAGATATTCGGAGAAGGCCGCAGCTCGCGCCTCATCTGCCAGTACAATCTTGAAATTCCGTGTGCCGCGCGCTTCAATGGCCGGCTTGCCTTCGCTGTCTTTAATCAAAAGCGTGCTTCGTGCCGCCGCTTTTCGGGACTCTACCCTCTCCAGGGCAGAGGGGGATAAGTTGCCATCCACCACCTCAGAAGAGATCGTCAGATCATGTAGCCAGGCGAACCGATCAGGACTGGTCAGGCCTTGCCATTTGCCGGAGGTCTTGAGGTTGGCAATGCTTTTGCGCAGGCGAGAAACAGTGCCCTCGCTCTCACACGCTTTTGCCACAGTTTCCCACTTCACCCGGCCAATACCGCGAGCAGAGCCAATGCTTTCAATAAGATCTTCAGGCACGCGGCGAATAATAGAGGTAAGTTTAGAGACCCGGGTCTTATCGCCAGCGCCAACGGCAGCGGCCACAACCTCACGGGTAAAGGTCTTGCTCAGTTCCGCAGCAAAATAGCATTGCTGAATATAAGTAAGGTTTTTGCGCTCTTCGTTTTCCTTACCCTGCGCGATAACAAGTTCTTCATCGCTCAGATTCTCAACAACAGCACGAACCGCAATGTCCAACCTCTGACAAGCTTTAACGCGGCGATGCCCATAAGCAATCTGGTAATGATCTGGTTTGCCGGGATGAGGGCGCACCAAAACCGGAACTTGCTGTCCATTTTGAGAAATACTCTCAACCAGACTATCCAGCTCCTCATCATCGCCTTCAAATGCACGGTCCAGCGCCAGTGAAGGCAGCAGCAACTTAGCGTCGAGGTTTTGGATGATTAGGCTCGGGTCAACGGTTTCACTGCGTTGTTCCGTTAAAGAGTGCAGGGCCGCTCCAAGCCGCCCAACCGCACTTTTCTCGCGCGGTACTGGCAGTTCTTCAGCAGCAGGCGTACTTGCTGCACGCTCTAGACCCGCATTGTTGCCGGTCATGATCGCACTGAGTTTGCTCTTGTTTCTCTTACGCTTATCGTTCATGAGCGACCCCAATAGGATTTCAAAAGCTCTTCGAGTTCACTGTTAACCCGGTTCACAGAATCCAGCGCGCGATCATAAGTCTTGCCGTTGAAGTTGGAACGTTCAGCTTCATAAAGCGTTTGCTGAACATTGCCTGCTTCAGCAATAGCGGAGCTGCGCAGCATCGTGCTGGTTAGGACATTTTGCAGCTGAGTACGCAGCATGGTCACCACGTCTGTTTCCGGACGGCTGGTGTTGTCATGACGGGTGATCAGATATTGTAACGTCTTAGGTACCAGATATTCGGGACCAAGTTGTTTGGCCACTGTGCTTTCGAAGAACTCGTTGTGGGCAATGGAGGTCGCCAGATACTGCGCCATGGATTCACAATCGATCCATTGCGGGTGAATGGTCACCAACAGGTGATCAGCTGCAAAGGACGCGGCATTGGATAAATAACCCAGGCTCGGCGGCGTGTCGCAGATGATAATATCATAGGCATCTTCAACATCCTCAAACGCAAGCTGAAGACGGGTAAAGTAGAGCTTGCGTTGCAGACAGTCCGAAAGCTTTGCATGGTTGCGGGCCAGCTCTTCTTCCAACTCACGCAGCCGCTTATTACTGATACCCTTTTGCTTTTTCTCATCTTCAATATCTGCAATACGATTACGCAGGCCCGGTTCTTCCTGCCCCGCAAGCGTTGCATAGTGCGGCGCAAAGAATTCCCATTCGGTCAGGAACGGGCTGCCGATCGCCAGATCAAGATTGTCGAAATAGGTCTTTTGAACCACTTCGCTCATAGGCCTGGGATCGTCGTACCTTATTGATGCAAAAAGAGAATCATCTTCTGACACCATTTCCGGAACAAACCGAGCATACTGGATGCCGACCCTTGCGGATCCAAATCAACTAGCAAAATCCTGTAGCCCTGCAATGCCATATATTGCGCCAAATGAACCGATGTACAGGTCTTGGCTGAGCCACCTTTAAAGTTGGAGCAGGCAATGATCTGAATGTCTTCATCTGCTTTGCGGCGCGGATCATAATTCAGCGCCTTGGCGGTATCATCACCCGCTTTTTCAGCTAGATATACCCTGATCTGATTCATTTGTTCAAGAGAGTAGTAACGACGCTCGCCGCGGCCGACCTTCTCGACTTCAAGCCCCATTTCATCAGCGGTCAAGGCGAGATAGCGAGGGGTGATGCCCAAATAAATTGCCGCCTCTGACGCTGCAAATTTGCGCAGGTTCTTTTCCGCTTTTGGAGGGAACTGAGACTGTGCCAGCGCCGCAAGCGTGCTGGATAAAGCCTTATGGTCTGCCTTCATCTGCGAAAGCATAATACCATGCTCTAGTGTCTCAGTGTCCATTTCCTAAATCACCCGGATTTTTTGTTTAAACAGGAATTAAAGGAATAATTGGCACATCCGAATTCAAAGTCAACGAGGACTTGGTTAACGGTTTCTTACTGGTTGGTTCAGATCACAACGATTTCTGCATAAAAACCAATAAAACTATTCGTAACATGTTGAAAATATTAAAGTATTGTGTTTTCGCATATATTAATATGCGCGATTGGTTTGTTTCAAAATAACCGATGAAAACGTTTCTCGTGAAGTGATTCCAGCTGGAAATCTGGCTTACTTCGCCAGATTAGTATAACGTTTGAGACTCAGTCGCGGCGTTGACACGCTAACTCTCACACCATGTCGACAATGTAGTCGCTCTGAATGACCACAGCCCATCTCAGTTATGTGCGCCACCGGTTTCCGCCCCAAGCCTATTTCAAAACTATCGGCTCACCATGCGGAGTTGCAGATGCTGCTGTGTGCCACGCAGTTTTTGTTGCTTCAAGATCCGCTCTGGTCGTTAATGACTTGTCGGATACCAATTTTTCGAGAGCCGACAGCCAGTGTTGATAATAGCTGCGCTCTACTCCTGAATGGATTTCAAACGACAAGGCACTTGCCCATTCATCCCATCCGAATGCTCCGTTTTGATGAAGGTTCACAGCCATTGCAAAAGCTTGGGCTTCCCAAGGTTCGTTAAACACGGGCTTATCATCTTGGAGAATGATGGCAGGCAAAACACTTAAGTTTGGACTGTTCATAAGTTTGCTCTCAGATACGGTTCCCACAAGTCAAGTGACATTGTGTCGACATCATTTCCTTGATCACCCCAGAGATCGCGAGATTTAAAGGTAACTTGGTAAAGCCAATTAGGGTCCTCACCTTGACCTTGTGAATTGCTATCAGGAAATACATGAAAGCCATGGATTTTGGTAATTTGGCCATTTTTATCGCGAGCATATCGCGGTAACCGCGTATGGGTTTTGGGATGATTATTGGTTGTTTTGATCTGATCTCCCACACTCCAAGTTGGGCTGCCTTGCGGGTCTCTATTGGCCGGCCCACCAGCAAACAGCACGGCATTTACATCCTGCGCTTCCAATTTTCCTTTTACTGGTATAGGCGCATCAATCATGGTCGCAGCGGCGATTTCCGCTTCAGAAATCATCGAGCGCTCTTTCATCAATCGGACAGCAGATTCCATCCAAATTTTATAGTAGGGGTTTGCATATATTCAGCGGGTTGCATGCTCTCTCTGGCGAACCTGGACATATCAAGATTCCATTGACAGCAAGCACCCAGGGCAATCGTCATTCCTAACGCCCGTCCTTCCCACACTGCATGAAAGAGTGGCTCATTTTGCTCTTCGTTCACTGGACCGAACCCCATCATTCCGCCGAGATCAGCGCCGCCGTTCATACTTGATCTTCCGGTTTATTGGCCATAGCCGTACCGATCATAGAGTTACGGGTAACTAACTTGGCCAATTGTTCTTCAGACCAATCATCCGTTCCTGCCGGTCTTTGTGGGATAACGAGATATCGGATCTCAGAGGTCGAATCGTGAACTTCCACTTTTGTTGTCTCGGGAAGGGATAAACCAAAATCTTCCAAAACCCCGCGTGGATCAATGACAACGCGAGATCGGTAGGGGGGAGATTTATACCAAGTTGGAGGAAGGCCGAGCACTGACCAAGGGTAGCATGAGCAAAGTGTGCAGACGGTCAGATGATGAACGTCATCGGTATTAAAAACAGCGTCTATGTGTTCGCCCTGTCGCGAGGTGTAACCAAGTGAATGAATGGCTGCTGTTGAATCCGTTTCCAGCCATTCTTTAAACTTGGCATCGCTCCAACATTTGGCAACGACATGAGCACCATTTTGTGGCCCAATCTTCGTTTCATATGTCTGTACGATCTCATCGACTGCCGCGCTGTCTATGTAGCCCTTCTCAGTCAAGACACTTTCAAGCGCTCTCACACGCGCTTCAGTTTCCGTCAAATGCGAGTGATCGTGATGATGATTATGGGTGTGCTGATCTGAACTCATATGGCCACCATAGTTGTTTAGAGTGAATGCTGGCGAAAAATGAACGAAATTACTAAATTCACTATATCAAATTATATTTTTACCATATGAGGGTTGGTTTTGGAAGTTCTTGTCAACGCAGTGTCGGCGCGCAGAACGGCGTATGACGTTGCCACATTGCTAATGAAAACCTGAATAACGAACAAAGCAGGGAGGGTTCTGTCGCAAATTTTAGTCGGTTTGCAGCTTTCGCTTTTTTAGTTTAAAAAAGTTCGTTCAAAATTTGCGATTTAAAGTTTAACGCTTTGACCAACTTTAAAGGCACCCATTATCCTAAAGACGTGATTTTGTATGCGGTGTTCTTCTACGTTCGCTATTCGGTTTTCTCGAACTTGTGACGAAGGTCGGCATTGTGTTTAAACGGCATAAAGGAAGTCTTCAAAAAAGGGATTTTCAGAGAAGATACACTTCATCAGGGGAATATTGCAACAAAGCCCATCTGGATGAATTCCTTCAGAAACGGCGCAATACCAAGGTTGCCAGGCGTTTACTAACCCGCTTTTTGAAAAAACAAGGTGGAGCTCCAAAGCGGATGATTACCGATAAGTTCCGGTTCTATGGTGCCGCAAAACGCGGGGTCATGCCTGACGTTGAGCACCGCTCTCACAAAGGCATGAACAACCTCACAGAGAACTCACATTTACCCTTGCGAAAACGAGAGCGAGCCATGCAGAGATTCAAATCACCGGGACAGCTGCAAAGGTTTGT
>NZ_FNLB01000003.1 GCF_900104145.1 Pseudovibrio sp. Tun.PSC04-5.I4 | reverse complement strand
TTTCACCACCAGCTGCATTGCTCAGCGCGCCAATGGCAGTCTCCGTGCCAAGACCTGCAATCACCAAAGCTTGCTCGGCCAGCAAGGTTCCGCTGTTAACCAGATCACCGGCAAGGCTCAGTGTCAGGCCTTCTTTGGCCAGCAACTGACCACTGTTTTGAATACCAGCCTGACTGGTCAGGATCACAGAGCCTTCCGCAGATCCGATCAGACCATCATTGGCAACAGAGGCAACCGCAAGATCAAGACTGGCAGCCCGAAGTTTGGCTTCTGCGGTGTTAACAAACGCACCGGTGGCACCGCCAGAGGTATTCTTAAGTGTCAATGCACCTTCACTGGCAATGTCACCACTGTTGGTCACCTTGCCGTCGACCTTGAGTGTCGCATCTCCCTTGGCAACAAGACGGCCTGAATTGATCAGATCACCGCTGTTGGTCAGATCAAGCGTACCGCTCACAGCACCAATCAGGCCGCCATTATCAAGCGAGGACACCCGTGCTGTCACGGTGGAGGCCTTGATTTCACCACCAGCTGCATTGCTCAGCGCGCCAATGGCAGTCTCCGTGCCAAGACCTGCAATCACCAAAGCTTGCTCGGCCAGCAACGTCCCGCTGTTAACCAGGTCACCGGCAAGGCTCAGTGTCAGGCCTTCCTTGGCTAGCAGCAGGCCTCTGTTTTGAACACCAGCCTGACTGGTCAGGGTCACAGAACCTTCTGCCGATCCGATCAGACCATCATTGGCAACAGAGGCCACGGTTGCGTCAATACTTGCGGCCCGAAACTTGGCTTCTGCGGTGTTCGTGAACGTACCCGTGGCACCGCCAGACGTATTCTTCAGCGTCAGCACACCTTCACTGGCGATATCACCGCTGTTGGTAACCTTGCCATCGACCTTGAGTGTCGCATCCCCCTTGGCAATCAAACGCCCAGAGTTGGTTAGATCACCGTTGTTGCTCAGATCAAGCGTACCGTTAACGGCGCCAATCAGTCCTTCATTATCGAGCGAGGACACCCGTGCTGTCACGGTGGAGGCTTTGATCTCACCACCGGCCTGGTTGGTCAGGCCGCCAATGGCAGAATTAGGCCCAAGGCCAGCAATCACCAGAGCTTGCTCAGCCAGCAAGGTCCCGCTGTTAACCAAATCTCCGGCAAGGTTCAAAACGGCATCCGCATTGGTGCTAATTGTCTGAGTGTTTTTCAAAAAGTTTGTGAGCGAAGTTCCAGATCCGCATCGAAACTAGAGAGCTGGCCATTATTTACAATGGAGTATGCAGCAACATTTACGCCAGAACCCAACAACCTTGCTTCAGCGGCATTTGTGAAACTGCCTTGTGAAACGATTTTAGTCTGGGGTCTGTTCAGGTTGAGTGTGAGATCCTACGCTAAGCGTTTAATTAGCGTTTTGGCCATCTGTACTCGCCTGTAATTAGAATGTGGGCCCACCCAAGGGGTGAGATGTGCGCTAGAAGCTCTGGTGAACAGTCCAGGCCCCTACGTTTTCGTTGTGCAACGGCCTTACCAAGCTGGTCAGTATTCCAATAGATTATGATGGCGGCAAGCAAGTTGAGGCCAGCCATTCTGTAGTGTTGACCTTCTGTCGTACGATCACGGATTTCACCCTGACGCCCGATCCTCAGCGCATTCTTTAAGGCGTGGTGAGATTCACCTTTGTTTAACCCAATCTGAGCACGGCGCTGCATACTTGTATCAAGCACCCATTCAATTATAAAAAGTGTCCGTTCAACCCGTCCCACTTCACGAAGGGCGATAGCCAGATCATGCTGTCTGGGATGGGCGGCGAACTTTCGCAGGAGCTTACTGGGAGGCATGACCCCAGCCTCCATGGTAGCTGCGCTGCGCAAAATGTCTGGCCAGTTGACCTCAATTGTGCCTTCGCGGACTTTACCACCAATCAACCCCTTCAATTCTTTAGGAACGCCGGTTGGATCAAATACATACAAACGTTTTGATGGCAGATCTCGAATGCGAGGGATAAACCGATACCCCAGAAGGGATGTGACTGCAAAGACATGGTCAGTGAACCCGCCGGTATCAGCGTATTGTTCTTTGATGTTTCTGCCAGTTTCATTCATCAACAAACCATCAAGAATGAACGGCGCTTCACTCACAGTCGCTGGGATATTTTTGGGTGGCAAAGGGGCCAAACTGATTGGATACATGGGTGTAGGCTTTCAGTCCTGGCTCATTGCCGTACTTCGCGTTGATGAGGTTCATAGCCTCTCCTTGCCGAGTTGTTGGGAAGAACTGGCCATCACTGGATGCGGTTGTGCCTGCGCCCCAATACCGGGCCATGGGTAAGGCAGATTGTGCTTTTATCACCATAGCCAGTGCCCTATTGATGGCGTCACTTTCTATATGCCAACGAGATAGGCGCGATAGCTGGAAATAATCATGTGTGTTGGTGGCTTCTGCCATTTTGCTGAGGCCAAGATTAAGCCCTTCTGCGAGCAGCACATTGAGCAGCCCAATCCTGTCTTTGCAGGGTGCTCCCGTGCGCAGATGGGTAAAAGCATCTGTAAAGCCAGTGGCCTTGTCCACTTCCAACAGCATATCGGTAATTCGCACATCCGGCAGCCGCCGATAGAGATCAAGGACGAGTTCATCTGCCTCAGTGGGGACGTCGGCAGACAAACGATCTAGTTTCAGGATGCCATTCTCAATATTTCCTCCTGGAATGGCACCCGTTTTGGCGGCAATAGCCAAGCGTTTTAGCCCGTCAGCCATACGTATCTTTCGATCATTCAGCCACTCCTCAGGATCGAACGGTACAGTCAGGCGGGATGAGGCCTTCGCGGATTCAATCGATACCAAAGCTTGCTTTAAATCACCGTAGCGCCGAGAGTGCGCCAGCCAGATATCGCCAGACCGAAAGGCATCGCGCAGGTGGGACATCACAGCCACTTCCCACAAGCGGTGAGTGTCAGGGGCAGCGGTCTTGAGATGCCGGAGCCACTTTGAACTCCGTCGCAGAAAGGTTATGGGCCTTTCTTCTATGACTCTATTTTCCTGAATAATACTGGCCGCAGCCATCAGCGGTTCCACAACCGATGCCGCCTTGATATCTAACGCACGCAGCATTCGCGGCGCATAACGCCTAAATCGATGATAGCCATGAATGACATACGCCAATGGTTCTGCCGATATCGTTTTGTTCAACTGTGCGGCCATGGCGACAAGGCCTTTGAGGTTGTGCCATCCACAAGCGGTTGCGACTGCCGGATCAAGTGGTGCATTTTCCTCTTTTGCTTCCAGCAACGCCGCGCCTAACTCTTCAAAAGAACGCATAGTCTCTCGCAGAGATGCCTTGGCATCCTTGATCTGTGAATCACATACCCTTGCTGCATCTCGCCAGGTTTTGCCCACAATACGATCATGGGTTTCCACAACGGCATCTGCTATGGCAGCACGCCATTCCAAAACACAAACCGCCAAAATAGCGAGCCTCCGATCACTGGAAATATCCCGCAAGCCGTCTGTAAAATAGCGTTCACCCTGTCGACGCAGGCGGGTAATCTGATGGGGAGGAACGCTGCTCACCACATCAAGAGGCAACTCAACACCCTGCAGAAACTCTAGCCTATCCAACAACCGGTTGATGTCCGCCGAGTTCTTGCCAACCTCAAATTGGCGCAGCCAGATAAACCGACTGACCCGACCCTCTACGTTTTCGGTAAGAAGAGCATCAAGCTGTTCTTTCATCACATTAGTCAAGCGTTCAACGATACGTGTTTCAATCCTCCGTTCAGCGGCGACTAGGGCATCAGCGCATAGGCGCTCAACCGTGGTCATACTTGGTAAGATGATTTGCGTGTGCCGGCACACCTTTATGAATCGCTTCACCAAGTCCTCATTGGAGTGCGCCACCTCAGCCTCGCCGGCAAGCCAAACCTTCAGCTCGCGTGCGGCTCGCCCGGAAAACATTTTGTAGCCGTAGATTGATCGCAGAGCGGCGAGGTGTTCATGACGCGTCTCCTCACGGGCCGCGTACTCCATCAGGTCATAGGGCTTCAGATTAAGTTGCGCAGCAAGAAACTGGGATATTTCCTCGGGGATCACTTCACCGGGAGTAAGTAATCGTCCTGGAAAACGTAAAGCGCAAAGCTGCAGAGCAAAACCGAAGCGATTGTGGGCCCGACGTCGTGTTTGAATGTACTCGAGGTCATCATCAGCCAATGTGTAGTGGCGAAGTAACGAGGCTTCGTCGGTGGGCAAGCCGAATAAGGTTGCGCGTTGGCGTTCTGTTAAGATGGTGCGGTGTGCCATGTTTCTTTTGCTTTCTATCAGGGGATTATTTATCTTTGTTTGTGATATGCGAAAAGGAACATGTTCAATGGCTAATTGCGACGCTGAAGGTCATGTATCACAAACGTACGTTTGTGAAACATGCTGATCGGCTATGCTCGGATCTCAAAAGCTGATGGTAGTCAGTCGCTTGACTTGCAACACGATGCGCTGATTTTAAACGGGGTTGACGTGGCCAATTGCTATTCAGATCGTGCGCCAGGCAAGAAAGAGGCCCGCCCAGAGCTTGAGGCGTGCCTAAAAGCCTTGCGAGAAGGCGATACCCTTGTGATTTGGAAATTAGATCGCCTTGGGCGCAGCCTGCACCACCTCGTCAACACTGTGAATGATCTGTCGAAACGCGGTGTGGGCCTTAAGGTGTTAACCGGCACGGGTGCGCAGATCGATACAGCAACGTCAGCAGGCCGCTTATCATTCGGTATATTTGCGGCGTTGGCAGACTTTGAAAGCGATTTGATCCGCGAACGAACAATGGCCGGCTTAGCCGCTGCCCGAGCACGAGGCAGAAAAGGTGGCCGCAAATTTGCACTTTCTAAAACTCAGGTTCGTATGGCCCAAGCCGCAATGAAAAATCGGGGTACATCTGTTGCCGATCTTTGCAAGGAACTGGGCGTGAAACCAGTCACTCTATACAGATACGTCGATCCAAATGGAAATCTAAGAGACTATGGAAAACGAGTCCTAAGCTCTTAGCGTAGGATTTCGCACTCAGCCCGAACAGACCCCTGATTGCCGAGCGCAGAAGCACCGATCCGAAGACAACGATCAACTCATATGGTGGGTTTGTTCGCGGCTGTGTGGCCAAAGCTCAGGCTGGCGATCTGCATCTACACAAATCTGTTTTCGGCCTGCTCAGCAAGGGAAACCTTGATGAATAGTCGTAAAAAAAGTGGGGCGCTGCCCCCGATCGCTGTCAAGGACAAGGGAGCTATCGCTCCTCGGACCTCCCGCCTCCCCATCCTTCCTGTGTGAATTCGCGCCGGCAGTTCCGGCCCGAAATTCACACAGGAAGGACACGACTGCAACCGCTAATCGCTCCTGCAGGTCGGCCTGCGTGCAAGAGCACTTCGGTGGGAGAAACCCCACCAGAGGCCCGATCCTGACAGCGCTCTCCCCCGTTTTGATGGCGGGAAAATGAAACACGCAATGAAAGAAATCTCGCAAATTAACCCAAATCGAAATCCGATAAACCTCTGAAATGGAACCATTAATGAAAAAGATATTTGTTATTATTGCCGCTACCATGATGCTGGCCGCGTGTCAGACAACATCTGTTGTGGTCTCATCAAAACAGCCGCCCCGTGTGGTGATGCAAAAGCCTCTTCCAGCAGCGAAAAAGGCTGTGATTGAAGAGTTCAAAAGCAGAGGCTTCAAAGTTACTCGCAGTGCGGCACTACGGTTGTCGTGGAGCAGATCCTCACCCCAAACAGTGATGAGCGAAAACAGCACGCGTCCTACAGTGATGGAGTTCCTCGTGCCCGAGCTGTTCTGCGGTTCAGCAATGTCGATGGCGGGACCCAGGTCGCAAGTTCCTACGACATGATCATCAATCCGGGCAAAGCCAATCAGGAAAAAGTGACGTTGCTGGACAGCCCTGATGGTGCGCGGCTGCAGGACTTCTGGAAAGCATCAGGTGAGGGTTTGAGCTTAACAGCATGAGTAATCTGTGCATTTAGCCAAGCATGCCTTGAATAGAGATAGGCACAAGCTTAGCGTTGCAAGTTAATATGAATTTTATTTGAAATATTTGGAGACAGGCAAAAGCCAAACCCTAAATAACAAAAACCCCGGAAGCCGGAGGCCACCAGGGGAATGCTAGAACAAATAACTCGCACTTATTTTCTAGCATCCCCAAAAAATTGCTGCAAGACAAAAAACGCATTTATGCGACAGGTTTTTTGCGGCCTTTTTTCAAGGTCTCGGGTTTTTACTCAAATATGAGAGAAACCATGACTATGAATTGTAATGTTGCGTCGTTTCGCAAACTGACGCCTGCTATCATCGCCAGTCAGAATTTGGCAATGGCAAATGATATTGTTGAAACCACCAAAGCCGAAGTCTCAATCGCGATTAAAAAGGCTGCCCCTGCTCTGGGCATCGATGGAACCGACTATCATGTTCTTGATATTCTAATTGGCTTGTCGGCTGCTGCTGATTGGCTACCAACCGCCGCCCGCTGGTTGGCCCTATGGGCACATAGCTGCATATTTGGCCATCTTGAGGAACAATCAGCGAACTTTAGCTATTGATTGAAGCAGCACGCGAACCTGTTCGGGCGAGAACTTAAATAGTCGCCCATCAGAGATCCGTTTCGCTGAGATCGGGTATTTGGGACGCCTAGTATCCAGGCCAGCAATGCGGAAACGCTCTTCCCCATCACTAAATATCTCGCCGTAGTTTTCCTTCTTTAAGCCATATCGCGAACACAGAAGTTCAAAGAGTTCTTTGTCTAAATCCTCATCCTGGCCCTCTGCCACCGGAACCTTTACCCGCAGCACCATTTCAAAAGCATCGCCTCTGGATTTGAGACGCTTCCCACCTTGCTCAACTTCCAGCCCATGAGTTTCCGCAATTTTACGACAGGCTTTCAGCATTTCCTTCTCAAGGGTTTCGCTCAGGCGGGGTGTGATGCGCACATGTTTTTCACGTTGGCTGGTCATCGGTTCTTTACCTTGTAAACTGTTCCTCGAGAGACGCCGAGCTCTCGGCAATCTCCGTTGGGCTCTGGCCAGCAGCAAGCCGCACTTCAATCTTCTTTGTATCAATCTGTGGCGGGCGGCCTTTGTAAGCACCTCTTGTCTTTGCCGCCGCAATGCCTTCTGCTTGTCGCTCGCGGCGCAGATTGGTTTCGAACTCTGCAAAGACACCGAGCATATCGAAGAAAGCTTTGCCGGCAGCCGTTGAGGTGTCGATAGGCTGCTCAGTCGCAAACAAATGAGCACCCTTGTCTTGCAAGCGCCGTGCAATAACTTGCAGGTCATGCATAGACCGGGCAAGCCGATCAATGCGGGTGACCACCAGAGTTTCGCTCGGATGGATAAAGTCCAGGATTGTCTGCAACTCAATACGCTCTTTGAGAGAAGCCCCGCTCTTCTGTTCCGAGCGGATCAGATGACACCCAGCTGCTTCCAATGCAAGAACTTGCGCTTCCAGATTCTGATCGGTGGTAGAGGTGCGAGCGTAACCGATGCGAGACATAAATTTGTTCATTTGGGTATGCCATGAGCCATTTCTGTTCACTAACACAAATTTAACCCAAAATGAACAAGATACCGGGCTCACTCTGTGTTCACTGAAAGTGTGAATTTGGGTATACTCTAAATACCGTGCAATTCGTTCTCCATCTGATCTTCAAGATGGCCAAATATGCAACTTCGTGCCCACTGGGCCTACCATGGGTAAAATTGTACTGGCGAGTTGAATCCGCGTTTCGATATATTAGATACATTCAACATTTAGCGAGCCATTTGAGCTAATAGTAAGCCCAGTTTTGAATTTCCAAACCTCTAAGCTTATATTTGAGACCTCAATGTAATTTGAATAGAATTGGAGAAATATTGACTTGCAATCGGATGTTTATCAATCTATTAAAATTTGACAAATATTGAGTTTTCAAACATTAATTGTAGTAAAAACAATTTCATCATTAGTAAATTTCATTTAATTTCCCTAACTAATCATTTCAATACTACATAGAGTGCATGTTATAATTTATGCAACTTTCACACATCACGCAAGGGGATATATTATGTCCGTCATTTCAAGCTCATTTAGTAGCGTTTATAGTTTTTCAAAAACAATGAATAAATCACCAAAAGAGGCTACCAGTACACAAGCAGAAAAGACCAAACCAGCACCTGAGGTTGCCTCCCTACAAAAAAAGCAACTGATATTCCAAAGTCAAAAGCGATTTCAGAAGTAGCATCCGATGCTCGCTCTGCTTTGGATGCCCGCTATAAAGAAACTGGTGTCACTTCCAGTCAATACCGCAACATCACGGGTACATTCAGACGAGAAACGTTTGATGCTCTTGATTTTGATCGGAGAACTTTCTTTGCAATTGCCAGCAATGAAGGTGGGCAGTTCTCCACGGAGGAAATGAGTGCAGCTAAGTCCGCGATGGACGATCAAGAGCAGCAAGCAATGTTCGGAGATGTTCCTAGCCTAAAACCTCATTTACAAGCATCTAAAGATCATATTCTTTTTCTTGAGAATGAGGCGAGCCCAGAGGAGAAAGCTTCCTTTGAATGGGCGAAGGCACGAGCAACAGCTCAGGTCGGTTATCAAAATCACGCTGATCACGGGGATGAAGATTTTAAATCTGACAATCCCATTGTTAACCGATTATTGGTTGCCTACGAGGAGCTATTTGAAGCCTATAATAAAGATATGCACTCACGCTTGGAAGAAATGCCGTCCTATGCCAATGCCCAACAACAATGGAAGGATGAGAGCACCTCTTATGGCGAGTACAGCATTAACTTTGTCGTCTAATGGTTTTGCAAGGAGGATGCCAATTACATGGCATCCTCACGCGTAGAGAATTTAGTCCATTTCTAGGCATGGTTCAAACCAAGTGAACACTTTTGTGTCTTGCGGGATAAGAAGGAGGCATATTTAATGCCGCCCCATGGCTGAATGGCGTGTGCTCGGTGTTAACTAAAAACTGCTGTTTTTGAACCATGCCGGTTTTCGGAGATTCCTGAAGCCGTTTCTTTGAAGATGCTAATGACGTCATAATCACCGCGCTGCGCAAACGCCGTCAGTTCTGCGACCTGCCGATCACAGGATTGGTCTGATGTGGAAACCCGAGCGTAGATAGCCGCTTTTTTGTCTCAATTGAACCCCCTTGGATTTTGACCTTGTAAGACGTTGATTTTACTGGCGCTCAAATTGTCCTGAACAGACTACTGATTAACAAGGACCGTAATTCAATCTGTCAACGAAGGGCGCAGCTACCGCTGGATCGCTCGCGATCTCGGTATCAACAAAAATACCGTCCTGAATACCATGAAGCGCATAGCAAAAACCCTTAGGGTGTCATTCTGCCCCATACCGGAACCGACCCCATGTTGCACAAACGATCAGTTTTGCGACGGCTAGAGGTCTGCAATGCGGACTTTACTGCCGTTCGCTGCGGTGCAAAAAATGGAAAGAAATATATCGGCATCGAGTTATATTGGGCCACAAGCAGCCACTCAGGTGGTTCCATCAAGGGTTGAGACAATTCGCTTTTTTTTGGGCGTAGCCTTTGCAGATACCCAAATAATTTCTTTGTGAATACTTGAGCGCCCTAACCCGCTATTCGAGACAACTCTGCTTTATGTTGCATTTCTGCCTGTCATCACAGACGTTAACGCATTACACAGGATTGGAATGACATTCGATTGATCTGCAACAATATATTAGGCGTAAAATTTTCATGAGTGAATATAATTATATATTCGCTTTTAGCAATGAAGTGTGCAAGCTGCGGGAGGTCGATATATACATAGGTAGATTATGAAACACTTGGGGCGCATTACGGCTTCATCGGAACAGCTAAAATTATTTAGCGCAAACCAGTCCGGCGCAGAACTAATACGGGGCTCTGCGGGAAGTGGTAAAACCACAACTGCATTGCTCAGATTGACTTCGTTGGCCAACATGCTGCGAGCAAGGAAAGATCGTGTCGAAGATGATAGCCCCGTCCGAGTTCTTTTGCTCACCTTTAACAGAACGTTGGCTGGATATGTTCGGGATTTAGCTGAATTTCAAGTGATCGACCAAAGTCACCATATTGAAATTTGCACCTTTGCAAAGTGGGCGATGAACAATACTGGTGTTACAAAGATTTCAGCAAATTGTCGTACTACGCTTAAACAACTGGCAAGTGGATTTAGTGGCCTAGATGCATCTTACGTTGATCAAGAAGCTGAATATCTTCTTGGTAGATTCGAACCGGATAATCTTGAAAAATACATAAACACGGAGCGCAGTGGTCGTGGTGTAAAGCCACGTGTTGGAGCAGGCCTCAGACGTAAAATTCTCGACGAGGTTGTTTACCCATATTTGCAGTATCTTGATGATGAAAAATTGGTGGACTGGAACCTGCTGGCCATAAAGATGCGCCATGAGGTGTCCTGCCTTGGATATGACATTGCCATTGTTGACGAGAGTCAAGATTTTTCTGCAAATCAAATTAGAGCAATTAAGCATCATTTGGCCGATGATCATTCTGCAACGTTTGTGATCGACACCGCACAACGAATATATGCGCGAGGCTTTACCTGGGTTGAGGCAGGCATTGATGTTACAGGCAATCGGTCTCATCGCCTGCATGAAAACCATCGAAACACGAAGGAAATCGCTGCTTTTGCATCTGGTATCTTGCAAGGCATTTCTGTGGATACCGACGGTGTTTTACCTGACCTAAATGCGGCTAAAACAACTGGGCCGCTTCCCCAGGTGATTTCGGGCAAGTACTCCATGCAGATTGCTTGGGCGATTGATTACATTCATTCAAATGTTGACCTTGCAAATGAAACGGTTGCATTCTTGAAGCCCGAGGGAGGTGAGTGGTTCAAGACAATCAAAAACGAACTCAACTCTGCGGGCATTGGCTTTGTCAATATGCAACAGAACCCTGACTGGCCTGAAGGCAGCGACAATGTCGCGATTTCGACATTTCACTCCGCAAAAGGGCTTGAGTACGACCATGTGATCATTCTCGGTTTCAATCAACAAAATACGCATTTTGGCGATGAGGAGATGACGGATCAGATTCAAGTCCTTCGTCGCCTTCTGGCGGTTGCTGTTGCGCGTGCAAGAAAGCAGGTAATCGTCGGATTTAAACCTGGGGAAGAGTCGAGGTTAACTGACTTTTTCGTGGCGAGTACGTACAAAGGTGTGGCGCTTTGAGTTTAGAAGCGATTATCGACCAAAGAAACATTTTGGAGATTTTGCATTTTTCGACCAACCGCGGGTTAACGGGTGCGCTAGCTAGTCAAGATCTGCTTTCTCGCCCACTTTTGGTAGAAAGTGATTTGCTCCGACACGTTCTTAAGTTCAACTCCTCTGAGCGCCCAGAGCAGTCTATCTACTTTGATAAAACGGAAGACTGGATCAGGTTTGTTAATCTTTCAATTTCTGAGATCAACAGTAGATTTTTGGACGTTTCCAAAAGCTGGCATAAAGATGATGCGGATTGGTGGTGTATCCTTTCCTTTGACCCACAGGTGATGACGCACGAGGGGGTATGGTTCGCAACAACAAATAATAGCTATGACTGCTGTCAGCGAGGACAAAATGTCGTAGGATTTGAAGCACTGTTTGCACCCAGGGTAAATAGAAAAACCAAAGGATACAATGGACCTTGGAGTGTCTCTCGTGGCACAAGACGAGCGCACTTGCCGACCTGTGAACAGGCAGAAGTCTTATACCCAAAAAGACTTAGTCTAGATCACTTGAGAGCGGTATATGTCGAGGAAGATGATCACCATGATAAGGCGGTAGGATTGCTACGAGATTTCAACTACAGTGGTGTTGAAGTGTTTGTCAAACCTGAGAAGTTTGGAGGGCAGGGAAATTGAGAGATCATATCGAAAATGCTCCAGTTACCTTGCACAGTCAGCCTGACTACGAGCGCGCGGTGACTAATTCTGCCCTCTGGGCGGCAGCAGGCGATGCGATTGGTTGGATGACTGAACTTTCTAGAGGCCCAGGTGGCGTGAAACATAGAACAGGCCAAGCGACCGTCTCTGAGCCAATCGCTTGGCTGCGGCTAATAGGAGGACGAAATGGTGTTAAGGTCGATTTGCCGGCGGGCACCTATTCAGATGACACCCAGCTCAGGCTTTGTGTTTCCCGAGCTATTCGCGGCAATGGCGTTTTTGACGTGGAAGCTTTCGCAAAAATTGAAATGACTGCTTGGCAAGGGTACTGCTTGGGTGCTGGCGTTGGTTCCAAAGCAGCAGCAGCCAACCTGTCTAAGCGAGGCGTAAATTGGTTTTCAAATTTCTTTGCTACTGATCGCCAAAGATATACCATGGCTGGCGGCAACGGTGCAGCCATGCGGGTTCAGCCTCATGTTTGGAGCGCAAAAGGTACTCTTGATGAAATGATCCTTCGTGTCATGCGTGACTCGATTGTTACACATGGGCATCCTCATGGTTTCTGCGGCGCTGTTTTTCACGCTTTGTGCCTTTGGGGAACAATGGTCAATCGTGAGATTCCATCAATTTTAGAAGCAAAGCAATTCATTGCCTACATGGATAAATTGCCCGGTATTATCGACAGAGATAACGAGCTTGGTTCTATCTGGAGGCCATCATGGGAACGAGAATCCCATCAGAGCTTTGAAGAAGCTATTCAGAAGTTTCAAGAAGAAGCGTTTCATGACATCTCGCTGGTAGAGATGTTTTTCAATACGCCTTCTTCGCCAAACTACCACGAACTACTAAGTCATCTAGGGTGCCTAACTGACAAATTTAGGGGATCTGGGTTCAAAACGGCACTAGCAGCTCAAGTGCTCTCACTGTTGCACACCCCAGAAAATATCACGGATGCGCTTGTCCAGTCTGCAAACGAGTTGGAAAGCGATACCGATACAATTGCAACGATGGCTGGAGCACTTCTGGGTGCTTTGACAAAGCATGAACCGACTTGGAAAATTCAAGACCTCGGTTATCTTAAATCGGAAGCCCATCGGATGGCTGATATCGCGCGAGGAGCGGATGCAATAAGTTTTTCTTACCCAGATGTTTCTGAGTGGGAACCACCAGCAAACCAATCAGATGCTGTTGTTCTGTGGAAAGATGTGCTCGCACTTACCGGTATTGGTGAGTTGGAGGTTCATGGAAAAGAATATCCTTCTGGAAGCTCGGTTTGGCAATGGTTTTATCTACCCTTTGGGCAAAGTGTGCTAGCAAAGAGGCGTGCGAAAATTTACTCATCTGTAAATGAAAATCAAATGCCCCGTGAACCGCTATTGTCAAAATCAGCTAGTGGTCACGCTAAGCGCAGGATTGAGCAAAACAGTTTTGAATTTGTTAAACACCGAGAGTCCGACAGTAAGCAACGCAGTGAAAATCATTACTCACAGAGAGCGATAATTGAGCGTTTCCCGGGCCTAGACAAAGCAACCGACATTGTAATCACTTCCGGTTTCGATGACGCAACGATTGGGCGTGTCATTAAACAATGCATTGATGATACAGGCAGTATTGATCTTGTGGTTAGTCTTTCAGCAATAATATCAAAAGCACGCCTTGTTCGTACTAAGCGTAGGTAACCGTGTATTCAAACAGCTTGTAGTGCGTTGAGTTGTTGATGCTATGAGTGTTCGATTGCGGGAGGTTGCTTGTCGTCTTACAACCATTGTAAAGGTTAGCTTTCCGCCCTCAGCAGCAAGCAGAATGAGATCGACCTAAAGTTGAAAGCTCGTTCTGCTTGGGGAAGTTCTATATCAGGTCGAATGTCCGGTATGGTCACTGAGCTACCTTCTACATTGATGGCAACCCACATTAGTCATCACTGAGTGATTGCGCTTCCAATTGCAGGCGATGGTAGATTGAAGATCTGCTGACCCCAGCTAGCGTTGCTGCTTTCGCGATGCCTTGCCACTTCCCGTTGTTATCTGGATGAAGTGTTATGTGTGGCCTTAAAGCCTGCCACTGCTCGTCGGTTAGCTTTTGCGGCCTGCCAAGCTTCACACCCGCAAGCTTGGCACTCTCCAAGCCTGACCGAGTACGCTCGCGAATTACGTCACGCTCAAATTGCGCAAATGCTCCCACCATATGAAAGTAGAGCATTCCGCCTGGGCTATTCGTATCAACCTGTTCCTTAATGGAGTGTAGATGCAAACCACGCTGCTCCAGATCCTCCATCAAAGCAAGGAGGTCTTGCAGGGATCGGGAAAGACGGTCCAGCCGCCAAACGACAATGGTATCCCCGTCTCGTGCTTTATCGAGAAGGCGCGCGAGCTGAGGTTTGACAACAGCATTGCCCCTCACCCCTCTGTCAGCTAGAATTTCTTCGCAGCCAGCCTCCTGCAAAGCTTGCTCTTGCATTCTTAGATTCTGCTCTTCGGTAGAGACACGAACATAGCCAAAAATCATTTTTGCAGCCTGTTTGTCCAAAAACATAAATATTGATAAGATGCGACAATAGGAATTTAAAACTAACCCACTGTGTTTGCTAATTATATTATGGTTTCAGCATGTACACAAGTCGATGTACAAAAATAAAATAATTGAATTACTTTTGTACATTCGCAAAAAACAGGTTCAAAAACCCAGTATTTTCAATGCACCCTTGGCCGTTATGGACATGTACAATAACGGTGGTTAATTGACATTTTTAACTAGCTTGCTGAGTGCACGATATGACTGAAAAAGCACTTTTTATTTTTGGATACTCTTTCTATAGCTCCCCCAGTCAGTGCATTTTGAACAACACGTCGGGAGCAACAACAATTCTATCTGAAACAGCTACTTATCCGTAAGAAGATCCTGAACAACCGGGGGCTAACGAGCAATAAGAGCCAATAGGATTTGTGCCGGACCACTTGGGTGTCGCCTCACGGCTAACGCATGAAGCATATTCGTGCAACAACCTCGATGTATTGCTACAATTCTATCATCGAAAACATAACAACCTTAGTATACAAATCGAAATGCATTGTTATATTTGCAGTGTTTTATGTATTGAGTATAATTTTAATTATACTGTATTGATTGCCATCTATAATAATAGACGAATTATTTTCACTTTACATAAAAAATATAATTACCATACAGTTATTATTGTATACTTCCATCAATATACAATTAGGAGAAGAAGAATGCCTACATTAACACCAAAAGGTGGTATTCCATCTATGAATACTATTAAGGGACCAAAAGTCATAGTCGTAAACGGCGCCAAACTTCATGTAAACAGCATGATTTCGGGCGGCAGTACGGGCGGCGGTAATTACCCTAATTGATACAAGTGTTCCAAATTAGAGAAGGGAAGCAACTCCCTTCTCTCCCTCACCTAAGCCTCCGAAAACGCTACGGCTAGTGGTGCAATAATAACGGAGAAAGAGTAAAGGAATACGGCTAGTGGTGGTGGAAATTTTTCGACTGCGGCAGCAGGGGCATAACGCATTCGTTTTTCAAGGTGTAGCAGTACACTGTATCAAGGGTTACGATCCGGCATATATAAAACGCGAAGCGCTGTGCCGGTGTCTCCCACGAACGGTGTTCCAAGCACTTATCGAAGAGCCGCTTGGTTGTGTTGAATACGATGATGGCCTAGTTCTAGTGGAGCGCGAAGGCAGGCTGATTGATAAGACGATCAACGATCATCTTCACGCACTTGGTCAGTTGTTATCAATATTGCATACCGCCCCTGTAGCTGAGCTAGATATAGAGGGTTTTAAGAACGATTTACTCTCCACATCGCGCTACTGCCCGCGACGAATATGGGATGCGCTTTGCGCGCCGCTAATATCTAATCTACGCGGACTAAAGGTTTCTGAGCGACTTTTCGAGTCTCTGAATTTTGCTGAATCTGTACGAGAAGACCCAATTTGCTTGGTTCATGGTGGGCTGCATGACCGAAACATGCTGTTGTTCGATGGTCGGTTGCGACTGATCGACTGGAGTAGCGCACGTATTGATCACCCATTTGTGGATCTCTCGCAGTTCATCATTAGTTCCGCGCTTAGCCCCAGTCAGGCTCATACCTTCCTAAGCGCTTACATACCCTCAACCCCTCTGACCGAACTTATCGCTTTCATTCGGCTCAATATCGTCTGGAATATTCTCTATATGCCATTTCATCCCACGTATTTACAAAGTCAGAGAATCTGGTTGCAGGAAGACCCTGAGTTCAATCAGGCTCTGTGCACTGCGGGATTACTATCTTGAGCACACTGATCTTTACACTCACTATTTTATTATCCACTGTGGTCGTGATTAATATATTGCGTGCATGGCGTTCTATCTCTTATCTTCAGTCCACAGCGAAGAATACATCAGATAGCACGCCTACCAACGGTTCTACATGCGGCAAGAAGATTGTTGTCGTGATCCCGGCATTGTTGGAGCGTGATCGCTTGCCGGGGACGATAACGTATTTTCTCAATAACATGAGATCACTACACTCGCTTAAAATAGTCATCTGCACCACTGCAAGAGAGCCCTACAAACCTGGTTCCGGTCAGTCAACGTATGACCTTGTGCAGGAAATGATTAGTCATAATCCGCAGCAAGGTCTACACTTGGTCCATGATCCGCGCCAGAATGGATCAATGGCGCATCAGATTAATTTTGCCTTTACAGAGATGCGACGCACAAGGATGATAGGCGACGACGATTACATCGCAATATACAACGCTGATTCTCGCCCTCACCCGGCGACAATGCGCTGGGTTTACTCTCAGATTATCAATCAAAATACATTTGATGTCTTTCAACAATCTGCACTATTTATAAGAAACTTCAATGATTTAAATGGTATTTTGGCCAAGGCAAACGCGCTTTACCAAAGCTTCTGGACACTTAGCCATGAAATTCCTCGGTTGCTCAACCAATCTCATGGGTTCCAATTTCAAAAGCGGTTTTACAATGCGCATTGTGTAGGTCACGGTTTGTTTATTCGGGCTGAGCTCTACGAAACGTTGGGTGGGTTGCCCGAAGATACTCTCACTGAGGACTTAAATTTTGGTTTCCGCTTGCGGGCAATGGGTAAGAATATTTCGCCCATTCCCTATCTCGAGAACGCCGATGCTCCATCGACCTATCGCGCTGCGTTTCGGCAAAAAAAGATCTGGTTCTGGGGACCGATGTTGTACCCATATTACTGGCTGCAACACCTGCGCGCGCGGCGAACGCATAGATTCCGCGCTACGGTAATCGCACTTCAAGGCTGGCTTAGTGCTTGGCGATGGCTGGCGGCAGGTCCGACTGTAGCACTCCTGTTTAGCACCACCGTTATGGTTGGGCCATCAGCAGAAATGTTTATGGCCTTGGCAGCCATTGCAGCCTTCTGCCTTTCTGCGCCGCTGATGGTTCTCCGCGCTTCGCGCGTTGATAAATACATACCTCCGTTACGGATGTCTCCCGGTGCGATAATCACCATTGCTGCGGGTTGCCTACCGCAGATTATTGCACACAGCTATGCGGGTATGATTACTCTAGGTGCAGGGGTGCGCTGGCTTGTCACCGGCCGCTTGCCGGCCAAGCCAAAAACGGAGTGATATAGGCGGGAAACTCAACTACGTGGAGACTCACATGACGTTACAAGAGCGTCTAATCGCACATCAAAACACATATAGTAAGTGTTTCAGGGCAAAGCCGTCAGTTTTGCTATCAAGCCTACTCACCTTAAACTGCGTAGTGCCCTTCTATCGCGCCGACCAGACGATCCGTGAAACCGTGCTTTGTCTCCAACTCGCATGTGCCTACGCGCTAAAACAAGGAGTCATACACCATGCCTCCATATGCGTAGTGGTCGATGGCTGTGCTATGCCCGATCTAAGTGGGATACCGAACGAGCCGCAGATCCAGATCGAGACGAAACATCATTTCGTTAACAAAGGCCGCGCAGCTGCGCGTAATACTGGTCTGTTTGGCTCTCTCTGTGCGCTAACAGCCTTCGTTGATGCAGACGTTTGGGTAGACCCTGCTGCAATTTTCCGCCATGTCGCCATCCATCACCAAATGCTAACCGCAGGGAGCACTGCCATTACTTTTGGACTATTTGAGACGTTCAAGGTCTCGGCGAACGAGGCCAAACGTCTGACCCGCACGGATTTGAAGGGGAGCACTGGAGCGCTCGACTTTCGTATCCTATGTGACTTTAAGGAAGCGTATACTTGCTGCTCCGAAGATGCAGCTTTTGTCGGTCGTCGGTTCGAGATATTCCGTGACACAAATGACCTAAACGCATGGCCACGAGAAGGATGGTTCGGACCCTGGATGTTGCCCGAGATGTGTCTCGGAGGCTTCTTCATGGTACCCACAGGCGAGGCACGATCTGTAGGTGGGTTCGATGAATCCTTTGATCAGTATGGTTACGAAGAGACTACCTTGGTAGCGAAGCTAATGGGACTGACAGGTGCCAAACTCGTCCCCTTGAAAGATTGTCGGAACCTTCACATTGACGTCGTGGACGGGGCGCAGTCGCGCGCCGACAAGGATGAGATGCTACGCAAGTCTTACTTAAAATATCATAATGAGTTCTTGAGCCAAGAGCATAAAAACCAGGAACTAGAATTGCAATGAACATCCGTACCTCTATCGACGCTATGAACCAGACCGCACGACCCGACGCCAGCCTTAAGGTCTGGCGGCTTGATAAACACGGGGCGCTGATGGCCGGTTTTTCTGACGCGATAATATCAATTAGCCCGCAGGATTGCGCTAAGCGCGCGCTGACAGTCGCAGCTCTGGACATGTTAGGGGGCCGAACAGACGAATTGGCGATTCCGCCCGCGTCAACGACGATCCTCGAACGGGCGGTCATAATGATCTACCCAAGGGGGGAACCAGCCATTAGCACCCCGGACAGCTGCGCTGCCGCGATAAAGCTGCTCAAGGGATTACATTCTGTAGAAGTAACGAATCCACCAAAAATCCTAGTGAATCCCTTTCTCGTCGACGGACGTTATTGTCCGCTGTCGGCTTGGGACTCGTTGTTCGCGCGAAGAGTCACTATGCTGCCGAAGCAAACCAGAGAAGCAGTACTGAAAACGTTCAAAATGTCTTGCGAGAGCTTCAATCGCAGCACCATCGCTAGGATGAAGGGGTGCTTGATACACGGTGATGTACAGTTTGGCAACATGGTACGACTTGACGGAACACTGCGACTGATCGATTGGGAAGATGCTCGGATCGACCACCCACTGATAGACTTGGCGCAGTTCCTCTTTGTCAATGCTATCCCACAATCTCAGATCAGAGAGGTAATACGTGCCTACGACCCAGCTCTGACCACAGAGGACCTGCTGCTGTTCGGCTACCTTAATTACCTATGGACCTGCTTTTTCATGCAGGAAAACCAAGATCTGATGCAAGCAGCCCGTACTTGGGCAGTCGCACAGAATCTTCCGGAGGCGCTTTGTGAACTGTCGGAGGATCAAAAAACAACCAAAGGGAAGTCGTCATGAAAACTGCAATTTTCGCATCGTACGACGAGACATTCTATTCAAACATCAGAGAAGGAGCTTCCGTTTCGGCGGACAGGATATTAAAGATTGTCTTACCTCTGTTGTGCCCTACCTCTCTCATTGATGTTGGCTGTGGTGATGGAGTCTGGCTTCAGGCCGCTCATCACTTGGGAGTGGCGGATCTTACTGGCTGCGATCATGCCGTCAGTGCGCTTTCTGGGTCCTTTCCCCCGGGGTGCTCTGTACGAGACATTGACATCGAAACAGAGTTTGCGCTGGAACGGACATTCGACTTAACGCTTTGCATGGAGGTGGCTGAACACCTCGCGCCGCGGTCCGCAGAGGCCCTCGTCGCGGGGCTCACGGGATCATCCAAGGCAGTTCTCTTCAGTGCAGCCATCCCGTTCCAGGGCGGTGTTAATCATATCAACGAGCGTCCCCAATCCTACTGGGTCGCACTATTCCAGCGTTTCGGATTTCGATGCCTTGACATAATCCGGCCGACGATTTGGTCGGACGGAGACATCGCTTGGTGGTATCGTCAGAACTGTTTGCTGTTCGTGCCTGCTGACAGCGGTATCACAGCAGGAGCGCTGCCAGAAGGCAATATCCTTGACCTCGTTCATCCCGATAACCATCGAGAAAAGATCGAAGGTATGTTCGACAAACGCTACGTGGTCCCTCCACGGAAAACGGAAAATAGGCAACTGCTACAGCCGCAGGTAACAGCAGAGATGTTGGGTGCAGGATTACGTGTGTTGGCCCCAAGTACCAACATCATCTGGACATCTGATGTTGAGGTTCTGCGCGAAGTCTATACCGCCATGGTCAATGCAGCTACCAATACCGTCGACAAGGTTTGACTCAATGCCACGGACGCTAACACTCGTATACCATAGGATACTGCCGACACAGGCAAAAGACCGCTTTGCTTTATCGAGCAACGTTTTTACACAGCATCTCAGGCAACTCACGCGATTTGAACAGGCAACTGGTATTAGTACAAGGATCACTTTTGATGACGGCTGCCAGGGTTTTGCTGACACCGCATGGCCCCTTCTCAAAGCCTGCAGGCGCGAAGCCATGCAGTTTATACTTCCAGGTCTCGTAGGCCAGGCAGCCACTTGGATTGAAAATAATCCATTCCCATTGCTTAACTGGGGAACACTAAAAGTACTTGTGGACGATGGACTGCGCATCGGCAGTCACCTGATGGGTCACACGCACATGAAGAGGCTTTCGCTAAAGGCCCTGCGATATGAGGCGGACCGGTCTAGAACTATATTACAGGCACAACTCGGGATCGAGGTGCAGGAGGTTGCTGTACCTTACGGCTATTGCTCGCCGGATCAAGCCCATGCGCTATTGGATGTGGGATACAACAGGGTGCATTTGGTGTATGGCCCTTGGTTCAATCCCGCTGACTATCCAGAAGAAGTGATACCTCGCATGGAAATGCGCGGCGACAGGCGCTTTGAGCACTGCCTCAACCTAAACCAGTTCGCAACCTTGGATATTGGGCCATGAAGACGAAGTACACTTCTTCCTCCAGTGAAGTAACGCATAGGCTTCGCAAGTTTTCTGGCGTAGTGGAGCATTTTATCTTTCTGATTGGCCCAGGCGGCGTGGGCAAGACGACTACGGGCCCACACCTAGCTGCCTTGCTTAGTGTGCCCTTCGTGGATCTGGACGACTATTTTTGCACTAATGTCCTAAACATTCGGGCATTCATTTCGAAGTATGGCTACGAGGAATATGTCCGCCAAAACTCCCGTTGTTTCCGGGAGATCGCCTCGAATAGTAAAGACGAGGCTGTTGTCACTCTATCATCGGGTTTCCTGATCATCGAAGAAGCAGCAGAGGTGGTAACCGCCAATCGCGAAATGGTACGTCGTCTGGGCCGGACAGTCCTGCTGATTCCTTCGCACGACCAAGAGATCGCCGCCGACGAAGTAGCCCGGCGTCAGGTGGAACGCGGCTTTGGCTTGCGCGAAGAGAACGAGCGTCGGAAGTTCGTTGAACGGCTACCAGTCTACCAGAAGCTTGCACAGTACGTGGAAATTTCCAACGGAGACCCTGCGGAGATCGCTTGTCGCATTGCACAGCAACTGCGTGGCAAGATGGATATGACCTGAGTGAAAATGGAGCGGTGATGTCAGACAAACTGGTTGATACATATGTCTTTAAATCTGACACGTTACCTCGGCATGTCGGTATCGAAGGTCTTGGGTATTCAGGTAAAACAGTGCTAATCGAGAGGCTGGCGGCCATGCATCCGCAGTTGGCCACAATTCCTGAATATTATGAATTGAACGGTTGTAAGTCCTTTGTCTCTCAGGGACAGCTGCGTAACCGATCTGTACAGCGGAGGGTTCTGGCCCGCCTCGTATGTCTTGAACGTCAGCGCCAACGCATGATCGGAGCAAGCATCGCAGAGAGACTACTAACGGTTTCGGACCGGACTTTTTTCAGCTGCATTGCCCATGATTTTGCACGTGGCAAGGTTGAGCGAGGTATCAACTGGCAAGCAACCCAGCAGATTTTCTCACGAAAATCCTTCCGCGCGCCAGACATGATCCTTTTTTTGACGACCCCTGATCACATCAGCTCCCAGTACGCCGACAGGATTGGTATTCGCCAGGACAGCATGACACGCAATCCCATCTTTCTAAATCAATATCGGGCATATTTTGACACCCACGTCAGCCCGATGATTGACACCCGCTTCGTTACGGCCAGCGAGGCTCATTCAATAGTCCGCGCCTTGTTGAACAAGACCTAGGCCTATTACCCCCGGAACAGGACACTCGAAAAATGGACCAGGTCAATAAAGTTTCACTCAGATTGTTGGCTAACATCCCTGCGATGTTGCATCAGGAAAAGCCAACATATCCGGTCTCGCCCAAGGCCTTCCGTGCTGTGGCAGCAGAGCTATTCAAGCGCCGGATTGATAGCCTTTACTTCCGTCAGTTTGAACCACAAGCAGCACAGCAGGCATTTTATCAATTAGTATTCGATGCGCAGCGCAAGGCTTTTCAGGAAGTCAACACAGCGGCCATAGCGAAAGGCTGTTCAATTTGCGCCTACAAAGGACTTAACTATATCCATAATGTTCTGGATGACGTGCCAATCAACATGATGCATGATATCGATTTAGTAGTGCCAGTCAACCATGTTCCCGTTATCAAGACCATCCTGCGCGAACAGGGCTACATCCAAGGCGACTTGGTCCAAGAAACGTTGCAGATCCTCCCCCAATCCGAGTCCTACCTGAAAGACTACGATAGCAACAATTATGAATTATATGCCTTTACTAAGTTAATAGATGTGCCTGAGGCCGCCACCTCCAACATGCTTCAAGGCCCGGTCTACGCCGTTTCATCAGACCGAAAGATAGCAATAAGTTTCGATATCCATGTGGCGCCATCTCTTGACATCGGCCCGGAGATTATCTGGGAACGGGCCTGGGATGCTCCATCTCTTAAAGCCCAATGTACCGATATTACCGTTCAGGTCTGGCTGTCGGCGTTGCGCTACTATAATGAAGTGGCGCTGAACCAGCGTCGACGCAATATTCGAGAATTGGCCTATATTACCTCAGCTATTAGTCGCTATACCCTCGATTGGGAGTTACTGCAAAAGCTGACCCACAGCTATGAAACCCACCCCCCGATCTGGTACACCTTCGCCTTCTTAAAGAATACTTTCGGTCTTGATATTCCGCCAAATATTCTAGAAAAGTTACATCCTCAGGTAGGTAATCGCACCTTCGATTTCGGCTGGCAGTATCCCAAGCTATTTGGTCTAATTGAGCAACTTCCGCAAAACGATCTACGCGAAGGAATGATATGTTCATGAATAGATACCCGCTTAGTGGACGTCTGAGCCTGCTTTGGCCCTTCCTCGTGGCGAACAAGTTTCTTGTCGGTGGCGCATTACTGGCAGGAGCCCTGAAATTTACCATCCCACTAATCATAATCAGCCTAACAGCCGAAGTCATTGACACGATCACATCTACGACTGTGTACGAACCTCAAGTAGTGCACGATATCCTGTTTTCTACTACGTGGGTAATTGCACTTGTCCTGTGCATCAGTTTACCCTCCGCGTTTTTCCGTCAATATTTGACGGATACGCTGGTGGTGCGCGCCGCCAGAGATCTACGGATCCAGGTCTTTACTCGGTTACTCGATCTTCCCTTCCTAAAACGTACCCAACATCGCGCTGGAGATTTGGGTGCCAGACTGCTAACCGACGTCCAGCAGACCGCTTCACTTTTGGGTGAAGGATTAATCTACTTCTGGATTGACCTAGTTTCAATCATCATAGTCTCTGTCTTTATTCTCTATGAAGACTTCCTAGTTGGTGGTCTTTGTTTGCTGGTACTACCGATCTACTACTGGTCTTTAGGTTACTTCCGTCAAAGGATTCGCCACTTATCGCTGGACGTGCAACGTGACCTGGGCTGCTTGTCTGCGCATGTACAGGAACGGGTACAGGCAGTGCAAATGATACAAGATCATGGTGCCGCCGCTTTCGAAACGCACTCCGCGCTACAAGTTTTCGACCAAGCCCGTCGCTCTGCTCAACGCCGCTCACGCATGAAAAGCACCAGCGTTATGGTTTCGAATTTCCTAACTCAGCTACCTTCCTTTGTGGTTCTAGGCGTCGGTGGGATTGTTGTTGCGCAGGGGTACTTAACCGTCGGATCCTTCGCAGCCATTACACTCTTCGTACGGCAAATTTTCTGGCCACTCGACAACCTCGCTAATTTTAACGTGAAGCTGGCCGCGGCACAAGGTGCGATGGACCGCCTATTAGAAATTCAAGAACCCGAAAGTCGAGTACAAAAAAATGAACATATTGCAGACGAAGTGCTTTATGTGAAGTCACTAACCCTCGACCAAGTTTCAGCAAGCTACGCTGGAACAGATGGAGACGTGTTACTCAACGTCACCTGTCGTGCTGTACTCGGCGACTGGGTTGCGGTCGTTGGTGAAAGTGGCACGGGCAAGACTACGCTAACCCGAATTCTGATGCGCTGGTTGCCAATGACGCAGGGTAAAATTCTGGTCAACGATGTTTCGATCGAAAATGTTACGCTTGGAGCTTGGAGAAATGCGATCAGTTATGTCTCTCAAGACAATATTTTACTCAGTGGTAAACTGATCGACAACATTGCATACGCTAGGAATCCTCCTGACTATGACCGTGCTTGGCAGGTCTGTGAGGCAGCATGCGTCGCAGATTTCATCCGTAGTTTACCCTGCGGAATGGACCATCCGGTGACTGAGTTTGGCAACACCCTTTCCGCCGGACAGGTGCAGCGTCTATGCTTGGCGAGAGCGCTTTACCGGAGGCCTCAAGTGCTAGTACTTGATGAAGTCACCGCCAATTTGGACGAGACTACTGAACGCAAGGTATATGCAGCCGTGCGGGACCTAATGCGTGGTGGAATCATCATCTCTGTAGCTCATCGACCCGCCGTCATGTCATTCGCAACCCATGTCTTGCGGCTAGACAGAAATAGGCACGGGTTCCACTTTAACCAACAAGAAACTCGACAGAGCTAACTACGGGCGCTATCAACTTAACGCTGGCACCAGTTCTGATGGTTAAGTAAGGAACATGACTTCGTAACCGCCCGCTCAAGACGCCATGATTTGGGCTTGACGCTGTGATTTTGGGCGCTGTTGCACAATTCGAAATTAGCTTGCAGCTTGCCCAATCCCATGCATCTGATCATGCAGAAACCTTCTCGAACGTGGCGCGTCCGAGGGCGGTCATTGTGTTGAGAACGGCGACTCCAAGTTTTGCCTCTGTCCTCTGATTGTTCAACTTTCGTGACCGGAGCGTGGTCCCGATCACCTGCTTAAAGCGACCCATCAAAGTTTCGCCTCGAGACCTTCGGCCATATCCGGTTTGCTTTTGCCAAGACATCCTGCCGTTCTTTTGAATGGCAAGAATATCCCGGTTGCGAGCAGTGGGAGTGGTCGTAGCCTGTGAGCCGGGGATAGCTGTTTTGGGAGGTGGAATGATGACCTCGATACCTTCAAAACGGTCTGCTAATTCTTGCCTCACAGGCGCCCCATCATAAGCGCCATCACCAAGGAACGTGGCAACTGTATCTTCGATCTGATCCAACAGATCCGGCACAACGGTTGGATCACCAACATTGTCTTCGGTCAGTTCAGAACATACGATTTCGCCGGTATTCAGATCAAGGCCAAGGTGAAGTTTGCGCCAAGTTCTGCGCTTTATCCTGGTTCCATGCTTGGTTTCCTGCCATTCTCCGGCACCAAAGATCTTAACGCCTGTACTATCGATTACCAGCTCTACTGGCTCTGAGTTCGTTCGCGGTTTGGGATTTGAAAGTTTCAAGCCATCTGCGCGGCGCGACAGGGTTGAAAAGTCAGGAACCGGTAAAACCAACTCCATCAAATGGAACACAGACCTCACAAACCCTTGAGTCTGCCTCAAAGCAAGACCGAATACGACCCGGATCTGCAAACAGGTTTCAATGGCAAGCTCTGAAAACTTGGCGGGCCGTCCACGTCGTTGGTTCTCGGGTGCAAACCAAGCCTTGGCAGCGCTCTCTTCAATCCAAACCGTGACATCACCGCGACGACGCAAGCTTTCATTATACTTCGACCAGTTCGTCACTTTGTATTTGGCTTTGGCAAACTTATGTCGGCGATCGGCATTGGCTTTAAACGGCATAAAGTGAATCTTCACTGAAGGAAATATCAGCCGGAATATACGCCTGAAGAGTATTTATGCAACAGCGCCCCTTGCGGGCGCTTCTGGGGCCGCAGAAGGAGCGGGCAGGGGAGCCAACAGCCCCAAGTGCGGCGCAACTCGCGCTTGCCGTGGCAATAGCGGAGCGCCAAGGCCACCCTCTTCCTGATGAAGCTAAAAGCACTGCAACGGCTCTCAGTGGCTGGATTGATGCAAATAACTTTGCCAGCGACAGCCAAATGAAGTGGGTCGCAAAGTTTGTTGATGAGGGCAAAATCAAAAAACCTAAGGGCTATCCCGACAAGGTAAAACCCAAAGACGCCAAGGCTATTCTTGATAAGATGTTCAAGAAAAAAAAGTGACGCACTAAGATCATTCAAAAAGGTGACCGTTTGACATGCAAAGCACATTGCTATCTTAAAAGACGGATGAAACTGGCCGTAGCCAAGCTATAGTAGCAGGAGGGAACTATCGAGTTTACAGCTGTAAACAATCTCCTGAAAGGACCTATATTTCAGCTACTTACTAAATCTGCGTTTTCACAAAATGTTTAGTGGTTACAGGCTAGACTCCAGACTGTCCTATTGAGATTGAGCTCGCCTAGTCGCGCTTTGGCAACCATGCCATTGAAGTATCCAGCAGGCCTGCTCAATCTGTCTGGTTCGCGAAGTACTTTCTCAACGACCACGGCAAGGCAAGCAGCTGAAAGGTTCAACCCGAGTTCTTGAATTGCTTTTTTCCAAGCGTGTTCGCTTAAGCCTATTGCAACGCGTAGGGTCTCCGCCTCCATCCTCAAATCGTTCCAGCTTCGGATCGGGCGGATAACGTTCTCAACAGCCATTGGCAGCGCACGCGCCAGTGCTTCAATGGAAATTCCGTTCTCTCGGCCTTCCTCCTTTCTAATTCTATTAGAATTCCCAACCGGTTCAACAGGTTCGCCATGCTCAACCTGCTCTATTTCGCATTGGGCAAACTCTATGGCAGTAACGCTCAGCACCTCTTCATAAAGATCCTCAAGGAAATTGGTTTTATTGGAAAGATTTTGAGAAGACTCCATGATCGCGATAGCACGTTGGTGAAGTTCACTCGCCTGAGTATGTTTGCCTTGCTCTAAAAGTTCAGCACAGGCATCGTTGATGGCCCGCGCCAATCCTTTGCTTCTGCGTTTCAAAGCTCGCTCGGCATCGAGTTGAGCTTTGTAGGCTTCAGCTTGCTGTCGCAACTCTGGTAGTCTCTTACATGCTGGAGTGAGATCCAATCCATATGCTTCGCCTTGACTGTTTACAAACCGGCGTCCATTCCCACTATCCCGATAGGCAAGAAATCCAACTTCAACCAGCTTCTTGACGGCACGAATGATGGAACGCTCGCTGCGACAAACATAATTTGCCAGCTTGTTATTTGAAATCGCGACAACAGGAGAACGACCTTCATCCAGATCCTTTTCTTTCACGAGACCTAAGAGAATATCAAGCACGTGATAGGCTGTCCCAGTAACACCCAGGGCAGGGCATACTCGCTTAACGACCTGCGAAAGCGATGACTTGCTGACCTGACCTGAGAGGGGGGAACTAGCAAGCTGCTGGCTTGCCAGCGCCGCAGCATTCAGCTTGCGAAAACTAGGAATTGTCTTTGTGTGTAGCATAGCGCAATCCTCAATATACTCTTAGACGAGCAATCGGAAACGATCAAAACGGCGCACAAAACAAGTCAGCCCCATAGAATTAGGTTGATTCGTTTACATTTCAGCACTAAACTTCAAATTGCTACATATGAGTTGGGTGCTTCACGGCGCTATAATTCTTTTGAAAGGGCTTGCTTAGGCAAGCCCTTTTGCTTTGCCTAAGTCATCGCTCAGTTTCCTTTGATTTTTCGAAGTCCGCTAACAGTTCTTGCATTCGATCTGCCACAAACAAACTAAAATCGCGGCCAGTCTCACCTTGCCAAGAGAACTTTGCACCCGTATTCGACTTGCTGACCGTGACCACACAGGTTCCATCTGATGCTTCAACGGGAGTATTTGCGATTTTCTGCGCAGAGGCTTTTTGCCCCTTTGCTATAGCTTCCATCACCGAGTCAAATTTCTGGTCGGAAGAAGAACCTACCCATGTTGCCCCTGTACTTAAACCTTGAACGATGTTTTTGCATTTCAACGGTTCCGCGCCAAATTGCTTAGCAAGTGTCGTCCATTTAGGTCTGCCAGTCTTAGGAGCAGGCCCGATAGCTCTGATTATCGCTGGCGAAATTGCTCGTGTAACACTTTGGTGTTGCGACAAAGTGGACTTACCTATCCCAAGCGCTTCCATGATCACGCCACTATGATAATCCTTTCGCATTGCCTCAGCAAACATTGCTGTCTCAATGAACGAAAGGTTCTTACGCTCATGATTTTCCTGCCCTTGAGAGATTAATAGCTGTTCATCAGTAAGTTCCTTGACTACCGCGTTCACGGCAATGTCAAGCTCAGCACAGGCACGCCAACGTCTATGCCCATAAGCAATTTGATAAACATCACGGTTTACTGGGTGTGGTCGAACCAAGATAGGCGACTGTTGCCCAACTTTATCAATAGCCTGCTTGAGCGTTTGAAATTCTTCGTCGTTCTCCTCATTCATGCGATCTCGGATGAATGAGGGTTCGCATTTGCTAGGCTCAAGACGTTGAATATCGCGCTTAGACGCACGATGACTTACGACTTCCGCAACGGCTTTACTTAAATCTTCGATCCCGCGTCCCGCGCCCTTTGCAGGGGTTTTTCCGAAAGTTTGCTCTAACGAAGAACGTGTCATAGTGGCAGGCATTTTGGTAGGTTCTTGCATGCCTTTAGCCAAGTTTTCACTAAACATCTTCGACTTCTTAGCCATCAGACACGCCCCCAGCGTTTCAACATAATTTGCTCAATCTCTGAGTTCACATCATCCATTGCGGATTTTGCACGATCATAGGTTTTCGCAGTAAAATCCTTACGATCCGCCTCATAGATAGATTGCTCCGAAAGTCCAGCCTCCGAGATTGCTGATGACTTGACCATTACGTTATCGAGCACACCAGACAAGTAGGCTCGCATCATGTCCGCAATGTTCTTTTCGGTAACATCATACGGGTCATGGCGAGTGATGAGATAGTTTAACGTCCGGCCCACATAGGCTGCATTCAAACCGACGCTTTCCGCTGCCAAACGCAGATCGGATAGGTGCCTGAACAGCGCAGTCAAATATTGTTCCATTGATTTGATATCAAGCCATTCTGGGTGAACTGTAATCAAAAGGTGGTCGGCTGCACCAATCGTGGCTTGGGAAAGGAAGTTAATCGTTGGGCTCGTGTCACAGATAACCACATCATAGTTGTGCTCAATTGGTCCAAGAACCTTTCTCAATCGCTGAAAGTATAGCTTTTTCTCTGTAGCATCTTCCAATGTGATAAGGTGCTGGCTTCGAAAATCTTCCAATTCAGCCAATCGCGCAGCTGGAATTGAATCTTCATCTAGTTCTTCTTCGATTAGCTCAAGCTGCTGGCGAGCGTAGTCCGCATGGTACTTTGCCTCTGTTATGACGCGAGGAGTATCTTGTTCCCATTCAGAAATCCATTGACCACCAAACGCCAAATCGATCCCTTCGAAATATGTAGGCCGAATAACCTGTTCAATCGGACATGGATCTTCATACCGAAGAGCGCTACCTAGCAGATTGTCTTCAGGCTCTAGAACAGGATCGACCCCAAACATCGAACACGCTGACGACTGCTGGTCCAAGTCTAGTACCAGAACGCGATAGCCTTTGAGTGCGAGGTAATGAGCCAGATGTACCGAGGTTGTGGTCTTTGCAGATCCGCCTTTGAAGTTTGCACAGGCGATAATCGAGAGTTCGTCACCCGTTCGTCTACGCGGATTAAACTTGAGCGCCCGAGTTGTTGTTTCCCCGTGCTTTGCACTCAAAAATTGTCGCACGGCATTCAGATCACTGAGTGTATACTGGCGATAACGCCCACTGGCATCTCGCACCAACTCAAGTCCTATTTTATCAGCAAATTGAGCTAGCTGGCTGGTTGACGCCATTCCAAGATACTGAATAGCCTCTTTAGGAGTGAAGTGACGAAGTAATTTTTCTTTATGTGGAGCGCGCGCATGTTCAGCGGTAATCTGCGTAACCCTTTGTAGGTTAGTTAGGTCAGAATAAACTGTGCTCTCCAAACTTCCTTCTGGAAGAAGCATAACTTCGGACTCAATCAATTCTGTCATCGCCAACAACCCTATCGCAGCACCTAGTTTGTATCAAAACAGGCAAAATCAACATTTCGTTGCAAAGTTACGAAAATACCACGTTTAGTCAACATATTATTAGTTAATGCTCGTTAACGAATAATATCAAAAGAGTAACAAAAATGATTATTTTCAATAATTACAATAACTTAACTGCTCGCTGCATACCAAGGCGAGTGGAACGACTAACTCAACAAAACTGTGCAAGGCAAACATAGGCCGATCTCACAACAAGGGATAGAATCGGATACTGTGCAAAAATCTCAGATGAGATTTGCGGTCTGGTTTAGGTTCCTCCCGGACTGCTTCAAACTTAGACGTGTAGCCTTCTAGACTGTGTAGTATTGCTCTTTTTTGGCTGTACATCAGCAGGTTCTAGTGGGTGAAATCGCACAAATTTAGCTGCGATTTTCTGTAATCAAAAGCGTTCTCAGTGGCGTAGCCACTGTCAGATTATGAGTAAAGTATGGCTCGCTAGAGCCTTGCAACATTTTGTTAATTACAAGAGATTCTAAGTGTGTTGGTGTTGTATTAAGTATGTGACTGTCATTTTTGTCACCCTTGGATGACATTTTTTGTTTTAAGACAAGCAGTGCAGGGTAAACCTAAACGTACTATCCTGCACTGAGCCGGACTTAACCCCATTAAGGCCCAGTCGGAAGGTTTGTGCGTACGATCCCGCTAAGGGAGAACAAATGAGAAACCTTGCTGCTGGTCTAAATTCTCTTAAAGGTCTAACGTCAGTTTTAGGACGGAGAACGTAAAAAGACAGGTTTAGAGACACAATAACGGGTCATTTTGACACTTGGCAAGGCTCGGCGGCTTATGCCTCTATAACGGTCGATTTTGAGACAGGTAGAGTTGCCTGCCCAAGATCATAAATTGGCTTAAAATGCCTCGTCTTTGCAACCTGTTGTTCGGCAACAGTTTTATTGCGTGGTCCTATATCATTGTTCGCTATACGTACGTTCCTCCTTAACTGGATTCTACGCACAAACCTTCCGATGGGGCCTACAGCGAAAAGCATGGTCTGACGCCGTGGCATGTCACGTAATGCGATTATTTCTTATTGGTGCTCTAGAGGGGTCGAAAGCGAGTAATGGGAACCTCTAGCTCGTAGCTTCACTTGATAAGCTCAATTCGCTGGGTAGGATAAACAGCATTAAAACGGCAGTGGTCGTTGCACCAGTCATGGGCGGCAGGAGAAAGCCAGAGAATAATATTCTGTATGTTGCTGTGATGCTTTCTCAAGTTCCAAGCGATTATAGGTTCGTGGTGAGCAATGCGATTGCGTAGTACCCGGATCGGAGTAAGGGGAGAAGACAAATCCTTACGACGAAGACCTTTGCCATCAGCTTTTTTTGCAATTTTATGAAGCCCTTGATTCCAGAGGGCGTCATGACTTGGACCTAACATGGCGGTCCAAAAACTGAAAGTAAGCTCAGCTACAACTCTGTCAGGAGTTTCCTCTTTTTTGCTCTCTTTTATATCCTCTCGAGCACTAGCTATTTGTTCTTGATGGCGAGCATTCAAAATCAATCTTTCATCAAAGATCCATCTATTATTATATAAGTCTGTCATTACTGTATGAATACGATTACGTAACGACACTTCCAACATCTGCAGAGATGGATAAAAAGCTTCCGAGATCCGAGTATTAAGAGAATACAACAAGATTGCCTTCTCTCTATCACCACCTGCCCACTCTAGGTAACGACCGAACCTCTCCAGTGACAAAGCAGTCTCAAACCCTTGATATTGCAGCACTTCACACATTGCCTTGATTATTTTCCCTACCTAGCGTATATAAGTGTTGTACACCCCGGTACCGTCTCTGCTTATGCACGCGGCCGGGGTAAATTATTTTTCAACTACTTTTGCGCTTACCTTTTGGCGTTTCAAGTTCTTCCTTCTTAGCCTTTCTCTCGTCTCTTTCTTTTGTGAACTCTGGCTCGAAGCTCTTCACCTTTTCGACTAGCCCATCGAGATGATAGATATTGCTACCCCAATCACCTGCCGCTGTTTTTTGTTGCTCGCGCCTAATCAATCCAGCAACTTCCAAAGCCCTAATATTGTTTTGAATTGTCTTTGGTGTAACGCCAATTCTGTCAGCAAGCTCTTTTTTTCGCGGAAATGGCTTGCGTCGCGGATCATGCCAATAGTTCAACAGCTGAAGAATTATGTTCATCTGGGTAGGGTTCAGCCCCAAACGCTGTTGGCACCTAATAAGGATTGAGGGTACGCCCGCATATCCATGGGAACACACATCCTTCCCCCAGATCCTCTCTGTGGATGATTGCTTTTTACTCTTCGTACCTGCAGTTCCAGTAAAAGGAATTACTTCCTTGTTTGCTTGTGTCATTGCAACCTCGCTTTCAACTTAACAGTAGGTGGATCACGAGGTTCAAACAAGTTCGCTAGGGCGTCATGGTGGGGCAACATTTTTCCCTACCTGTATATTCGTTCATTCCGCTACTTAGAAGATACGGTACTTCGATATACGTTACTTAGATGGTCATTCATCACCCCTAGCTCAGGAAAACTATTTCCCTACTCCTGGGTAACCAATTTTCCCCGCCTTCACGTGAAAAAAGAAGTCAGTCAGCTTCTTAAACCACAGTCTACATGGGGTCTGTTGAGGATACGTGTAAAATATACTCACATGACCGTATCCTATTGACCTACCGACATTAATTCGAGTGGGGTTAACATCCTCATTCAGCTATGTGCCCATAGGGCCTAGGGTGGGAGAGTACAACAAAGCGTGGGGCAATTAGGCTGCCATTTTGGCTTCCCCGTCTGGTTTCATGCCGGGATACCATTGCAGGAACTTTGTGCGCAGTGTGCCATCCAGCGTGCGTGTCCGGGTTTGCAGCATGAGATGAGCACCGGTTTTTGACCAGCGCATCTGCTGGCGTTTGCAAAACCGCTTACCGACAACGGTATTGACAGTGCTTTCGACAAAGCCGGTAGAAACACGTTCGCCGTAACGTCGTCGTTCTGCATAGTTCGGGATCATCCAGGCGGTGTTGGCTATGTAAGTCTGGAATTCGGCTGCTGCTTTTCGTAGGGCCTTAATGCTGGCGTATTCCGTTTCGATTTCGTCAAGGTCCATGACCAAATCATCTATGGCCGCCTGCCCATCATGCAGATTGCCATTCCATAGATACCCTTTGATCTGACGAAGCGCACTGGCCATCTCCCCGGCCTCATTCGAGTTCAGATGGGCAAGGCCTTTGACATATTGCCCCATCACGGTGATGCGCATCGTGACATGGAACCAGTCCAGAAGATGTTCACACGCAGGGGCCATATTACGGGCAATATTGATGACAGTTTCGCCGCCATCGGTCATAAATGTGACTTGCTGATTTTCTTGCCAACCCTGTTCTTTCAGGACTTCATGCAATCGCCGTTTTGGTTTTTCATCATGGCTTTGCACAAGGCCAAGGTAACGATCTGGTTGGTCTGTGGGGATGGATTTGCCAACCATGACCTCAAAATGAGATTGGCCCTTTTCGCGCGATCGCACATATCCGCCATCGATGCCAACCGTGATCGGGCCTTCCGGGTTTGGCAGGTGTTCCCGATCAAAGGCACAGGTTTCGATAAAACTGTACCGCTCGTCGGCCAACTCAGCCTCCATGCGGCTTGCAACACGCCCTAAATGCCTGCGTACGGTTTCTGCATTCAGACGCTTCCCGATTGGCAGTACGTCTTTAAGCAAATCTACTGTGATGCCATATGAGACCAGCGAGGCCCATTTTGTTTCCAGCCAGAGCATTTCCGGCGCGACATGATCGGGCAGTAGTTCTGTCAGTGGGCTGAAGGTCTGGGCAGACCCTGGCTGGCATCCGCAATGATTGAGGCGTGGGCTGTTTATGGTGATATCGCCAAAGACGGTTCGATATTGAATACGCTTGCTGCCTTTTCGCCTAAGTCTAGCTGCACAACTTGGGCAAGTTGAACGTGCAGCGCAAAACGCCGCTGTTTGGGCCGCAACAATTTCCCGTTGCAGTTTCACCAAAAGCTCCTTGCTTTCCTCAATGGTCAGTCCGATTTCGGCGGCGTCTACATGCCCCTTTTCAAAAGCGGCAATGTTAAATTCATGTATCTCCCCATCTGGGGCGGTAATCGCTATCTTTACCTGAATGTCCATCTCTACTCGCCCTTCTTACCCGGCAGCATCCCGAGCTCTCATGACAGTTTGCCGGCTGGTCTTTATGTCCCGTGCGATAGCAGAGATGCTCTCTCCATTGGCCAGCCTTTGGCGTACGATGTCTTGTTGTTCACCAGACAGAGCGGGTGGGCGTCCCAGAGTCTTCCCTTCTGATTTTGCGCGCGCCAAACCAGCCTGTGTCCGCTCGATCAAAAGGTCGCGCTCAAACTGGGCGACTACGTTGATCACACCCATGGTGAGCTTTCCGGCGGAACTCGTCAGATCCACTCCACCCAGAGCAAGGCAGTGAACGCGAATGCCAAGTTGCTCAAGCCGTGCCACAGTGCTGGACACATCAATGGCATCGCGGAACGTGTCAACGACTTTGAGACAGTGGCATTTGGACTTTAAGCTTGATTTTCTTTCTCTGGCTTTGGTGGATTGATCCAGACGGCCGTCGGGATTTGAGGTGGTTTTGGCGGTTTTAGTACGAAGCGCTCGGGTGTACTGATGAACGCAGCCTCGAGAGTTGCTTGGCGTGCGGCATAGACAGCCTCGGCCTGTCCAAAGTGGACCTGATCAGGGGTCATGAGTCCGATGCCTGCATGATGGTGTTGTTCGTTGTACCATGCAAAGAATCTGCGGCAAAAGTCGCGAGCTTGCTCGATGGTTTCAAACTTCCTGGGGAATTCGGGCTGATATTTCAGCGTCTTGAAGTGGGCCTCTGAGAACGGGTTGTCGTTTGAGGTATGGGGTCGGCTGTGGGATTTGAGCACACCAAGATCCACCAGCATCAGAGCCGTTGTCTTTGCCTTCATTGGCCCGCCACGATCGGCATGCAATGTCAACTGATCGCGTGGAACAGCATGCTTTCCCATCGCATCCATGAACAGTTCCTTGAACTGGCTGGCGCTTTCGGCCTGCTCAATGCGCCAGCCAACAACACGGCGGCTGAAGATGTCCAAGATGACATAGAGATAGAAGTAAGACCATTTCACCGGGCCCATCAGCTTGGTAATATCCCAAGACCAGACCTGATTGGGAGCTTCGGCTAGAAGTTCCGGCTTTTGATAGACAGGGTGCGTGCGCTGACGGCGACGCTCAATGACTTCGCCCTGAGCGGCCAGTATCCGATACATCGTGCGGATCGAACAGAGGTAGGTGCCTTCATCCAGCAAAGTGGCGAATACCTCGGTGGGGGTCTGGTCGGTAAACCTGGGCCCACACAGATGGTCCAGTACCCGAGCCCGTTCATTTTCCGGCAAGGCACGCGCTGAGGGGGGACGTGGCTTTACCGCGCGTGGCGGAGCAGCCAATGTAGCGCGATGGCGAAAAACGCTTGCCCGCGACAAAGAGAGCGCGGAGCAAACGGCTGAGGTCAGGCCGCTGCCTGAGGGCAGAGCAATCGCGACGGCCATCATGACTTGCCGCTGCGCTCTGGCGTCTGCTCCATCTCGTCCAACAATGTCGCCACTTTTTTTTGGATTGCAAGGATGGCTTCCGCCTGGTCCAGACGCCGCCGTAGTGCTGAAACTTCACGGTTAGCCTTGGACAGTTCGGCCTGTAATGGGTTGGCGGGTGCTTTTTGTGGGCCACGTTGACGCGGCTGCAATGATCCCAATGAGCCTGCAGCGCGCGCCCGACGCCAATCCGTTAGCGCAGAAGAATAAAGCCCTTCGCGCCGTAGAATGGCTGTAACACCACCTGTGTCTGCTGCTTGGTCCGTCTCGTCCAGAATGCGCAGTTTGTATTTGGCTGTGAAACTTCTCCGCTTAGGGATAGCGGTCAACTCGGCTGTAGGCTGCACTGGCGCTGTCACCATGCGGGTTGGCGGTGGCGGGGGCACAATATCATCAGGTCCAGTATCGGGTGAAAGCGGTGTCTGTGAAGGCATAACCATGGGTTCGTTCTCCTACGCCATCAAGTGTAAACTTTGGCCAGTGGAATGTCTCACACTTATTGGCACGGAGGGTCGCGACCAAGCCGATCAAGCTTGGTGACAATAAGCACATCCCCCTGTTCCAGCTTCTCCAGCAAACTGGCGAAACCTTTGCGTAGCGCAATGGATACAGACCCGGAGATAGTTTCTGTAACAATGCGGTGTGGTTCGACCTTGAACCCAGCCGCTTCAATCTCCGCGACTTGGTTTTGTGTTTCTTGGTCGGAGGTCGACACCCTAGCGTAGGCAAATATTCTGGACATATCGGCTCAGTGCACTGTAAAGAAATAGGTGTCCGTAATGTTACCTGTGTCCTATACCCCGTCAAGCTAAGTTTTGAACAGAGCCCCGCGACTTGTTCAAAATCGCTCGATTCTGGACAGGTCAGATCAACTGCTGGTGCATCAACTCCCGATGTCGTCCCTCCCGAAAATAAGCATTCAACTGTTTGCGTGAAAAACGCCAGGATGTGAAAGGCTCCCGGCTGTTCACTCGGTCTACGGCAAACTGCAGTTCCTCCAAGTCCAGGTCACTCAGACTTCGTTCCGTGTCACGACAGTCTAGAAGGTCTTTCGCAAAGCCAGATAAGATGTCCAAGTCTCGCCACCCTCCGTGCCAATAAGCGTGAGACATTCCACTGGCCAAAGTTTACACTTGATGGCGTAGGAGAACGACCCCATGGTTATGCCTTCACAGACACCGCTTTCAGCCGATACTGGGCCTGATGATATTGTGCCCACGCCACCGCCAGCCCGCATGGTGGCAGCGCCAGTGCAGCCTACAGCCGAGCTGACTGCGATCCCTAAACGCAGGAGTTTCACAGCCAAATACAAACTACGCATTCTGGATGAGACGGACCAAGCAGCAGACACAGGTGGTGTTACAGCCATACTACGGCGCGAAGGGCTTTATTCTTCTGCGCTAACGGATTGGCGTCGGGCGCGCGCTGCAGGCTCATTGGGAGCATTGCAGCCGCGTCACCGTGGCCCACAAAAAGCACCCGCCAACCCATTACAGGCCGAACTGGCCAAGGCTAACCGTGAAGTTACAGCACTACGGCGGCGTCTGGACCAGGCGGAAGCCATCCTTGCAATCCAAAAAAAAGTGGCGACATTGTTGGACGAGATGGAGCAGACGCCAGAGCGCAGCGGCAAGTCATGATGGCCGTCGCGATTGCTCTGCCCTCAGGCAGCGGCCTGACCTCCGCTGTTTGCTCCGCGCTCTCGTTGTCGCGGGCAAGCGTTCTTCGCCATCGCGCTACATTGGCTGCTCCGCCACGCGCGGTAAAGCCACGCCCCCCTTCAGCGCGTGCCTTGCCGGAAAATGAACGGACTCGGGTACTAGATCATCTGCGTGGGCCCAGGTTTGCCGACCAGACCCCCACCGAGGTATTCGCCACTTTACTGGATGAAGGCACCTACTTGTGTTCGATCCGCACGATGTATCGGATATTGGCCGCTCAGGGCGAAGTCATTGAGCGTCGCCGTCAGCGCACGCACCCTGTCTATCAAAAGCCGGAACTTCTAGCCGAAGCTCCCAATCAGGTCTGGTCTTGGGATATTACCAAGCTGATGGGCCCAGTGAAATGGTCTTACTTCTATCTCTATGTCATCTTGGACATCTTCAGCCGCCGTGTTGTTGGCTGGCGCATTGAGCAGGCCGAAAGCGCCAGCCAGTTCAAGGAACTGTTCATGGATGCAATGGAAAAGCATGCTGTGCAACGCGATCAACTGACATTACATGCCGATCGTGGCGGGCCAATGAAGGCAAAGACAACTGCCCTGATGCTGGTGGATCTTGGTGTGCTTAAATCCCACAGCCGACCCCATACCTCAAACGACAACCCGTTCTCAGAGGCCCACTTCAAGACGCTAAAATATCAGCCCGAATTTCCCAAGAAGTTTGAAGCCATCGAGCAAGCCCGCCACTTTTGTCGCAGATTCTTTGCATGGTACAACGAGCAACACCATCATGCAGGCATCGGACTCATGACCCCTGATCAGGTTCACTTTGGACAGGCCGAGGCAGTCTATGCCGCACGCCAAGCAACCCTCGAGGCTGCGTTCATCAGTACACCCGAGCGCTTCGTACTAAAACAGCCAAAACCACCTCAAATCCCGACGGCCGTCTGGATCAATCCACCAAAGTCAGAGAAAGAAAATCAAGCTTAAAGTCCAAATGCCACTGTCTCAAAGTCGTTGACACGTTCCGCCACGCGTCATAGCCATTGGCCTCATCCCGGCGCACTAGAAACCCGCTCGCTCCTCCACAATCCTCCGGTGGGCAAGCGCCTGTTCCACCGGTGCAAATTGGATAGAACTTCTTGGGATCAGTATCCAATAAGCTTTCAACACGGACTTCGTGTCGCCAGTAACTTCCCATATCGTAGATGTAGAAAAACCGGTCATTCCGGCGAAATCCGAAGTCGCACAGCGAATTATCCGGGCGCGCCATATGTAGTTCCCAAGAACCATAGTCGACGGCCCGAATATCAAACTGAAACAGATGAATGCCATCCCACCCCATCACCACCTGTAAAATCCCGTGCAACTCGTGCAGGGTGGTCGATGATGAAACAAGGATCCGGCGCCAGATCATCGGGCTGATCCCTAAAAGGCGGATTTTGAGCTGGATAATTTCCCCGAGTGAAGCCATCCTAACGCCGTCGCATCAATGTGTCAATGCTGAGTCAAATTTCCCCACATGTGCTGGACGGAAAGTCCTCAGTTTGAGTATTTGGTGACCAGCCTTTTCTGTGGGTCTAACTCTCCTTTTTGGGTGGCCTGCCGCGTCGTTTTGGTGGTGGAGGTGGAGCTATTGAAGCGTTAGCCCGTACGTGCTCTGGCATGAGGTCCGCATGGCTGCGCAACCGATAACTAGCACCTTCGATCTGGATGACGACGGCATGATGCAAAAGCCGATCGAGAAGGGCTGTGGCAATAACGCGATCACCAAAGATCTCCCCCCATTCCGCAAAGCCACGGTTTGAGGTGAGGATCATGGATCCCTTTTCATATTTGGCATTGACGAGCTGGAAGAACAAGTTTGCTCCCCCATTGGTAATTGGCAGATAACCGATTTCATCGACGATTAGCAGTGAAGTTCGTGCAAAGAAGCGTAGTTTCTCAGTCAACCGCCCTTCTTTTTCAGCTTTTGCCAAGGCTTCGATGAGGTGAGCTAAAGCAATGCGATACACCCGTTTACCCGCTTTAACGGCTGCAACCCCAAGAGCAGTTGCCAGATGGCTCTTTCCTGTACCAGGTGGACCGAGAAAGTGTACCACTTCATTGCGAGTGATGAACTCCAGTTCGGCTAGAGCCATGATGCGATCCCTGTCCAGCGAGGGCTGGAAGGTAAAGTCGAAGCTTTCCAGTGTTTTTATCGGAGTAAGCCGCGCTGTCGTCAGGGCGACGCCGATACGGCGGCCCTCGCGTGTTGAATATTCTTCATTGAGCAGAGAATCCAGGGCCTCCAGTGCCGTGAGTTCCCCTTGTTCCAATTGGCTCAGCGTGTGGTCGAGCACCTCTAAAGCCCGCGGCATTTTTAAGCCTACCAGTGAAGACTGAATGCGTTTACTGAGCGAACTCATGGCTTACCTCCAGTACTGGCAAGTCGTTGGCCTACCGCTTCATAGAACTCCAGTGGGCGTTGGTTTACACCGCTGTGTTTGGTTGGCTCCGCAGCCAGACGACGGCGCTGTGTTGCCCGTGGAGGAGCCTTGCGATGGCATGGATCAACCCGGCGCTGGTTCTTTCCCTCCATGACCGGATGGGTGGCGATGAGCTGACCGTTTTCATAGATGCGCACCTCTTGCGGGTGATGCTGGACTTCGACCATCCGTTTCTTAACGGTGTCCGGCACTGAATAAAGATTACCTCCAACGGAGACCATGCCATCACGCGTGACCCGCCGCTCCACCAGTAAAACAGCATCATAAGGGTGCGCTGGCAAAGGGATCAGAGCGGGCTGTTCCTCTCCAAAGACCTCGCCCACCACACGGTTGGTGGTGGCATGAACACGGGCATTGGCAATTTCCTTGCACCAGCGTGTGAACTGGGCATTAAGATCGTCCAGATCGCGGAACGTACGACCAAGGAAGAAATCCTGCCGGATGTAACGAAATGGCCGCTCCACCTTGCCCTTGGTTTTGGCCCGGTAGGGCTGGCAGGCATCCGGCTGAGCGCCATAATGGTCCAGAAGAGCGACAAGAGCAGGATTAAAAAGAACAGTGCCATCTGGCTCCTCTCCCAGAACGGCTGTCTTCATGCGATCATACAGGACTTCCAGTGTCGCTCCGCCGAAGACCTCAAAGGCCGCGATATGACAACGCAGGACTGTCTCTAGTTTTTGATTGGCACAATAGCGCCCCCACAAAAACCGTGAATTACTCAGCACCATTGAAAACAAAAAGACTTTTCGCACCACATCTGGTTCACTGGTGAACTCCACCTGAAACTCAGCAAAATCTACCTGTGCCTGCTGGCCTGGTGCTGTCTCAAAGCGCCGTTCAAATGCATGCGGAGGAGCTGGACGGATCAGGCGAAGATATTCCGTTACAGTGGAGTAACCGCCCTTAAACCCCAGTGTCTTCAGCTCACGAAGCAAGCGCCGGGCAGATAGACCGGGAAACCGCTCCAGTCGCTCAAGTAAATAGCCTTTGTATTCCTCCAGTACACGCCCGTCACGCTGGCGGGGGCCGTAGACAGGAGCTTCAAGGCCTTGGTGTAAGTATTTGCTGACCGTCTTTCTATCCAGCCCGGCTTTGCGCGCTATGGCACTTACAGACAGTCCCTGCTGCTTCAAATTATGGATCATTACGATCTTCCCTAGATTGACCACTCCTCCACACCCCTTCTTTCCAACAGGAACGTAGAGGAGAGTTTGGCCAACTTTTGTTTGAAGGGGCATGCCCCTTCAAACAAAAGTCAAAGCTGAAAAAGTGGGGAATTTTCAACCAGCGCTTTTGGGGAGAATACATCCAGCACTGACACAATGGCCTAAAACAGCAAATACCCCACGCTTTGTGGTGCTCTCCTAGACAGGTGGAATTAATTTCACTTCATGTCCGAGCTTGGCTATCTCCCGGCCCCAGAAGTGAGCAGTCGCGCACGCTTCCATTGCCACTGTGCATTTATCCCATTTTGAAAGAAATTCGAGAACTCTGCTGCGGCTAAGCTTTTTCCGGAAAATGACGGTTCCGTCCCTCCCAGCACCGTGCAAATGAAAAACTGTTTTAGCCAGATCAATCCCGATAAAATGAACCTCACCCATGAGATCCCCCTTCCTTGCTGACGTCATCAACATCACTATGGCATGCTTAGATGCCCGGTAGAGGGAGCATCCACTCCATCAGCTATGTGCCCATTGGGCCATGACGGTGTCGAGGTCATCATACCGCCGCCCAAAACAGCCGTCCCCAGCCCTGAGGCTGAGACTGTTCCCACTGCTCGTGATCGAGATATATTGGCCATTGAGAAACATGGCAGAATGGGGTGGCAGAAGCAAACCGGCTACGGGCGGCGCTCAAGAGGCGAGACCTTGATGGGGCGATATAAACAGATATTCGGGACCGCGTTGAGGTCCCGTGAGTTTGAAAACCAGAAGACGGAAGCCAGGATCAATGTCTCCGTCCTCAACACAATGGCCGCCCTCGGACGTGCGACGTTTGAGCGGATCATCGCGACCTGAGTTAAGCGGGTAAGGGCAAGCTGTAAGCTAAAGTAGAGTTCTGCAACAACGCCGGTGCAAACCAAGCCTTGGCAGCGCTCTCTTCAATCCAAACCGTAACATCGCCGCGACGACGCAAGCTTTCATTATATTTCGACCAGTTCGTCACTTTGTATTTGGCTTTGGCAAACTTATGTCGGCGATCAGCATTGGCTTTAAACGGCATGAAGTGAATCTTCATTGAAGGAAATATCAGCCGGAATATACGCCTGAAGCGTATTTATGCAACAGCGCCGGCCAGGCCCGTTAGTTCCAAGAAATCTCCCCTTCGAAATTCCTTTGTGACCGGTTTTTACATGTATCCTCAACCCACCCCATCAACGATCACAAAATCAACCGCCTCCACGAGCTCATGCCATAGAACTGGAAGCCGTACGCAATATCACAGCGTCAAGCCCAAACCCTGGCGCCGTGAGCAGACGGTTACGTTTAAGCGTTCCCCATATCTTTCTGTTTTTTCAAAAAAGCTGGGTTCACCCAAACTTTAAGATTTTCTGGCTCAGGTAAGTCACTGTAATCTGCCTTTGTTATACCATCCAAAAATTCTTCAAAACTCTTTGAAACCAATTCTAATAAATTTGTCTCATGGTCCCAGAAAAACACTGAAGTCATATCCGGTTTTTTAAAAACGAAATAATTCCCGCCGGAAGCCTCTGCGAATGCAATTAGTTCTGGGTCCCAACTTTCAACATCCAAGTCGCCGATTTTCTTAATCGGAATAAATTCCCGTATACCATAGCAACATTGCCGAGCTTGGGATGATCCAGTTTCTATTTCAGCGTCTTTAAACTTTGCTCCATCATTTTCAAGGCAAAAACTTATAAAAGATCCCGAAAATTTTACCGCGTTTTTTTCTTCTGCAAGCGAGACTATTGCCTTTGTGGTTTTCTCAGCAGATATGATTAATTGTTTATACATTAGTCAAAACTCCCTCCATTTCTAATCACAGCACATCCCCCAGTATGTCTACAAGAATTGTGCAAGTTCTTAGGAACTAATAGCAAAGATTTTCCATCTTGGTGATGATGCCAAACATAACCGTCGGGCGTCTTGTCAAAACCAGCGGCTCGGTTTGCTATTTTCTCGTCTTTTGCATAGACACCCGTCAAGTTTTCCGCTTGTACCTTGGTTTCAGTGTGGGGCTCGAACTTCGGGAAGCCTTGTTTATCAAATTCTAGGCCAGAAGGATGAGTTCTCCCCGCCCACGTATAGTTCTTTGGTCTATGACCTCCAATAGTGGGTATATCACTATTTGTGTCAGTTTTGTAAAGGACATTAAATCCGTTTCCAGAAAGATCGGCGGCCATTCCTTCGAGCATCGTCTCCGGCATTCTTTCGCCGTTGACGAAACCCTGATCAACGACAAAGCCCTTATCTTCAGGAGTAACAAATACCCGTAGACTAACCTCTTCACCAGTTGGGTAAGTAATAATAATATTACGAATTAATTCATTCCCAACACCACTAATGGTAATCAGCTTTCCGCCTTCTGCTTTTATCTCCTCATATATGTCATCGTCAGCCGCGCGATCCCTATTCAAGACGACAAAAGCTAATGCCAAAGCTGATGTAGTAGTAGCTGCCTTTTCTTGTTCATCTTTGATTTTATCATATGCAATTGTTCCTCCAGTTACGGCTGCAAGAAGAAGTGCAACGGTTTCTGCGCTAATTCCCACACCTCCGAGAACAGCGCCGCCTTCCGCAAGGAGCCCCCCACAAAAAGCCAAGACCGGAGCAATCGCATGTGCTTTCGGGATAATCAGATCCCAAAGACTAAAGCTTGCGGACTGGCCCGAAGCCTGACAGGCTTGAAGCTGTGCTACTACTTCCGGGTCATCGAGATGTTTTTTTATTTCCTCTACAGCCGATTTGTCTGCTTCTGGAATTTTGTCATCTTCAAGCATCTTATCGATGATAAGCTCAGCAACTTCAGCAACCTTTGCACCCGCTTCAATCGCGGCCCTCACAGCCGTATCACTTACATAAACGCCAACATACTCTTCTTCGTCTTTGGTGACTTCCTGCGCTGCATCAATGTCACGGTTCAGTTCGGCGACATTCTCAGTCTCACCGCTGTCTTCCAGCTCCTGTTGCTTGTCCTCATCGCGGATGATGATCTCACCTTCGCCAACGGTGGCACGGGTGATTTGCTCTTTGTCTTTACTGCCGTAGGAGCCTTCAACGGATCCACCCGGAGACACCTGACCAGGATCGGCTTTTGCCTCACGTTGCTTCAGTTCTGCTTCCGTGGGTTGATCAACCTTATCAACCACATCCTGTCCTGCATCCTGTACATCACCCAACGTTTCCTGAAGAGCATTATCGCCTTCCGTGGTCATGGAAAGGCTTGCGGAGACGCTCACGCTGGTCTGGCTGGATTTGTCGTGATCCTGGATATCCGAGAACGTCAGCGTGCCCGTATCAAGCTTCAGATCTCCGCTTTCCGAGTTGATAACGCCGCCCTTAAGATCGGTGTTGCTTTCAACCCGAACATCAACTTTTTCTTTCCCGTAAAGGCCTGTCTGTTCGCCGACCCAGGCCTTTGACGAGCTGCCGTCGGCCAGATTGATGCTGCCGTTTACGCTGACGCTGTTTGAACTGATGCTCACACCCGCAGAACCGCCGCGGGTTTTATTTTTACCAGAGGCTGTGTCCTGCAGACTTTCGATGTTCAGATCACCACCAATGTCTGCGGTAATGGTTTCCCCAAGAACACGAGCGCCTTTCAAGGCGGTATCTTCTCCGGAAATTAAAGTGACAGTCTCACCCGCTTGAACCAGAGCGTTCGTCTTGGTGTTGGAGGAGTTATGACCCTTGCTGTTTTGTCCCGAAACAGTGCCTGAGACACCTGCAGAAACACCGGTAAGACCAACACCAACAGTTGCCTTAATCCCAGCGGAGCGTTCTGACGATTTATTGCTGGAAGACGTCTCAGTTTCAGCGGCCTCAAGAGTGATGTCACGGCCAGCTTCCAGCGTTACATCACGCTCGGCGGACATCTGAGTACCTTCAGAGATAATATCCTGACCAGCTTTAACGATTAGATCCTGGCCAGCATTAACCTGCCCGACACGCTCACTTACTGTTTCACTCGTAAAGCGTGATTTTTTCGAGCTAACTCCAATACCGATTTCGTTGGAAATGAGCGGACCGGTCACCAAAGCTTGTGCTGCTTCCGCTGCCTTGAGGGCGGCTGAGGCCGCAGTTACAGCCTTATTGAAGCCATTCCCTTTACCTTTTGTCGCCTCCTGCGGCGCGTTAATGAGCGCTTCAACGTTTCTGCTGACGTTCTCCCTTATGGCAACCGTGAGCGCGATTTCATCTAGCTTGTGACTCTCATTGTAGTTCTGCGTTTCGCTCGTTGACGTGAGTTTGACATCATTGCCAGCCTCCAGCGTTATATCTTCTTCTGCTGTTAGTAATGCCGCTTCTGACGTGATGTCATTGTCAGCGGTGATTGTGAGAGACTTGCCAGCATTCACGTTGGAGACAATGCGCGTGGTGCCGTTTTGATCGGTTTTATCTTTTTGGGAGCGATATCCCACTGAGAAACCAAAGCCACCGTCAGCACCGCCGGCAAAGAAACCACTTTTCTTCTTTTGATCAAAAACAGAACTTTGCGTTTCTGAGGTTTCAAGCGAGACGTTCTCACCAGAGAGAGAAACATCTCCACCGCCGACGACAGATGACGCCGTTATTGTAAGGTCTTTCTCAGCATCTAAAATCAGGTCATTACCCGCAATGAGCGAGGACGTGGTATAGTTTTCGCTGGACACATTACGTGTGTGGCTCTTCTTCGAAAGGAAACCCGTTGATTTCTCATAATTCTGGGAGGTTGTGTCCCCACTTAGCCCTTCAACATTTAAGGCACCACCTGCGTCGACTGATAGATTGTCGCCAGCCGCCAGAGTGGAGGCAAGGATGTTGCTGTCCTGACCAGAGGTAATATTGAGGTCGTTTTCGACATCCAAAGTGGAACCAACTATTGTCTCCTGATAGGAGTAATTCTTTTGGTTCAGGCCACCGCCAAAGATCCCGCTTCCCTTAATCTTCAGTTTGAAGTCGGTCTCGTTGATGTCAGTTACGGCTGCAATGGTGACATCATTGCCAGCTGTTAAGTTTGCATCACCACCGGAGCTAAGGTCGACACCTTCAAACCCAATATCATTGGCCGCAGAAATTGACAGGTTAGATCCCGCACTAACCTCAGCAAGTTCATGGGTAAGGCTGTAGGCTTTATCATGACCACCCTTAAAGTAAGTCTCACGATTACGCTCCAGACCAATGCCGGCAAGCTTTACGTCGCCACCTGCAGTGAGATTCAGATCAACACCTGCAGAGAGCAGCCCTCCAAGGGAGGTAATATCCCCGGTAGTATTGATCTTTAAATTGCCAAGCGCTGAGATCTCTGCTTTTGATTGAAGCCGATCAGCATAGCCTTGGCTGCTCAAATCTCGGGTCGTCAAAGTCTCGTTAATGAGGCTTTCTGCAGTGATCGTGATGTCGGTACCCTGAACAGACCCAGACAGGTTACTGAAGACATCACCCGCTGTGATTGAGAGTTGCTCTCCAGACAGCAAACGACCCCCAACGTTTTTAACAGAGCCAGTGCCTTCAATTTCCAAGTCAGCAGAAGCAACAATGTCACCACTGTTGGTCAAGCTTCCCGATGCGATGCTGACATTCTTACCAGTAAGGCGTGCACTGGACGTCGGCTGCGGCGCTGATGCCAAATAAACACGAGGGACGAGAACTTCTTCCCCATCAACCAATTGACGCTCAAGCCAGACAATATCTTCTGTAAGGCTAGCGACCATGTCCGGCGATAACGACGTGCCAACTGTGAGGTGAAGGCGCTCTTTTTCAGTTGCAGCACTGTTGTAAAGTTGCTCCAACTGCGTACGTTCATCCGCCTCATCTTTGAGGTAGCGTTTGCCGGTTAGCTCAAAAATCTGATCCCGGATAAGTTTTGTTTCAACAAAACCATCACCCAAGCGCTTTTGTTGTGATCCTGGCTTATCAAGGCCCACTTTTTTCAGGAAATAATCTGAGCCGAGATACTTGCCCGGGTCAATGAAATCAGATCGTGTTTCAATCTTATAGGGCGCATCAGGATCTTTATTGGAGACGAACAGGTGCTTGCGATTTTGTAGATTTTTAATGTCGTCTACGATTTGCTTTTCCGGTGGAGTTTGCTTTTCTACCTCTGACAGATCCGTTTCAGTCACAACCTTGTCTTGATTGTTTTTGGCTTCGATTTTCTCGTCAGGCTGCGTTGAGACCACAGCTGAAGTGTTTTTTGTCTCAACCTTAGTCTTCACATCCGTTGAGGTGCTACCTGTTTCAGCTGATGTTTTAACATTTGCTTTTGCGGTAACATTTTTAGACGTTGTGCCAACATTCGCGGTTGCAGTCGTAAGGTTGGTACCTGCGCGTAAATCAACATTCGTACCCGATACGTTAGCATCAGTAGAGACCTTGGAATTTGCAGGTCCTCCAATCGCAACAGACTCAACGTCTACCGCATTGCTCGGGGCATCTACGCTCTCAGCAATTTTCCGGTTACCTGAAGAAAGGCCGACTTGCCCGGCATTTTCTCTGATGGCCTCATTTTTTACGAAACCCTCGACGTCAATTGTCAGATTATTGCCAGCTTCAATCGTTCCGAAGCTGGCTCCTAAGGTTTTTGTTGTGGTGTCAGAATATTCTAGATATTTCTTCTTCCACTTCTTGCCACCCCATTTTTTCTTTACTGCCCAAGTGTGACGCTCAACTGTATCTACAGTTACAGCCTCGATTAGATCTTGTGCTGTATTTGTAAGGCTTCCCGAACTTATGCTTACGTTATTATTAGCGGCAACCTGACCATACGCGTTTTCAAAACTGTTTGCAGAAGCTACAAAATCACGTCCAGATAGCAAACGCGAAACTGCTGGTAGGCTAGCTATTTCATCGACGGTTTTCTTAATCGTTCGAACAATCCAAATGTTGGTACGGCCACCACTTAAACCGGGCCGAGTATCCGGATTTCCTTCGGTTTCCTCGACTGGAGCATAAACTTTCTGCGTAACGACTGGTTTATCAGTCAGGTTTTTGATTAGATCAGCATCAATTCTCAAATCACCCGCTACAGCTTCAATCACTCCACCAGTTTCATTGATCAACGATCCGGCTCTGACCTTATCAAGCCCGACCAAACGGATGTTCTCTTCAGCAAGAATGTCTCCGCCCGTATTACGGATTTCTCCATTCACTTTTGCGGTGACATCTTGCCCGGCATAGATCAGCCCGCCGTTTGCAAGGTTCTCCGTCAATGCGATATCTACATCACCATCCTGGGAGCCTACGCGACCCTCATTTGTGAAGTTCTCTGCATTAAGGACAACGCCACCTGCACCACTGACCAATGCATCTGCTTCATTGAAAACCGCCTTAGCATTCGTGCCTGTATGGCCTGTTAGTGTCAAAATTCCATCAGATTTGAGTGTACCATCACCCTGGTTTGCAATATTTCCATCAGATGCAATAACAAGCCCTCCGGAAGTCTCAATCTCAGCTGTATTTGTCCAGCTCGAAACGCTGTTTATTGCGATACCGGCAGCCCCCACCTGAATGGTACCGGCATTGCTGAAGCTTGATGAGGTGCTCTCCAAGCCTTGTGACTTAATTTCACCACCACTCTTATTGTGGAACTGAGCTACTTCCGCGTTGCTCGCTCCTTGAATTCTTATGATTTGATCACTTAGCAACTTCCCGGAGTTCTCTACAGAACCATCCGTTTTAAGTGAGATACTCCCCGTAGAGGCAAGCTTCCCACTATTTTCAAAATCACCATTTAAATGAAGGGAGAGGGTACCTGCGCGTGCTCCTAAAAGCCCATCATTATCGAGAGATCTTATCCTTAGATTAGCCGTCCCTCCGATAAGCTTGGCCTCAGACGCATTGGTAAACGCACCGGTGGCACCGCCAGAGGTATTCTTAAGTGTCAATGCACCTTCACTGGCAATGTCACCACTGTTGGTGACAGATCCATCGACTGTGAGTGTCGCATCTCCCTTGGCAACCAGACGGCCTGAGTTGATCAGATCACCAGAGTTGGTCAGATCAAGCGAACCGTTGACGGCACCAATCAGGCCGCCATTATCAAGCGAGGACACCCGTGCTGTCACGGTGGAAGCTTTGATTTCACCACCAGCTGCATTGCTCAGCGCGCCAATGGCAGTCTCAGGGCCAAGACCTGCAATCTCAAGAGCCTGCTCGGCCAGCAACGTCCCGCTGTTGGTCAGGTCACCGGCAAGGCTGAGTGTCAGGCCTTCCTTGGCTAGCAGCTGACCACTGTTTTGAATACCAGCCTGACTGGTCAGGGTCACAGAACCTTCTGCAGATCCGATCAAGCCGTCATTGGCAACGGAGGCAACCGCAAGATCAAGACTGGCAGCCCGAAGCTTGGCATCTTTTGTATTGGTGAACACACCGGTGGCGGCGCCGGAAGTATTAGTCAGTGTGAGCGCACCTTCACTGGCAATGTCGCCGCTGTTGGTGACAGATCCATCGACTGTGAGCGTGGCATCCCCCTTGGCAACCAGACGGCCTGAGTTGATCAGATCACCAGAGTTGGTGAGTGCCAAAGCTCCGTTGACGGCGCCAATCAGGCCGGCATTGTCCAGTGAGGACACCCGTGCTGACACGGTGGACGCTTTGATCTCTCCGCTAGCTGCATTGCTCAGTGCACCAATGGCAGTCTCAGATCCAAGGCCAGCAATCACCAGAGCCTGCTCGGCCAGCAAGGTTCCGCTGTTAACCAGATCACCGGCAAGGCTCAGTGTCAGACCTTCCTTGGCCAGCAGCTGACCGCTGTTTTGAACACCAGCCTGGCTGCTCAGGGTCACAGAACCTTCTGCTGATCCGATCAGACCATCATTGGCAACAGAGGCAACCGCAAGATCAAGACTGGCAGCCCGAAGCTTGGCTTCTGCGGTGTTAACAAACGCACCGGTGGCACCGCCAGATGCATTGGTCAGTGTGAGCGCCCCTTCACTGGCAATGTCGCCGCTGTTGGTGACAGATCCATCGACTGTGAGCGTGGCATCCCCCTTGGCAACCAGACGGCCTGAGTTGATCAGATCACCAGAGTTGGTGAGTGCCAAAGCTCCGTTCACAGCACCAATCAGGCCGCCATTATCAAGCGAGGACACCCGTGCTGTCACGGTGGAGGCTTTGATCTCACCACCAGCTGCATTGCTCAGCGCGCCAATGGCAGTATCCGTGCCAAGACCTGCAATCACCAGAGCCTGCTCGGCCAGCAAGGTTCCGCTGTTATCCAGATCACCGGTAAGGCTCAGTGTCAGGCCTTCCTTGGCCAGCAGCTGACCGCTGTTTTGAACACCAGCCTGGCTGGTCAGGGTCACAGAGCCTTCTGCTGATCCGATCAGACCGTCATTGGCAACAGAGGCAACCGCAAGATCAAGACTGGCAGCCCGAAGCTTGGCTTCTGCGGTGTTAACAAACGCACCGGTGGCACCGCCAGATGCATTGGTCAGTGTGAGCGCACCTTCACTGGCAATGTCGCCGCTGTTGGTGACAGATCCATCGACTGTGAGCGTGGCATCCCCCTTGGCAACCAGACGGCCTGAGTTGATCAGATCACCAGAGTTAGTGAGTGCCAAAGCTCCGTTCACAGCACCAATCAGGCCCCCATTATCAAGCGAGGACACCCGTGCTGTCACGGTGGAGGCTTTGATCTCACCACCGACCTGGTTGCTCAGCGCGCCAATGGCAGTATCCGTGCCAAGACCTGCAATCTCAAGAGCCTGCTCGGCCAGCAACGTCCCGCTGTTAACCAGATCACCGGCAAGGCTCAGTGTCAGGCCTTCCTTGGCCAGCAGCTGACCGCTGTTTTGAACACCAGCCTGGCTGGTCAGGGTCACAGAGCCTTCCGCAGATCCGATCAGACCGTCATTGGCAACAGAGGCAACCGCAAGATCAAGACTGGCAGCCCGAAGTTTGGCTTCTGCGGTGTTAACAAACGCACCGGTGGCACCGCCAGAGGTATTCTTAAGTGTCAATGCACCTTCACTGGCAATGTCACCACTGTTGGTCACCTTGCCGTCGACCTTGAGTGTCGCATCTCCCTTGGCAACAAGACGGCCTGAATTGATCAGATCACCGCTGTTGGTCAGATCAAGCGTACCGCTCACAGCACCAATCAGGCCGCCATTATCAAGCGAGGACACCCGTGCTGTCACGGTGGAGGCCTTGATTTCACCACCAGCTGCATTGCTCAGCGCGCCAATGGCAGTCTCCGTGCCAAGACCTGCAATCACCAGAGCCTGCTCGGCCAGCAACGTCCCGCTGTTGGTCAGGTCACCGACAAGAGTGAGGCTCAGGCCTTCCTTGGCTAGCAGCAGGCCTCTGTTTTCAACACCAGCCTGGCTGCTCAGGATCACAGAACCTTCTGCTGATCCGATCAGACCATCATTGGCAACAGAGGCAACCGCAAGATCAAGACTTGCGGCCCGAAGCTTGGCTTCTGCGGTGTTAACAAACGCACCGGTGGCACCGCCAGAGGTATTCTTAAGTGTCAATGCACCTTCACTGGCAATGTCACCACTGTTGGTCACCTTGCCGTCGACCTTGAGTGTCGCATCTCCCTTGGCAATCAAACGCCCAGAGTTGGTTAGATCACCGTTGTTGGTCAGATCAAGCGTACCGTTCACAGCACCAATCAGGCCGCCATTATCAAGCGAGGACACCCGTGCTGTCACGGTGGAGGCCTTGATTTCACCACCAGCTGCATTGCTCAGCGCGCCAATGGCAGTCTCCGTGCCAAGACCTGCAATCACCAAAGCTTGCTCGGCCAGCAAGGTTCCGCTGTTAACCAGATCACCGGCAAGGCTCAGTGTCAGGCCTTCTTTGGCCAGCAACTGACCACTGTTTTGAATACCAGCCTGACTGGTCAGGATCACAGAGCCTTCCGCAGATCCGATCAGACCATCATTGGCAACAGAGGCAACCGCAAGATCAAGACTGGCAGCCCGAAGTTTGGCTTCTGCGGTGTTAACAAACGCACCGGTGGCACCGCCAGAGGTATTCTTAAGTGTCAATGCACCTTCACTGGCAATGTCACCACTGTTGGTCACCTTGCCGTCGACCTTGAGTGTCGCATCTCCCTTGGCAACAAGACGGCCTGAATTGATCAGATCACCGCTGTTGGTCAGATCAAGCGTACCGCTCACAGCACCAATCAGGCCGCCATTATCAAGCGAGGACACCCGTGCTGTCACGGTGGAGGCCTTGATTTCACCACCAGCTGCATTGCTCAGCGCGCCAATGGCAGTCTCCGTGCCAAGACCTGCAATCACCAAAGCTTGCTCGGCCAGCAACGTCCCGCTGTTAACCAGGTCACCGGCAAGGCTCAGTGTCAGGCCTTCCTTGGCTAGCAGCAGGCCTCTGTTTTGAACACCAGCCTGACTGGTCAGGGTCACAGAACCTTCTGCCGATCCGATCAGACCATCATTGGCAACAGAGGCCACGGTTGCGTCAATACTTGCGGCCCGAAACTTGGCTTCTGCGGTGTTCGTGAACGTACCCGTGGCACCGCCAGACGTATTCTTCAGCGTCAGCACACCTTCACTGGCGATATCACCGCTGTTGGTAACCTTGCCATCGACCTTGAGTGTCGCATCCCCCTTGGCAATCAAACGCCCAGAGTTGGTTAGATCACCGTTGTTGCTCAGATCAAGCGTACCGTTAACGGCGCCAATCAGTCCTTCATTATCGAGCGAGGACACCCGTGCTGTCACGGTGGAGGCTTTGATCTCACCACCGGCCTGGTTGGTCAGGCCGCCAATGGCAGAATTAGGCCCAAGGCCAGCAATCACCAGAGCTTGCTCAGCCAGCAAGGTCCCGCTGTTAACCAAATCTCCGGCAAGGTTCAAAACGGCATCCGCATTGGTGCTAATTGTCTGAGTGTTTTTCAAAAAAGTTTGTGAGCGAAGTTCCAGATCCGCATCGAAACTAGAGAGCTGGCCATTATTTACAATGGAGTATGCAGCAACATTTACGCCAGAACCCAACAACCTTGCTTCAGCGGCATTTGTGAAACTGCCTTGTGAAACGATTTTAGTCTGGGGTCTGTTCAGGTTGAGTGTGAGATCCTACGCTAAGCGTTTAATTAGCGTTTTGGCCATCTGTACTCGCCTGTAATTAGAATGTGGGCCCACCCAAGGGGTGAGATGTGCGCTAGAAGCTCTGGTGAACAGTCCAGGCCCCTACGTTTTCGTTGTGCAACGGCCTTACCAAGCTGGTCAGTATTCCAATAGATTATGATGGCGGCAAGCAAGTTGAGGCCAGCCATTCTGTAGTGTTGACCTTCTGTCGTACGATCACGGATTTCACCCTGACGCCCGATCCTCAGCGCATTCTTTAAGGCGTGGTGAGATTCACCTTTGTTTAACCCAATCTGAGCACGGCGCTGCATACTTGTATCAAGCACCCATTCAATTATAAAAAGTGTCCGTTCAACCCGTCCCACTTCACGAAGGGCGATAGCCAGATCATGCTGTCTGGGATGGGCGGCGAACTTTCGCAGGAGCTTACTGGGAGGCATGACCCCAGCCTCCATGGTAGCTGCGCTGCGCAAAATGTCTGGCCAGTTGACCTCAATTGTGCCTTCGCGGACTTTACCACCAATCAACCCCTTCAATTCTTTAGGAACGCCGGTTGGATCAAATACATACAAACGTTTTGATGGCAGATCTCGAATGCGAGGGATAAACCGATACCCCAGAAGGGATGTGACTGCAAAGACATGGTCAGTGAACCCGCCGGTATCAGCGTATTGTTCTTTGATGTTTCTGCCAGTTTCATTCATCAACAAACCATCAAGAATGAACGGCGCTTCACTCACAGTCGCTGGGATATTTTGGGTGGCAAAGGGGCCAAACTGATTGGATACATGGGTGTAGGCTTTCAGTCCTGGCTCATTGCCGTACTTCGCGTTGATGAGGTTCATAGCCTCTCCTTGCCGAGTTGTTGGGAAGAACTGGCCATCACTGGATGCGGTTGTGCCTGCGCCCCAATACCGGGCCATGGGTAAGGCAGATTGTGCTTTTATCACCATAGCCAGTGCCCTATTGATGGCGTCACTTTCTATATGCCAACGAGATAGGCGCGATAGCTGGAAATAATCATGTGTGTTGGTGGCTTCTGCCATTTTGCTGAGGCCAAGATTAAGCCCTTCTGCGAGCAGCACATTGAGCAGCCCAATCCTGTCTTTGCAGGGTGCTCCCGTGCGCAGATGGGTAAAAGCATCTGTAAAGCCAGTGGCCTTGTCCACTTCCAACAGCATATCGGTAATTCGCACATCCGGCAGCCGCCGATAGAGATCAAGGACGAGTTCATCTGCCTCAGTGGGGACGTCGGCAGACAAACGATCTAGTTTCAGGATGCCATTCTCAATATTTCCTCCTGGAATGGCACCCGTTTTGGCGGCAATAGCCAAGCGTTTTAGCCCGTCAGCCATACGTATCTTTCGATCATTCAGCCACTCCTCAGGATCGAACGGTACAGTCAGGCGGGATGAGGCCTTCGCGGATTCAATCGATACCAAAGCTTGCTTTAAATCACCGTAGCGCCGAGAGTGCGCCAGCCAGATATCGCCAGACCGAAAGGCATCGCGCAGGTGGGACATCACAGCCACTTCCCACAAGCGGTGAGTGTCAGGGGCAGCGGTCTTGAGATGCCGGAGCCACTTTGAACTCCGTCGCAGAAAGGTTATGGGCCTTTCTTCTATGACTCTATTTTCCTGAATAATACTGGCCGCAGCCATCAGCGGTTCCACAACCGATGCCGCCTTGATATCTAACGCACGCAGCATTCGCGGCGCATAACGCCTAAATCGATGATAGCCATGAATGACATACGCCAATGGTTCTGCCGATATCGTTTTGTTCAACTGTGCGGCCATGGCGACAAGGCCTTTGAGGTTGTGCCATCCACAAGCGGTTGCGACTGCCGGATCAAGTGGTGCATTTTCCTCTTTTGCTTCCAGCAACGCCGCGCCTAACTCTTCAAAAGAACGCATAGTCTCTCGCAGAGATGCCTTGGCATCCTTGATCTGTGAATCACATACCCTTGCTGCATCTCGCCAGGTTTTGCCCACAATACGATCATGGGTTTCCACAACGGCATCTGCTATGGCAGCACGCCATTCCAAAACACAAACCGCCAAAATAGCGAGCCTCCGATCACTGGAAATATCCCGCAAGCCGTCTGTAAAATAGCGTTCACCCTGTCGACGCAGGCGGGTAATCTGATGGGGAGGAACGCTGCTCACCACATCAAGAGGCAACTCAACACCCTGCAGAAACTCTAGCCTATCCAACAACCGGTTGATGTCCGCCGAGTTCTTGCCAACCTCAAATTGGCGCAGCCAGATAAACCGACTGACCCGACCCTCTACGTTTTCGGTAAGAAGAGCATCAAGCTGTTCTTTCATCACATTAGTCAAGCGTTCAACGATACGTGTTTCAATCCTCCGTTCAGCGGCGACTAGGGCATCAGCGCATAGGCGCTCAACCGTGGTCATACTTGGTAAGATGATTTGCGTGTGCCGGCACACCTTTATGAATCGCTTCACCAAGTCCTCATTGGAGTGCGCCACCTCAGCCTCGCCGGCAAGCCAAACCTTCAGCTCGCGTGCGGCTCGCCCGGAAAACATTTTGTAGCCGTAGATTGATCGCAGAGCGGCGAGGTGTTCATGACGCGTCTCCTCACGGGCCGCGTACTCCATCAGGTCATAGGGCTTCAGATTAAGTTGCGCAGCAAGAAACTGGGATATTTCCTCGGGGATCACTTCACCGGGAGTAAGTAATCGTCCTGGAAAACGTAAAGCGCAAAGCTGCAGAGCAAAACCGAAGCGATTGTGGGCCCGACGTCGTGTTTGAATGTACTCGAGGTCATCATCAGCCAATGTGTAGTGGCGAAGTAACGAGGCTTCGTCGGTGGGCAAGCCGAATAAGGTTGCGCGTTGGCGTTCTGTTAAGATGGTGCGGTGTGCCATGTTTCTTTTGCTTTCTATCAGGGGATTATTTATCTTTGTTTGTGATATGCGAAAAGGAACATGTTCAATGGCTAATTGCGACGCTGAAGGTCATGTATCACAAACGTACGTTTGTGAAACATGCTGATCGGCTATGCTCGGATCTCAAAAGCTGATGGTAGTCAGTCGCTTGACTTGCAACACGATGCGCTGATTTTAAACGGGGTTGACGTGGCCAATTGCTATTCAGATCGTGCGCCAGGCAAGAAAGAGGCCCGCCCAGAGCTTGAGGCGTGCCTAAAAGCCTTGCGAGAAGGCGATACCCTTGTGATTTGGAAATTAGATCGCCTTGGGCGCAGCCTGCACCACCTCGTCAACACTGTGAATGATCTGTCGAAACGCGGTGTGGGCCTTAAGGTGTTAACCGGCACGGGTGCGCAGATCGATACAGCAACGTCAGCAGGCCGCTTATCATTCGGTATATTTGCGGCGTTGGCAGACTTTGAAAGCGATTTGATCCGCGAACGAACAATGGCCGGCTTAGCCGCTGCCCGAGCACGAGGCAGAAAAGGTGGCCGCAAATTTGCACTTTCTAAAACTCAGGTTCGTATGGCCCAAGCCGCAATGAAAAATCGGGGTACATCTGTTGCCGATCTTTGCAAGGAACTGGGCGTGAAACCAGTCACTCTATACAGATACGTCGATCCAAATGGAAATCTAAGAGACTATGGAAAACGAGTCCTAAGCTCTTAGCGTAGGATTTCGCACTCAGCCCGAACAGACCCCTGATTGCCGAGCGCAGAAGCACCGATCCGAAGACAACGATCAACTCATATGGTGGGTTTGTTCGCGGCTGTGTGGCCAAAGCTCAGGCTGGCGATCTGCATCTACACAAATCTGTTTTCGGCCTGCTCAGCAAGGGAAACCTTGATGAATAGTCGTAAAAAAAGTGGGGCGCTGCCCCCGATCGCTGTCAAGGACAAGGGAGCTATCGCTCCTCGGACCTCCCGCCTCCCCATCCTTCCTGTGTGAATTTCGCGCCGGCAGTTCCGGCCCGAAATTCACACAGGAAGGACACGACCTGCAACCGCTAATCGCTCCTGCAGGTCGGCCTGCGTGCAAGAGCACTTCGGTGGGAGAAACCCCACCAGAGGCCCGATCCTTGACAGCGCTCTCCCCCGTTTTGATGGCGGGAAAATGAAACACGCAATGAAAGAAATCTCGCAAATTAACCCAAATCGAAATCCGATAAACCTCTGAAATGGAACCATTAATGAAAAAGATATTTGTTATTATTGCCGCTACCATGATGCTGGCCGCGTGTCAGACAACATCTGTTGTGGTCTCATCAAAACAGCCGCCCCGTGTGGTGATGCAAAAGCCTCTTCCAGCAGCGAAAAAGGCTGTGATTGAAGAGTTCAAAAGCAGAGGCTTCAAAGTTACTCGCAGTGCCGGCACTACGGTTGTCGTGGAGCAGATCCTCACCCCAAACAGTGATGAGCGAAAACAGCACGCGTCCTACAGTGATGGAGTTCCTCGTGCCCGAGCTGTTCTGCGGTTCAGCAATGTCGATGGCGGGACCCAGGTCGCAAGTTCCTACGACATGATCATCAATCCGGGCAAAGCCAATCAGGAAAAAGTGACGTTGCTGGACAGCCCTGATGGTGCGCGGCTGCAGGGACTTCTGGAAAGCATCAGGTGAGGGTTTGAGCTTAACAGCATGAGTAATCTGTGCATTTAGCCAAGCATGCCTTGAATAGAGATAGGCACAAGCTTAGCGTTGCAAGTTAATATGAATTTTATTTGAAATATTTGGAGACAGGCAAAAGCCAAACCCTAAATAACAAAAACCCCGGAAGCCGGAGGCCACCAGGGGAATGCTAGAACAAATAACTCGCACTTATTTTCTAGCATCCCCAAAAAATTGCTGCAAGACAAAAAACGCATTTATGCGACAGGTTTTTTGCGGCCTTTTTTCAAGGTCTCGGGTTTTTACTCAAATATGAGAGAAACCATGACTATGAATTGTAATGTTGCGTCGTTTCGCAAACTGACGCCTGCTATCATCGCCAGTCAGAATTTGGCAATGGCAAATGATATTGTTGAAACCACCAAAGCCGAAGTCTCAATCGCGATTAAAAAGGCTGCCCCTGCTCTGGGCATCGATGGAACCGACTATCATGTTCTTGATATTCTAATTGGCTTGTCGGCTGCTGCTGATTGGCTACCCAACCGCCGCCCGCTGGTTGGCCCTATGGGCACATAGCTGCATATTTGGCCATCTTGAGGAACAATCAGCGAACTTTAGCTATTGATTGAAGCAGCACGCGAACCTGTTCGGGCGAGAACTTAAATAGTCGCCCATCAGAGATCCGTTTCGCTGAGATCGGGTATTTGGGACGCCTAGTATCCAGGCCAGCAATGCGGAAACGCTCTTCCCCATCACTAAATATCTCGCCGTAGTTTTCCTTCTTTAAGCCATATCGCGAACACAGAAGTTCAAAGAGTTCTTTGTCTAAATCCTCATCCTGGCCCTCTGCCACCGGAACCTTTACCCGCAGCACCATTTCAAAAGCATCGCCTCTGGATTTGAGACGCTTCCCACCTTGCTCAACTTCCAGCCCATGAGTTTCCGCAATTTTACGACAGGCTTTCAGCATTTCCTTCTCAAGGGTTTCGCTCAGGCGGGGTGTGATGCGCACATGTTTTTCACGTTGGCTGGTCATCGGTTCTTTACCTTGTAAACTGTTCCTCGAGAGACGCCGAGCTCTCGGGCAATCTCCGTTGGGCTCTGGCCAGCAGCAAGCCGCACTTCAATCTTCTTTGTATCAATCTGTGGCGGGCGGCCTTTGTAAGCACCTCTTGTCTTTGCCGCCGCAATGCCTTCTGCTTGTCGCTCGCGGCGCAGATTGGTTTCGAACTCTGCAAAGACACCGAGCATATCGAAGAAAGCTTTGCCGGCAGCCGTTGAGGTGTCGATAGGCTGCTCAGTCGCAAACAAATGAGCACCCTTGTCTTGCAAGCGCCGTGCAATAACTTGCAGGTCATGCATAGACCGGGCAAGCCGATCAATGCGGGTGACCACCAGAGTTTCGCTCGGATGGATAAAGTCCAGGATTGTCTGCAACTCAATACGCTCTTTGAGAGAAGCCCCGCTCTTCTGTTCCGAGCGGATCAGATGACACCCAGCTGCTTCCAATGCAAGAACTTGCGCTTCCAGATTCTGATCGGTGGTAGAGGTGCGAGCGTAACCGATGCGAGACATAAATTTGTTCATTTTGGGTATGCCATGAGCCATTTCTGTTCACTAACACAAATTTAACCCAAAATGAACAAGATACCGGGCTCACTCTGTGTTCACTGAAAGTGTGAATTTGGGTATACTCTAAATACCGTGCAATTCGTTCTCCATCTGATCTTCAAGATGGCCAAATATGCAACTTCGTGCCCACTGGGCCTACCATGGGTAAAATTGTACTGGCGAGTTGAATCCGCGTTTCGATATATTAGATACATTCAACATTTAGCGAGCCATTTGAGCTAATAGTAAGCCCAGTTTTGAATTTCCAAACCTCTAAGCTTATATTTGAGACCTCAATGTAATTTGAATAGAATTGGAGAAATATTGACTTGCAATCGGATGTTTATCAATCTATTAAAATTTGACAAATATTGAGTTTTCAAACATTAATTGTAGTAAAAACAATTTCATCATTAGTAAATTTCATTTAATTTCCCTAACTAATCATTTCAATACTACATAGAGTGCATGTTATAATTTATGCAACTTTCACACATCACGCAAGGGGATATATTATGTCCGTCATTTCAAGCTCATTTAGTAGCGTTTATAGTTTTTCAAAAACAATGAATAAATCACCAAAAGAGGCTACCAGTACACAAGCAGAAAAGACCAAACCAGCACCTGAGGTTGCCTCCCCTACAAAAAAGCAACTGATATTCCAAAGTCAAAAGCGATTTCAGAAGTAGCATCCGATGCTCGCTCTGCTTTGGATGCCCGCTATAAAGAAACTGGTGTCACTTCCAGTCAATACCGCAACATCACGGGTACATTCAGACGAGAAACGTTTGATGCTCTTGATTTTGATCGGAGAACTTTCTTTGCAATTGCCAGCAATGAAGGTGGGCAGTTCTCCACGGAGGAAATGAGTGCAGCTAAGTCCGCGATGGACGATCAAGAGCAGCAAGCAATGTTCGGAGATGTTCCTAGCCTAAAACCTCATTTACAAGCATCTAAAGATCATATTCTTTTTCTTGAGAATGAGGCGAGCCCAGAGGAGAAAGCTTCCTTTGAATGGGCGAAGGCACGAGCAACAGCTCAGGTCGGTTATCAAAATCACGCTGATCACGGGGATGAAGATTTTAAATCTGACAATCCCATTGTTAACCGATTATTGGTTGCCTACGAGGAGCTATTTGAAGCCTATAATAAAGATATGCACTCACGCTTGGAAGAAATGCCGTCCTATGCCAATGCCCAACAACAATGGAAGGATGAGAGCACCTCTTATGGCGAGTACAGCATTAACTTTGTCGTCTAATGGTTTTGCAAGGAGGATGCCAATTACATGGCATCCTCACGCGTAGAGAATTTAGTCCATTTCTAGGCATGGTTCAAACCAAGTGAACACTTTTGTGTCTTGCGGGATAAGAAGGAGGCATATTTAATGCCGCCCCATGGCTGAATGGCGTGTGCTCGGTGTTAACTAAAAACTGCTGTTTTTGAACCATGCCGGTTTTCGGAGATTCCTGAAGCCGTTTCTTTGAAGATGCTAATGACGTCATAATCACCGCGCTGCGCAAACGCCGTCAGTTCTGCGACCTGCCGATCACAGGATTGGTCTGATGTGGAAACCCGAGCGTAGATAGCCGCTTTTTTGTCTCAATTGAACCCCTTGGATTTTGACCTTGTAAGACGTTGATTTTACTGGCGCTCAAATTGTCCTGAACAGACTACTGATTAACAAGGACCGTAATTCAATCTGTCAACGAAGGGCGCAGCTACCGCTGGATCGCTCGCGATCTCGGTATCAACAAAAATACCGTCCTGAATACCATGAAGCGCATAGCAAAAACCCTTAGGGTGTCATTCTGCCCCATACCGGAACCGACCCCATGTTGCACAAACGATCAGTTTTGCGACGGCTAGAGGTCTGCAATGCGGACTTTACTGCCGTTCGCTGCGGTGCAAAAATGGAAGAAATATATCGGCATCGAGTTATATTGGGCCACAAGCAGCCACTCAGGTGGTTCCATCAAGGGTTGAGACAATTCGCTTTTTTTTGGGCGTAGCCTTTGCAGATACCCAAATAATTTCTTTGTGAATACTTGAGCGCCCTAACCCGCTATTCGAGACAACTCTGCTTTATGTTGCATTTCTGCCTGTCATCACAGACGTTAACGCATTACACAGGATTGGAATGACATTCGATTGATCTGCAACAATATATTAGGCGTAAAATTTTCATGAGTGAATATAATTATATATTCGCTTTTAGCAATGAAGTGTGCAAGCTGCGGGAGGTCGATATATACATAGGTAGATTATGAAACACTTGGGGCGCATTACGGCTTCATCGGAACAGCTAAAATTATTTAGCGCAAACCAGTCCGGCGCAGAACTAATACGGGGCTCTGCGGGAAGTGGTAAAACCACAACTGCATTGCTCAGATTGACTTCGTTGGCCAACATGCTGCGAGCAAGGAAAGATCGTGTCGAAGATGATAGCCCCGTCCGAGTTCTTTTGCTCACCTTTAACAGAACGTTGGCTGGATATGTTCGGGATTTAGCTGAATTTCAAGTGATCGACCAAAGTCACCATATTGAAATTTGCACCTTTGCAAAGTGGGCGATGAACAATACTGGTGTTACAAAGATTTCAGCAAATTGTCGTACTACGCTTAAACAACTGGCAAGTGGATTTAGTGGCCTAGATGCATCTTACGTTGATCAAGAAGCTGAATATCTTCTTGGTAGATTCGAACCGGATAATCTTGAAAAATACATAAACACGGAGCGCAGTGGTCGTGGTGTAAAGCCACGTGTTGGAGCAGGCCTCAGACGTAAAATTCTCGACGAGGTTGTTTACCCATATTTGCAGTATCTTGATGATGAAAAATTGGTGGACTGGAACCTGCTGGCCATAAAGATGCGCCATGAGGTGTCCTGCCTTGGATATGACATTGCCATTGTTGACGAGAGTCAAGATTTTTCTGCAAATCAAATTAGAGCAATTAAGCATCATTTGGCCGATGATCATTCTGCAACGTTTGTGATCGACACCGCACAACGAATATATGCGCGAGGCTTTACCTGGGTTGAGGCAGGCATTGATGTTACAGGCAATCGGTCTCATCGCCTGCATGAAACCATCGAAACACGAAGGAAATCGCTGCTTTTGCATCTGGTATCTTGCAAGGCATTTCTGTGGATACCGACGGTGTTTTACCTGACCTAAATGCGGCTAAAACAACTGGGCCGCTTCCCCAGGTGATTTCGGGCAAGTACTCCATGCAGATTGCTTGGGCGATTGATTACATTCATTCAAATGTTGACCTTGCAAATGAAACGGTTGCATTCTTGAAGCCCGAGGGAGGTGAGTGGTTCAAGACAATCAAAAACGAACTCAACTCTGCGGGCATTGGCTTTGTCAATATGCAACAGAACCCTGACTGGCCTGAAGGCAGCGACAATGTCGCGATTTCGACATTTCACTCCGCAAAAGGGCTTGAGTACGACCATGTGATCATTCTCGGTTTCAATCACAAAATACGCATTTTGGCGATGAGGAGATGACGGATCAGATTCAAGTCCTTCGTCGCCTTCTGGCGGTTGCTGTTGCGCGTGCAAGAAAGCAGGTAATCGTCGGATTTAAACCTGGGGAAGAGTCGAGGTTAACTGACTTTTTCGTGGCGAGTACGTACAAAGGTGTGGCGCTTTGAGTTTAGAAGCGATTATCGACCAAAGAAACATTTTGGAGATTTTGCATTTTTCGACCAACCGCGGGTTAACGGGTGCGCTAGCTAGTCAAGATCTGCTTTCTCGCCCACTTTTGGTAGAAAGTGATTTGCTCCGACACGTTCTTAAGTTCAACTCCTCTGAGCGCCCAGAGCAGTCTATCTACTTTGATAAAACGGAAGACTGGATCAGGTTTGTTAATCTTTCAATTTCTGAGATCAACAGTAGATTTTGGACGTTTCCAAAAGCTGGCATAAAGATGATGCGGATTGGTGGTGTATCCTTTCCTTTGACCCACAGGTGATGACGCACGAGGGGGTATGGTTCGCAACAACAAATAATAGCTATGACTGCTGTCAGCGAGGACAAAATGTCGTAGGATTTGAAGCACTGTTTGCACCCAGGGTAAATAGAAAAACCAAAGGATACAATGGACCTTGGAGTGTCTCTCGTGGCACAAGACGAGCGCACTTGCCGACCTGTGAACAGGCAGAAGTCTTATACCCAAAAAGACTTAGTCTAGATCACTTGAGAGCGGTATATGTCGAGGAAGATGATCACCATGATAAGGCGGTAGGATTGCTACGAGATTTCAACTACAGTGGTGTTGAAGTGTTTGTCAAACCTGAGAAGTTTGGAGGGCAGGGAAATTGAGAGATCATATCGAAAATGCTCCAGTTACCTTGCACAGTCAGCCTGACTACGAGCGCGCGGTGACTAATTCTGCCCTCTGGGCGGCAGCAGGCGATGCGATTGGTTGGATGACTGAACTTTCTAGAGGCCCAGGTGGCGTGAAACATAGAACAGGCCAAGCGACCGTCTCTGAGCCAATCGCTTGGCTGCGGCTAATAGGAGGACGAAATGGTGTTAAGGTCGATTTGCCGGCGGGCACCTATTCAGATGACACCCAGCTCAGGCTTTGTGTTTCCCGAGCTATTCGCGGCAATGGCGTTTTTGACGTGGAAGCTTTCGCAAAAATTGAAATGACTGCTTGGCAAGGGTACTGCTTGGGTGCTGGCGTTGGTTCCAAAGCAGCAGCAGCCAAACCTGTCTAAGCGAGGCGTAAATTGGTTTTCAAATTTCTTTGCTACTGATCGCCAAAGATATACCATGGCTGGCGGCAACGGTGCAGCCATGCGGGTTCAGCCTCATGTTTGGAGCGCAAAAGGTACTCTTGATGAAATGATCCTTCGTGTCATGCGTGACTCGATTGTTACACATGGGCATCCTCATGGTTTCTGCGGCGCTGTTTTTCACGCTTTGTGCCTTTGGGGAACAATGGTCAATCGTGAGATTCCATCAATTTTAGAAGCAAAGCAATTCATTGCCTACATGGATAAATTGCCCGGTATTATCGACAGAGATAACGAGCTTGGTTCTATCTGGAGGCCATCATGGAACGAGAATCCCATCAGAGCTTTGAAGAAGCTATTCAGAAGTTTCAAGAAGAAGCGTTTCATGACATCTCGCTGGTAGAGATGTTTTTCAATACGCCTTCTTCGCCAAACTACCACGAACTACTAAGTCATCTAGGGTGCCTAACTGACAAATTTAGGGGATCTGGGTTCAAACGGCACTAGCAGCTCAAGTGCTCTCACTGTTGCACACCCCAGAAAATATCACGGATGCGCTTGTCCAGTCTGCAAACGAGTTGGAAAGCGATACCGATACAATTGCAACGATGGCTGGAGCACTTCTGGGTGCTTTGACAAAGCATGAACCGACTTGGAAAATTCAAGACCTCGGTTATCTTAAATCGGAAGCCCATCGGATGGCTGATATCGCGCGAGGAGCGGATGCAATAAGTTTTTCTTACCAGATGTTTCTGAGTGGGAACCACCAGCAAACCAATCAGATGCTGTTGTTCTGTGGAAAGATGTGCTCGCACTTACCGGTATTGGTGAGTTGGAGGTTCATGAAAAGAATATCCTTCTGGAAGCTCGGTTTGGCAATGGTTTTATCTACCCTTTGGGCAAAGTGTGCTAGCAAAGAGGCGTGCGAAAATTTACTCATCTGTAAATGAAAATCAAATGCCCCGTGAACCGCTATTGTCAAAATCAGCTAGTGGTCACGCTAAGCGCAGGATTGAGCAAAACAGTTTTGAATTTGTTAAACACCGAGAGTCCGACAGTAAGCAACGCAGTGAAAATCATTACTCACAGAGAGCGATAATTGAGCGTTTCCCGGGCCTAGACAAAGCAACCGACATTGTAATCACTTCCGGTTTCGATGACGCAACGATTGGGCGTGTCATTAAACAATGCATTGATGATACAGGCAGTATTGATCTTGTGGTTAGTCTTTCAGCAATAATATCAAAAGCACGCCTTGTTCGTACTAAGCGTAGGTAACCGTGTATTCAAACAGCTTGTAGTGCGTTGAGTTGTTGATGCTATGAGTGTTCGATTGCGGGAGGTTGCTTGTCGTCTTACAACCATTGTAAAGGTTAGCTTTCCGCCCTCAGCAGCAAGCAGAATGAGATCGACCTAAAGTTGAAAGCTCGTTCTGCTTGGGGAAGTTCTATATCAGGTCGAATGTCCGGTATGGTCACTGAGCTACCTTCTACATTGATGGCAACCCACATTAGTCATCACTGAGTGATTGCGCTTCCAATTGCAGGCGATGGTAGATTGAAGATCTGCTGACCCCAGCTAGCGTTGCTGCTTTCGCGATGCCTTGCCACTTCCCGTTGTTATCTGGATGAAGTGTTATGTGTGGCCTTAAAGCCTGCCACTGCTCGTCGGTTAGCTTTTGCGGCCTGCCAAGCTTCACACCCGCAAGCTTGGCACTCTCCAAGCCTGACCGAGTACGCTCGCGAATTACGTCACGCTCAAATTGCGCAAATGCTCCCACCATATGAAAGTAGAGCATTCCGCCTGGGCTATTCGTATCAACCTGTTCCTTAATGGAGTGTAGATGCAAACCACGCTGCTCCAGATCCTCCATCAAAGCAAGGAGGTCTTGCAGGGATCGGGAAAGACGGTCCAGCCGCCAAACGACAATGGTATCCCCGTCTCGTGCTTTATCGAGAAGGCGCGCGAGCTGAGGTTTGACAACAGCATTGCCCCTCACCCCTCTGTCAGCTAGAATTTCTTCGCAGCCAGCCTCCTGCAAAGCTTGCTCTTGCATTCTTAGATTCTGCTCTTCGGTAGAGACACGAACATAGCCAAAAATCATTTTTGCAGCCTGTTTGTCCAAAAACATAAATATTGATAAGATGCGACAATAGGAATTTAAAACTAACCCACTGTGTTTGCTAATTATATTATGGTTTCAGCATGTACACAAGTCGATGTACAAAAATAAAATAATTGAATTACTTTTGTACATTCGCAAAAAACAGGTTCAAAAACCCAGTATTTTCAATGCACCCTTGGCCGTTATGGACATGTACAATAACGGTGGTTAATTGACATTTTTAACTAGCTTGCTGAGTGCACGATATGACTGAAAAAGCACTTTTTATTTTTGGATACTCTTTCTATAGCTCCCCCAGTCAGTGCATTTTGAACAACACGTCGGGAGCAACAACAATTCTATCTGAAACAGCTACTTATCCGTAAGAAGATCCTGAACAACCGGGGGCTAACGAGCAATAAGAGCCAATAGGATTTGTGCCGGACCACTTGGGTGTCGCCTCACGGCTAACGCATGAAGCATATTCGTGCAACAACCTCGATGTATTGCTACAATTCTATCATCGAAAACATAACAACCTTAGTATACAATCGAAATGCATTGTTATATTTGCAGTGTTTTATGTATTGAGTATAATTTTAATTATACTGTATTGATTGCCATCTATAATAATAGACGAATTATTTTCACTTTACATAAAAAATATAATTACCATACAGTTATTATTGTATACTTCCATCAATATACAATTAGGAGAAGAAGAATGCCTACATTAACACCAAAAGGTGGTATTCCATCTATGAATACTATTAAGGGACCAAAAGTCATAGTCGTAAACGGCGCCAAACTTCATGTAAACAGCATGATTTCGGGCGGCAGTACGGGGGCGGTAATTACCCTAATTGATACAAGTGTTCCAAATTAGAGAAGGGAAGCAACTCCCTTCTCTCCCTCACCTAAGCCTCCGAAAACGCTACGGCTAGTGGTGCAATAATAACGGAGAAAGAGTAAAGGAATACGGCTAGTGGTGGTGGAAATTTTTCGACTGCGGCAGCAGGGGCATAACGCATTCGTTTTTCAAGGTGTAGCAGTACACTGTATCAAGGGTTACGATCCGGCATATATAAAACGCGAAGCGCTGTGCCGGTGTCTCCCACGAACGGTGTTCCAAGCACTTATCGAAGAGCCGCTTGGTTGTGTTGAATACGATGATGGCCTAGTTCTAGTGGAGCGCGAAGGCAGGCTGATTGATAAGACGATCAACGATCATCTTCACGCACTTGGTCAGTTGTTATCAATATTGCATACCGCCCCTGTAGCTGAGCTAGATATAGAGGGTTTTAAGAACGATTTACTCTCCACATCGCGCTACTGCCCGCGACGAATATGGGATGCGCTTTGCGCGCCGCTAATATCTAATCTACGCGGACTAAAGGTTTCTGAGCGACTTTTCGAGTCTCTGAATTTTGCTGAATCTGTACGAGAAGACCCAATTTGCTTGGTTCATGGTGGGCTGCATGACCGAAACATGCTGTTGTTCGATGGTCGGTTGCGACTGATCGACTGGAGTAGCGCACGTATTGATCACCCATTTGTGGATCTCTCGCAGTTCATCATTAGTTCCGCGCTTAGCCCCAGTCAGGCTCATACCTTCCTAAGCGCTTACATACCCTCAACCCCTCTGACCGAACTTATCGCTTTCATTCGGCTCAATATCGTCTGGAATATTCTCTATATGCCATTTCATCCCACGTATTTACAAAGTCAGAGAATCTGGTTGCAGGAAGACCCTGAGTTCAATCAGGCTCTGTGCACTGCGGGATTACTATCTTGAGCACACTGATCTTTACACTCACTATTTTATTATCCACTGTGGTCGTGATTAATATATTGCGTGCATGGCGTTCTATCTCTTATCTTCAGTCCACAGCGAAGAATACATCAGATAGCACGCCTACCAACGGTTCTACATGCGGCAAGAAGATTGTTGTCGTGATCCCGGCATTGTTGGAGCGTGATCGCTTGCCGGGGACGATAACGTATTTTCTCAATAACATGAGATCACTACACTCGCTTAAAATAGTCATCTGCACCACTGCAAGAGAGCCCTACAAACCTGGTTCCGGTCAGTCAACGTATGACCTTGTGCAGGAAATGATTAGTCATAATCCGCAGCAAGGTCTACACTTGGTCCATGATCCGCGCCAGAATGGATCAATGGCGCATCAGATTAATTTTGCCTTTACAGAGATGCGACGCACAAGGATGATAGGCGACGACGATTACATCGCAATATACAACGCTGATTCTCGCCCTCACCCGGCGACAATGCGCTGGGTTTACTCTCAGATTATCAATCAAAATACATTTGATGTCTTTCAACAATCTGCACTATTTATAAGAAACTTCAATGATTTAAATGGTATTTTGGCCAAGGCAAACGCGCTTTACCAAAGCTTCTGGACACTTAGCCATGAAATTCCTCGGTTGCTCAACCAATCTCATGGGTTCCAATTTCAAAAGCGGTTTTACAATGCGCATTGTGTAGGTCACGGTTTGTTTATTCGGGCTGAGCTCTACGAAACGTTGGGTGGGTTGCCCGAAGATACTCTCACTGAGGACTTAAATTTTGGTTTCCGCTTGCGGGCAATGGGTAAGAATATTTCGCCCATTCCCTATCTCGAGAACGCCGATGCTCCATCGACCTATCGCGCTGCGTTTCGGCAAAAAAAGATCTGGTTCTGGGGACCGATGTTGTACCCATATTACTGGCTGCAACACCTGCGCGCGCGGCGAACGCATAGATTCCGCGCTACGGTAATCGCACTTCAAGGCTGGCTTAGTGCTTGGCGATGGCTGGCGGCAGGTCCGACTGTAGCACTCCTGTTTAGCACCACCGTTATGGTTGGGCCATCAGCAGAAATGTTATGGCCTTGGCAGCCATTGCAGCCTTCTGCCTTTCTGCGCCGCTGATGGTTCTCCGCGCTTCGCGCGTTGATAAATACATACCTCCGTTACGGATGTCTCCCGGTGCGATAATCACCATTGCTGCGGG
>NZ_FNLB01000002.1 GCF_900104145.1 Pseudovibrio sp. Tun.PSC04-5.I4 | reverse complement strand
GGTTGAGGGCGCCGTGAAGGTGACTGTCTCATTTGGAACCGGATTGTTGCCGCTGTCTCGGACGGTGACAACAAGTGGATTTGAAAAGGCGGTTGAGATCACTGCGTCTTGAGGAGACCCAGAGTCGGCCGTGATTGAGGCTGCGGCCCCGACGCTATTTGTCAGAGGGAAATCAGCTGTTGTTGCAACACCGCAACACTGGCTACCACTGTGTAAGCGCCGACTGTGCTGTTTGCTGTGACGCTCAAACTGATCTGACCGGCAGCGTCGGTGGTTTCTGTTTGAACGTCAGGGTCCAGACTTGCATTGGTTGAGGGCGCCGTGAAGGTGACTGTCTCATTTGGAACCGGATTGTTGCCGCTGTCTCGGACGGTGACAACAAGTGGATTTGCAAAGGCGGTTGAGATCACTGCGTCTTGAGGAGACCCAGAGTCGGCCGTGATTGAGGCTGCGGCCCGACGCTATTTGTCAGAGGGAAATCAGCTGTTGTTGCAACACCGCCAACACTGGCTACCACTGTGTAAGCGCCGACTGTGCTGTTTGCTGTGACGCTCAAACTGATCTGACCGGCAGCGTCGGTGGTTTCTGTTTGAACGTCAGGGTCCAGACTTGCATTGGTTGAGGGCGCCGTGAAGGTGACTGTCTCATTTGGAACCGGATTGTTGCCGCTGTCTCGGACGGTGACAACAAGTGGATTTGAAAGGCGGTTGAGATCACTGCGTCTTGAGGAGACCCAGAGTCGGCCGTGATTGAGGCTGCGGCCCCGACGCTATTTGTCAGAGGGAAATCAGCTGTTGTTGCAACACCGCCAACACTGGCTACCACTGTGTAAGCGCCGACTGTGCTGTTTGCTGTGACGCTCAAACTGATCTGACCGGCAGCGTCGTGGTTTCTGTTTGAACGTCAGGGTCCAGACTTGCATTGGTTGAGGGCGCCGTGAAGGTGACTGTCTCATTTGGAACCGGATTGTTGCCGCTGTCTCGGACGGTGACAACAAGTGGATTTGTAAAGGCGGTTGAGATCACTGCGTCTTGAGGAGACCCAGAGTCGGCCGTGATTGAGGCTGCGGCCCCGACGCTATTTGTCAGAGGGAAATCAGCTGTTGTTGCAACACCGCCAACACTGGCTACCACTGTGTAAGCGCCGACTGTGCTGTTTGCTGTGACGCTCAAACTGATCTGACCGGCAGCGTCGGTGGTTTCTGTTTGAACGTCAGGGTCCAGACTTGCATTGGTTGAGGGCGCCGTGAAGGTGACTGTCTCATTTGGAACCGGATTGTTGCCGCTGTCTCGGACGGTGACAACAAGTGGATTTGTAAAGGCGGTTGAGATCACTGCGTCTTGAGGAGACCCAGAGTCGGCCGTGATTGAGGCTGCGGCCCCGACGCTATTTGTCAGAGGGAAATCAGCTGTTGTTGCAACACCGCCAACACTGGCTACCACTGTGTAAGCGCCGACTGTGCTGTTTGCTGTGACGCTCAAACTGATCTGACCGGCAGCGTCGGTGGTTTCTGTTTGAACGTCAGGGTCCAGACTTGCATTGGTTGAGGGCGCCGTGAAGGTGACTGTCTCATTTGGAACCGGATTGTTGCCGCTGTCTCGGACGGTGACAACAAGTGGATTTGTAAAGGCGGTTGAGATCACTGCGTCTTGAGGAGACCCAGAGTCGGCCGTGATTGAGGCTGCGGCCCCGACGCTATTTGTCAGAGGGAAATCAGCTGTTGTTGCAACACCGCCAACACTGGCTACCACTGTGTAAGCGCCGACTGTGCTGTTTGCTGTGACGCTCAAACTGATCTGACCGGCAGCGTCGGTGGTTTCTGTTTGAACGTCAGGGTCCAGACTTGCATTGGTTGAGGGCGCCGTGAAGGTGACTGTCTCATTTGGAACCGGATTGTTGCCGCTGTCTCGGACGGTGACAACAAGTGGATTTGTAAAGGCGGTTGAGATCACTGCGTCTTGAGGAGACCCAGAGTCGGCCGTGATTGAGGCTGCGCCCCGACGCTATTTGTCAGAGGGAAATCAGCTGTTGTTGCAACACCGCCAACACTGGCTACCACTGTGTAAGCGCCGACTGTGCTGTTTGCTGTGACGCTCAAACTGATCTGACCGGCAGCGTCGGTGGTTTCTGTTTGAACGTCAGGGTCCAGACTTGCATTGGTTGAGGGCGCCGTGAAGGTGACTGTCTCATTTGGAACCGGATTGTTGCCGCTGTCTCGGACGGTGACAACAAGTGGATTTGTAAAGGCGGTTGAGATCACTGCGTCTTGAGGAGACCCAGAGTCGGCCGTGATTGAGGCTGCGGCCCCGACGCTATTTGTCAGAGGGAAATCAGCTGTTGTTGCAACACCGCCAACACTGGCTACCACTGTGTAAGCGCCGACTGTGCTGTTTGCTGTGACGCTCAAACTGATCTGACCGGCAGCGTCGTGGTTTCTGTTTGAACGTCAGGGTCCAGACTTGCATTGGTTGAGGGCGCCGTGAAGGTGACTGTCTCATTTGGAACCGGATTGTTGCCGCTGTCTCGGACGGTGACAACAAGTGGATTTGCAAAGGCGGTTGAGATCACTGCGTCTTGAGGAGACCCAGAGTCGGCCGTGATTGAGGCTGCGGCCCCGACGCTATTTGTCAGAGGGAAATCAGCTGTTGTTGCAACACCGCCAACACTGGCTACCACTGTGTAAGCGCCGACTGTGCTGTTTGCTGTGACGCTCAAACTGATCTGACCGGCAGCGTCGGTGGTTTCTGTTTGAACGTCAGGGTCCAGACTTGCATTGGTTGAGGGCGCCGTGAAGGTGACTGTCTCATTTGGAACCGGATTGTTGCCGCTGTCTCGGACGGTGACAACAAGTGGATTTGTAAAGGCGGTTGAGATCACTGCGTCTTGAGGAGACCCAGAGTCGGCCGTGATTGAGGCTGCGGCCCCGACGCTATTTGTCAGAGGGAAATCAGCTGTTGTTGCAACACCGCCAACACTGGCTACCACTGTGTAAGCGCCGACTGTGCTGTTTGCTGTGACGCTCAAACTGATCTGACCGGCAGCGTCGGTGGTTTCTGTTTGAACGTCAGGGTCCAGACTTGCATTGGTTGAGGGCGCCGTGAAGGTGACTGTCTCATTTGGAACCGGATTGTTGCCGCTGTCTCGGACGGTGACAACAAGTGGATTTGTAAAGGCGGTTGAGATCACTGCGTCTTGAGGAGACCCAGAGTCGGCCGTGATTGAGGCTGCGGCCCCGACGCTATTTGTCAGAGGGAAATCAGCTGTTGTTGCAACACCGCCAACACTGGCTACCACTGTGTAAGCGCCGACTGTGCTGTTTGCTGTGACGCTCAAACTGATCTGACCGGCAGCGTCGGTGGTTTCTGTTTGAACGTCAGGGTCCAGACTTGCATTGGTTGAGGGCGCCGTGAAGGTGACTGTCTCATTTGGAACCGGATTGTTGCCGCTGTCTCGGACGGTGACAACAAGTGGATTTGTAAAGGCGGTTGAGATCACTGCGTCTTGAGGAGACCCAGAGTCGGCCGTGATTGAGGCTGCGGCCCCGACGCTATTTGTCAGAGGGAAATCAGCTGTTGTTGCCACCGACAACACTGGCTTCCACTGTGTAAGCGCGACTGTGCTGTTGCTGTGACGAAACTGATCTGACCGGCAGCGTCGGTGTTCTGTTTGAACGTCAGACAGACTTGCCCCGTTGAGGGCGCCGTGAAGGTGACAACCACATTTGGAACCGGATTGGTGCCGCTGTCCGGACGGTGACAACAAGTGGATTTGCAAAGGCGGTTGAGATCACTGCGTCTTGAGGAGACCCAGAGTCGGCCGTGATTGTGGCTGCGGCCCCGACGGTATTTGTCAGAGGAAATCAGCTGTTGTTGCACACCGACAACACTGGCTACCACTGTGTAAGCGCCGACTGTGCTGTTTGCTGTGACGAAACTGATCTGACCGGCAGCGTCGGTGGTTTCTGTTTGAACGTCAGGCAGACTTGCCCCGTTGAGGCGCCGTGAAGGTGCATTTGGAACCGGATTGGTGCCGCTGTCCGGACGGTGACAACAAGTGGATTTGCAAAGGCGGTTGAGATCACTGCGTCTTGAGGAGACCCAGAGTCCGTGATTGTGGCTGCGGCCCCGACGGTATTTGTCAGAGGAAATCAGCTGTTGTTGCACACCGACAACACTGGCTTCCACTGTGTAAGCGCCGACTGTGCTGTTTGCTGTGACGCTCAAACTGATCTGACCGGCAGCGTCGGTGGTTTCTGTTTGAACGTCAGGTCAGACTTGTTTGAGGGCGCCGTGAAGGTGACAACCACATTTGGAACCGGATTGTGCCGCTGTCCGGACGGTGACAACAAGTGGATTTGCAAAGGCGGTTGAGATCACTGCGTCTTGAGGAGACCCAGAGTCGGCGAGATTGTGGCTGCGGCCCCGACGGTATTTGTCAGAGGAAATCAGCTGTTGTTGCACACCGACAACACTGGCTTCCACTGTGTAAGCGCCGACTGTGCTGTTTGCTGTGACGTGAAACTGATCTGACCGGCAGCGTCGGTGGTTTCTGTTTGAACGTCAGGCAGACTTGGTTGAGGGCGCCGTGAAGGTGACTGTCTCATTTGGAACCGGATTGTTGCCGCTGTCTCGGACGGTGACAACAAGTGGATTTGTAAAGGCGGTTGAGATCACTGCGTCTTGAGGAGACCCAGAGTCGGCCGTGATTGAGGCTGCGGCCCCGACGCTATTTGTCAGAGGGAAATCAGCTGTTGTTGCAACACCGCCAACACTGGCTACCACTGTGTAAGCGCCGACTGTGCTGTTTGCTGTGACGCTCAAACTGATCTGACCGGCAGCGTCGTGGTTTCTGTTTGAACGTCAGGGTCCAGACTTGCATTGGTTGAGGGCGCCGTGAAGGTGACTGTCTCATTTGGAACCGGATTGTTGCCGCTGTCTCGGACGGTGACAACAAGTGGATTTGAAAGGCGGTTGAGATCACTGCGTCTTGAGGAGACCCAGAGTCGGCCGTGATTGAGGCTGCGGCCCCGACGCTATTTGTCAGAGGGAAATCAGCTGTTGTTGCAACACCGCCAACACTGGCTACCACTGTGTAAGCGCCGACTGTGCTGTTTGCTGTGACGCTCAAACTGATCTGACCGGCAGCGTCGGTGGTTTCTGTTTGAACGTCAGGGTCCAGACTTGCATTGGTTGAGGGCGCCGTGAAGGTGACTGTCTCATTTGGAACCGGATTGTTGCCGCTGTCTCGGACGGTGACAACAAGTGGATTTGTAAAGGCGGTTGAGATCACTGCATCTTGAGGAGACCCAGAGTCGGCCGTGATTGAGGCTGCGGCCCCGACGCTATTTGTCAGAGGGAAATCAGCTGTTGTTGCAACACCGCCAACACTGGCTACCACTGTGTAAGCGCCGACTGTGCTGTTTGCTGTGACGCTCAAACTGATCTGACCGGCCGCGTCTGTGTTTGCTGTTTGAACGTCAGGGTCCAGACTTGCATTGGTTGAGGGCGCCGTGAAGGTGACTGTCTCATTTGGAACCGGATTGTTGCCGCTGTCTCGGACGGTGACAACAAGTGGATTTGTAAAGGCGGTTGAGATCACTGCGTCTTGAGGAGACCCAGAGTCGGCCGTGATTGAGGCTGCGGCCCCGACGCTATTTGTCAGAGGGAAATCAGCTGTTGTTGCAACACCGCCAACACTGGCTACCACTGTGTAAGCGCCGACTGTGCTGTTTGCTGTGACGCTCAAACTGATCTGACCGGCAGCGTCGGTGGTTTCTGTTTGAACGTCAGGGTCCAGACTTGCATTGGTTGAGGGCGCCGTGAAGGTGACTGTCTCATTTGGAACCGGATTGTTGCCGCTGTCTCGGACGGTGACAACAAGTGGATTTGTAAAGGCGGTTGAGATCACTGCGTCTTGAGGAGACCCAGAGTCGGCCGTGATTGAGGCTGCGGCCCCGACGGTATTTGTCAGAGGGAAATCAGCTGTTGTTGCAACACCGCCAACACTGGCTACCACTGTGTAAGCGCCGACTGTGCTGTTTGCTGTGACGCTCAAACTGATCTGACCGGCAGCGTCGGTGGTTTCTGTTTGAACGTCAGGGTCCAGACTTGCATTGGTTGAGGGCGCCGTGAAGGTGACTGTCTCATTTGGAACCGGATTGTTGCCGCTGTCTCGGACGGTGACAACAAGTGGATTTGTAAAGGCGGTTGAGATCACTGCGTCTTGAGGAGACCCAGAGTCGGCCGTGATTGAGGCTGCGGCCCCGACGCTATTTGTCAGAGGGAAATCAGCTGTTGTTGCAACACCGCCAACACTGGCTACCACTGTGTAAGCGCCGACTGTGCTGTTTGCTGTGACGCTCAAACTGATCTGACCGGCCGCGTCGGTGGTTTCTGTTTGAACGTCAGGGTCCAGACTTGCATTGGTTGAGGGCGCCGTGAAGGTGACTGTCTCATTTGGAACCGGATTGTTGCCGCTGTCTCGGACGGTGACAACAAGTGGATTTGTAAAGGCGGTTGAGATCACTGCGTCTTGAGGAGACCCAGAGTCGGCCGTGATTGAGGCTGCGGCCCCGACGCTATTTGTCAGAGGGAAATCAGCTGTTGTTGCAACACCGCCAACACTGGCTACCACTGTGTAAGCGCCGACTGTGCTGTTTGCTGTGACGCTCAAACTGATCTGACCGGCCGCGTCTGTGTTTGCTGTTTGAACGTCAGGGTCCAGACTTGCATTGGTTGAGGGCGCCGTGAAGGTGACTGTCTCATTTGGAACCGGATTGTTGCCGCTGTCTCGGACGGTGACAACAAGTGGATTTGCAAAGGCGGTTGAGATCACTGCGTCTTGAGGAGACCCAGAGTCGGCCGTGATTGAGGCTGCGGCCCCGACGCTATTTGTCAGAGGGAAATCAGCTGTTGTTGCAACACCGCCAACACTGGCTACCACTGTGTAAGCGCCGACTGTGCTGTTTGCTGTGACGCTCAAACTGATCTGACCGGCAGCGTCTGTGGTTGCTGTTTGAACGTCAGGGTCCAGACTTGCATTGGTTGAGGGCGCCGTGAAGGTGACTGTCTCATTTGGAACCGGATTGTTGCCGCTGTCTCGGACGGTGACAACAAGTGGATTTGTAAAGGCGGTTGAGATCACTGCGTCTTGAGGAGACCCAGAGTCGGCCGTGATTGAGGCTGCGGCCCCGACGCTATTTGTCAGAGGGAAATCAGCTGTTGTTGCAACACCGCCAACACTGGCTACCACTGTGTAAGCGCCGACTGTGCTGTTTGCTGTGACGCTCAAACTGATCTGACCGGCCGCGTCTGTGTTTGCTGTTTGAACGTCAGGGTCCAGACTTGCATTGGTTGAGGGCGCCGTGAAGGTGACTGTCTCATTTGGAACCGGATTGTTGCCGCTGTCCAGGACGGTGACAACAAGTGGATTTGTAAAGGCGGTTGAGATCACTGCGTCTTGAGGAGACCCAGAGTCGGCCGTGATTGAGGCTGCGGCCCCGACGCTATTTGTCAGAGGGAAATCAGCTGTTGTTGCAACACCGCCAATACTGGCTACCACTGTGTAAGCGCCGACTGTGCTGTTTGCTGTGACGCTCAAACTGATCTGACCGGCAGCGTCTGTGGTTGCTGATTGAACGTCAGGGTCCAGACTTGCATTGGTTGAGGGCGCCGTGAAGGTGACTGTCTCATTTGGAACCGGATTGTTGCCGCTGTCTCGGACGGTGACAACAAGTGGATTTGCAAAGGCGGTTGAGATCACTGCGTCTTGAGGAGACCCAGAGTCGGCCGTGATTGAGGCTGCGGCCCCGACGCTATTTGTCAGAGGGAAATCAGCTGTTGTTGCAACACCGCCAACACTGGCTACCACTGTGTAAGCGCCGACTGTGCTGTTTGCTGTGACGCTCAAACTGATCTGACCGGCCGCGTCTGTGTTTGCTGTTTGAACGTCAGGGTCCAGACTTGCATTGGTTGAGGGCGCCGTGAAGGTGACTGTCTCATTTGGAACCGGATTGTTGCCGCTGTCTAGGACGGTGACAACAAGTGGATTTGTAAAGGCGGTTGAGATCACTGCGTCTTGAGGAGACCCAGAGTCGGCCGTGATTGAGGCTGCGGCCCCGACGCTATTTGTCAGAGGGAAATCAGCTGTTGTTGCAACACCGCCAACACTGGCTACCACTGTGTAAGCGCCGACTGTGCTGTTTGCTGTGACGCTCAAACTGATCTGACCGGCCGCGTCGGTGGTTTCTGTTTGAACGTCAGGGTCCAGACTTGCATTGGTTGAGGGCGCCGTGAAGGTGACTGTCTCATTTGGAACCGGATTGTTGCCGCTGTCCAGGACGGTGACAACAAGTGGATTTGTAAAGGCGGTTGAGATCACTGCGTCTTGAGGAGACCCAGAGTCGGCCGTGATTGAGGCTGCGGCCCCGACGCTATTTGTCAGAGGGAAATCAGCTGTTGTTGCAACACCGCCAACACTGGCTACCACTGTGTAAGCGCCGACTGTGCTGTTTGCTGTGACGCTCAAACTGATCTGACCGGCAGCGTCGGTGGTTTCTGTTTGAACGTCAGGGTCCAGACTTGCATTGGTTGAGGGCGCCGTGAAGGTGACTGTCTCATTTGGAACCGGATTATTGCCGCTGTCTCGGACGGTGACAACAAGTGGATTTGTAAAGGCGGTTGAGATCACTGCGTCTTGAGGCGACCCAGAGTCGGCCGTGATTGAGGCTGCGGCCCCGACGCTATTTGTCAGAGGGAAATCAGCTGTTGTTGCAACACCGCCAACACTGGCTACCACTGTGTAAGCGCCGACTGTGCTGTTTGCTGTGACGCTCAAACTGATCTGACCGGCAGCGTCGGTGGTTTCTGTTTGAACGTCAGGGTCCAGACTTGCATTGGTTGAGGGCGCCGTGAAGGTGACTGTCTCATTTGGAACCGGATTGTTGCCGCTGTCTCGGACGGTGACAACAAGTGGATTTGTAAAGGCGGTTGAGATCACTGCATCTTGAGGAGACCCAGAGTCGGCCGTGATTGAGGCTGCGGCCCCGACGCTATTTGTCAGAGGGAAATCAGCTGTTGTTGCAACACCGCCAACACTGGCTACCACTGTGTAAGCGCCGACTGTGCTGTTTGCTGTGACGCTCAAACTGATCTGACCGGCAGCGTCGGTGGTTTCTGTTTGAACGTCAGGGTCCAGACTTGCATTGGTTGAGGGCGCCGTGAAGGTGACTGTCTCATTTGGAACCGGATTGTTGCCGCTGTCTCGGACGGTGACAACAAGTGGATTTGCAAAGGCGGTTGAGATCACTGCGTCTTGAGGAGACCCAGAGTCGGCCGTGATTGAGGCTGCGGCCCCGACGCTATTTGTCAGAGGGAAATCAGCTGTTGTTGCAACACCGCCAACACTGGCTACCACTGTGTAAGCGCCGACTGTGCTGTTTGCTGTGACGCTCAAACTGATCTGACCGGCAGCGTCGGTGGTTTCTGTTTGAACGTCAGGGTCCAGACTTGCATTGGTTGAGGGCGCCGTGAAGGTGACTGTCTCATTTGGAACCGGATTGTTGCCGCTGTCTCGGACGGTGACAACAAGTGGATTTGTAAAGGCGGTTGAGATCACTGCGTCTTGAGGCGACCCAGAGTCGGCCGTGATTGAGGCTGCGGCCCCGACGCTATTTGTCAGAGGGAAATCAGCTGTTGTTGCAACACCGCCAACACTGGCTACCACTGTGTAAGCGCCGACTGTGCTGTTTGCTGTGACGCTCAAACTGATCTGACCGGCAGCGTCGGTGGTTTCTGTTTGAACGTCAGGGTCCAGACTTGCATTGGTTGAGGGCGCCGTGAAGGTGACTGTCTCATTTGGAACCGGATTGTTGCCGCTGTCTCGGACGGTGACAACAAGTGGATTTGTAAAGGCGGTTGAGATCACTGCGTCTTGAGGAGACCCAGAGTCGGCCGTGATTGAGGCTGCGGCCCCGACGCTATTTGTCAGAGGGAAATCAGCTGTTGTTGCAACACCGCCAACACTGGCTACCACTGTGTAAGCGCCGACTGTGCTGTTTGCTGTGACGCTCAAACTGATCTGACCGGCAGCGTCGGTGGTTTCTGTTTGAACGTCAGGGTCCAGACTTGCATTGGTTGAGGGCGCCGTGAAGGTGACTGTCTCATTTGGAACCGGATTGTTGCCGCTGTCTCGGACGGTGACAACAAGTGGATTTGTAAAGGCGGTTGAGATCACTGCGTCTTGAGGAGACCCAGAGTCGGCCGTGATTGAGGCTGCGGCCCCGACGCTATTTGTCAGAGGGAAATCAGCTGTTGTTGCAACACCGCCAACACTGGCTACCACTGTGTAAGCGCCGACTGTGCTGTTTGCTGTGACGCTCAAACTGATCTGACCGGCCGCGTCTGTGTTTGCTGTTTGAACGTCAGGGTCCAGACTTGCATTGGTTGAGGGCGCCGTGAAGGTGACTGTCTCATTTGGAACCGGATTGTTGCCGCTGTCTCGGACGGTGACAACAAGTGGATTTGAAAAGGCGGTTGAGATCACTGCGTCTTGAGGAGACCCAGAGTCGGCCGTGATTGAGGCTGCGGCCCCGACGCTATTTGTCAGAGGGAAATCAGCTGTTGTTGCAACACCGCCAACACTGGCTACCACTGTGTAAGCGCCGACTGTGCTGTTTGCTGTGACGCTCAAACTGATCTGACCGGCAGCGTCTGTGTTTGCTGTTTGAACGTCAGGGTCCAGACTTGCATTGGTTGAGGGCGCCGTGAAGGTGACTGTCTCATTTGGAACCGGATTGTTGCCGCTGTCTCGGACGGTGACAACAAGTGGATTTGAAAAGGCGGTTGAGATCACTGCGTCTTGAGGAGACCCAGAGTCGGCCGTGATTGAGGCTGCGGCCCCGACGCTATTTGTCAGAGGGAAATCAGCTGTTGTTGCAACACCGCCAACACTGGCTACCACTGTGTAAGCGCCGACTGTGCTGTTTGCTGTGACGCTCAAACTGATCTGACCGGCAGCGTCGGTGGTTTCTGTTTGAACGTCAGGGTCCAGACTTGCATTGGTTGAGGGCGCCGTGAAGGTGACTGTCTCATTTGGAACCGGATTGTTGCCGCTGTCTCGGACGGTGACAACAAGTGGATTTGAAAAGGCGGTTGAGATCACTGCGTCTTGAGGAGACCCAGAGTCGGCCGTGATTGAGGCTGCGGCCCCGACGCTATTTGTCAGAGGGAAATCAGCTGTTGTTGCAACACCGCCAACACTGGCTACCACTGTGTAAGCGCCGACTGTGCTGTTTGCTGTGACGCTCAAACTGATCTGACCGGCAGCGTCTGTGTTTGCTGTTTGAACGTCAGGGTCCAGACTTGCATTGGTTGAGGGCGCCGTGAAGGTGACTGTCTCATTTGGAACCGGATTGTTGCCGCTGTCTCGGACGGTGACAACAAGTGGATTTGAAAAGGCGGTTGAGATCACTGCGTCTTGAGGAGACCCAGAGTCGGCCGTGATTGAGGCTGCGGCCCCGACGCTATTTGTCAGAGGGAAATCAGCTGTTGTTGCAACACCGCCAACGCTGGCTACCACTGTGTAAGCGCCGACTGTGCTGTTTGCTGTGACGCTCAAACTGATCTGACCGGCAGCGTCGGTGGTTTCTGTTTGAACGTCAGGGTCCAGACTTGCATTGGTTGAGGGCGCCGTGAAGGTGACTGTCTCATTTGGAACCGGATTGTTGCCGCTGTCTCGGACGGTGACAACAAGTGGATTTGTAAAGGCGGTTGAGATCACTGCGTCTTGAGGAGACCCAGAGTCGGCCGTGATTGAGGCTGCGGCCCCGACGCTATTTGTCAGAGAGAAAGTTCCTGTTGCAGTAACAGCGCCAACACTGGCAGTGACTGTGTAAGGCCCGCCAGCTGTGCTGTTTGCTATGGCGTCAAAACTGGCCACACCGTTAGCGTCAGTCTCTGCTGTGTCAGTGGCAGAGACGTCCAGACTTGCCCCGGATGAGGGCGCCGTGAAGGTGACTTCCACACCCTCTAACACATTGCCGCCGCTGTCCTTGACTTCCACAACAAGTGGATCTGAGAAGGCGGTTGAGATCACTGCGTCTTGAGGAGACCCAGAGATGTAAGTGACTGTGTCTACGGCCCCGACGTTATTTGTCAGAGAGAAAGTTCCTGTTGCAGTAACAGCGCCAACACTGGCAGTGACTGTGTAAGGCCCGCCAGCTGTGCTGTTTGCTATGGCGTCAAAACTGGCCACACCGTTAGCGTCAGTCTCTGCTGTGTCAGTGGCAGAGACGTCCAGACTTGCCCCGGATGAGGGCGCCGTGAAGGTGACTTCCACACCCTCTAACACATTGCCGCCGCTGTCCTTGACTTCCACAACAAGTTGATCTGAGAAGGCGGTTGAGATCACTGCGTCTTGAGGAGACCCAGAGATGTAAGTGACTGTGTCTACGGCCCCGACGTTATTTGTCAGAGAGAAAGTTCCTGTTGCAGTAACAGCGCCAACACTGGCAGTGACTGTGTAAGGCCCGCCAGCTGTGCTGTTTGCTATGGCGTCAAAACTGGCCACACCGTTAGCGTCAGTCTCTGCTGTGTCAGTGGCAGAGACGTCCAGACTTGCCCCGGATGAGGGCGCCGTGAAGGTGACTTCCACACCCTCTAACACATTGCCGCCGCTGTCCTTGACTTCCACAACAAGTTGATCTGAGAAGGCGGTTGAGATCACTGCGTCTTGAGGAGACCCAGAGATGTAAGTGACTGTGTCTACGGCCCCGACGTTATTTGTCAGAGAGAAAGTTCCTGTTGCAGTAACAGCGCCAACACTGGCAGTGACTGTGTAAGGCCCGCCAGCTGTGCTGTTTGCTATGGCGTCAAAACTGGCCACACCGTTAGCGTCAGTCTCTGCTGTGTCAGTGGCAGAGACGTCCAGACTTGCCCCGGATGAGGGCGCCGTGAAGGTGACTTCCACACCCTCTAACACATTGCCGCCGCTGTCCTTGACTTCCACAACAAGTTGATCTGAGAAGGCGGTTGAGATCACTGCGTCTTGAGGAGACCCAGAGATGTAAGTGACTGTGTCTACGGCCCCGACGTTATTTGTCAGAGAGAAAGTTCCTGTTGCAGTAACAGCGCCAACACTGGCAGTGACTGTGTAAGGCCCGCCAGCTGTGCTGTTTGCTATGGCGTCAAAACTGGCCACACCGTTAGCGTCAGTCTCTGCTGTGTCAGTGGCAGAGACGTCCAGACTTGCCCCGGATGAGGGCGCCGTGAAGGTGACTTCCACACCCTCTAACACATTGCCGCCGCTGTCCTTGACTTCCACAACAAGTGGATCTGAGAAGGCGGTTGAGATCACTGCGTCTTGAGGAGACCCAGAGATGTAAGTGACTGTGTCTACGGCCCCGACGTTATTTGTCAGAGAGAAAGTTCCTGTTGCAGTAACAGCGCCAACACTGGCAGTGACTGTGTAAGGCCCGCCAGCTGTGCTGTTTGCTATGGCGTCAAAACTGGCCACACCGTTAGCGTCAGTCTCTGCTGTGTCAGTGGCAGAGACGTCCAGACTTGCCCCGGATGAGGGCGCCGTGAAGGTGACTTCCACACCCTCTAACACATTGCCGCCGCTGTCCTTGACTTCCACAACAAGTTGATCTGAGAAGGCGGTTGAGATCACTGCGTCTTGAGGAGACCCAGAGATGTAAGTGACTGTGTCTACGGCCCCGACGTTATTTGTCAGAGAGAAAGTTCCTGTTGCAGTAACAGCGCCAACACTGGCAGTGACTGTGTAAGGCCCGCCAGCTGTGCTGTTTGCTATGGCGTCAAAACTGGCCACACCGTTAGCGTCAGTCTCTGCTGTGTCAGTGGCAGAGACGTCCAGACTTGCCCCGGATGAGGGCGCCGTGAAGGTGACTTCCACACCCTCTAACACATTGCCGCCGCTGTCCTTGACTTCCACAACAAGTTGATCTGAGAAGGCGGTTGAGATCACTGCGTCTTGAGGAGACCCAGAGATGTAAGTGACTGTGTCTACGGCCCCGACGTTATTTGTCAGAGAGAAAGTTCCTGTTGCAGTAACAGCGCCAACACTGGCAGTGACTGTGTAAGGCCCGCCAGCTGTGCTGTTTGCTATGGCGTCAAAACTGGCCACACCGTTAGCGTCAGTCTCTGCTGTGTCAGTGGCAGAGACGTCCAGACTTGCCCCGGATGAGGGCGCCGTGAAGGTGACTTCCACACCCTCTAACACATTGCCGCCGCTGTCCTTGACTTCCACAACAAGTGGATCTGAGAAGGCGGTTGAGATCACTGCGTCTTGAGGAGACCCAGAGATGTAAGTGACTGTGTCTACGGCCCCGACGTTATTTGTCAGAGAGAAAGTTCCTGTTGCAGTAACAGCGCCAACACTGGCAGTGACTGTGTAAGGCCCGCCAGCTGTGCTGTTTGCTATGGCGTCAAAACTGGCCACACCGTTAGCGTCAGTCTCTGCTGTGTCAGTGGCAGAGACGTCCAGACTTGCCCCGGATGAGGGCGCCGTGAAGGTGACTTCCACACCCTCTAACACATTGCCGCCGCTGTCCTTGACTTCCACAACAAGTTGATCTGAGAAGGCGGTTGAGATCACTGCGTCTTGAGGAGACCCAGAGATGTAAGTGACTGTGTCTACGGCCCCGACGTTATTTGTCAGAGAGAAAGTTCCTGTTGCAGTAACAGCGCCAACACTGGCAGTGACTGTGTAAGGCCCGCCAGCTGTGCTGTTTGCTATGGCGTCAAAACTGGCCACACCGTTAGCGTCAGTCTCTGCTGTGTCAGTGGCAGAGACGTCCAGACTTGCCCCGGATGAGGGCGCCGTGAAGGTGACTTCCACACCCTCTAACACATTGCCGCCGCTGTCCTTGACTTCCACAACAAGTTGATCTGAGAAGGCGGTTGAGATCACTGCGTCTTGAGGAGACCCAGAGATGTAAGTGACTGTGTCTACGGCCCCGACGTTATTTGTCAGAGAGAAAGTTCCTGTTGCAGTAACAGCGCCAACACTGGCAGTGACTGTGTAAGGCCCGCCAGCTGTGCTGTTTGCTATGGCGTCAAAACTGGCCACACCGTTAGCGTCAGTCTCTGCTGTGTCAGTGGCAGAGACGTCCAGACTTGCCCCGGATGAGGGCGCCGTGAAGGTGACTTCCACACCCTCTAACACATTGCCGCCGCTGTCCTTGACTTCCACAACAAGTTGATCTGAGAAGGCGGTTGAGATCACTGCGTCTTGAGGAGACCCAGAGATGTAAGTGACTGTGTCTACGGCCCCGACGTTATTTGTCAGAGAGAAAGTTCCTGTTGCAGTAACAGCGCCAACACTGGCAGTGACTGTGTAAGGCCCGCCAGCTGTGCTGTTTGCTATGGCGTCAAAACTGGCCACACCGTTAGCGTCAGTCTCTGCTGTGTCAGTGGCAGAGACGTCCAGACTTGCCCCGGATGAGGGCGCCGTGAAGGTGACTTCCACACCCTCTAACACATTGCCGCCGCTGTCCTTGACTTCCACAACAAGTTGATCTGAGAAGGCGGTTGAGATCACTGCGTCTTGAGGAGACCCAGAGATGTAAGTGACTGTGTCTACGGCCCCGACGTTATTTGTCAGAGAGAAAGTTCCTGTTGCAGTAACAGCGCCAACACTGGCAGTGACTGTGTAAGGCCCGCCAGCTGTGCTGTTTGCTATGGCGTCAAAACTGGCCACACCGTTAGCGTCAGTCTCTGCTGTGTCAGTGGCAGAGACGTCCAGACTTGCCCCGGATGAGGGCGCCGTGAAGGTGACTTCCACACCCTCTAACACATTGCCGCCGCTGTCCTTGACTTCCACAACAAGTGGATCTGAGAAGGCGGTTGAGATCACTGCGTCTTGAGGAGACCCAGAGATGTAAGTGACTGTGTCTACGGCCCCGACGTTATTTGTCAGAGAGAAAGTTCCTGTTGCAGTAACAGCGCCAACACTGGCAGTGACTGTGTAAGGCCCGCCAGCTGTGCTGTTTGCTATGGCGTCAAAACTGGCCACACCGTTAGCGTCAGTCTCTGCTGTGTCAGTGGCAGAGACGTCCAGACTTGCCCCGGATGAGGGCGCCGTGAAGGTGACTTCCACACCCTCTAACACATTGCCGCCGCTGTCCTTGACTTCCACAACAAGTGGATCTGAGAAGGCGGTTGAGATCACTGCGTCTTGAGGAGACCCAGAGATGTAAGTGACTGTGTCTACGGCCCCGACGTTATTTGTCAGAGAGAAAGTTCCTGTTGCAGTAACAGCGCCAACACTGGCAGTGACTGTGTAAGGCCCGCCAGCTGTGCTGTTTGCTATGGCGTCAAAACTGGCCACACCGTTAGCGTCAGTCTCTGCTGTGTCAGTGGCAGAGACGTCCAGACTTGCCCCGGATGAGGGCGCCGTGAAGGTGACTTCCACACCCTCTAACACATTGCCGCCGCTGTCCTTGACTTCCACAACAAGTGGATCTGAGAAGGCGGTTGAGATCACTGCGTCTTGAGGAGACCCAGAGATGTAAGTGACTGTGTCTACGGCCCCGACGTTATTTGTCAGAGAGAAAGTTCCTGTTGCAGTAACAGCGCCAACACTGGCAGTGACTGTGTAAGGCCCGCCAGCTGTGCTGTTTGCTATGGCGTCAAAACTGGCCACACCGTTAGCGTCAGTCTCTGCTGTGTCAGTGGCAGAGACGTCCAGACTTGCCCCGGATGAGGGCGCCGTGAAGGTGACTTCCACACCCTCTAACACATTGCCGCCGCTGTCCTTGACTTCCACAACAAGTGGATCTGAGAAGGCGGTTGAGATCACTGCGTCTTGAGGAGACCCAGAGATGTAAGTGACTGTGTCTACGGCCCCGACGTTATTTGTCAGAGAGAAAGTTCCTGTTGCAGTAACAGCGCCAACACTGGCAGTGACTGTGTAAGGCCCGCCAGCTGTGCTGTTTGCTATGGCGTCAAAACTGGCCACACCGTTAGCGTCAGTCTCTGCTGTGTCAGTGGCAGAGACGTCCAGACTTGCCCCGGATGAGGGCGCCGTGAAGGTGACTTCCACACCCTCTAACACATTGCCGCCGCTGTCCTTGACTTCCACAACAAGTTGATCTGAGAAGGCGGTTGAGATCACTGCGTCTTGAGGAGACCCAGAGATGTAAGTGACTGTGTCTACGGCCCCGACGTTATTTGTCAGAGAGAAAGTTCCTGTTGCAGTAACAGCGCCAACACTGGCAGTGACTGTGTAAGGCCCGCCAGCTGTGCTGTTTGCTATGGCGTCAAAACTGGCCACACCGTTAGCGTCAGTCTCTGCTGTGTCAGTGGCAGAGACGTCCAGACTTGCCCCGGATGAGGGCGCCGTGAAGGTGACTTCCACACCCTCTAACACATTGCCGCCGCTGTCCTTGACTTCCACAACAAGTGATCTGAGAAGGCGGTTGAGATCACTGCGTCTTGAGGAGACCCAGAGATGTAAGTGACTGTGTCTACGGCCCCGACGTTATTTGTCAGAGAGAAAGTTCCTGTTGCAGTAACAGCGCCAACACTGGCAGTGACTGTGTAAGGCCCGCCAGCTGTGCTGTTTGCTATGGCGTCAAACTGGCCACACCGTTAGCGTCAGTCTCTGCTGTGTCAGTGGCAGAGACGTCCAGACTTGCCCCGGATGAGGGCGCCGTGAAGGTGACTTCCACACCTCTAACACATTGCCGCCGCTGTCCTTGACTTCCACAACAAGTTGATCTGAGAAGGCGGTTGAGATCACTGCGTCTTGAGGAGACCCAGAGATGTAAGTGACTGTGTCTACGGCCCCGACGTTATTTGTCAGAGAGAAAGTTCCTGTTGCAGTAACAGCGCCAACACTGGCAGTGACTGTGTAAGGCCCGCCAGCTGTGCTGTTTGCTATGGCGTCAAAACTGGCCACACCGTTAGCGTCAGTCTCTGCTGTGTCAGTGGCAGAGACGTCCAGACTTGCCCCGGATGAGGGCGCCGTGAAGGTGACTTCCACACCCTCTAACACATTGCCGCCGCTGTCCTTGACTTCCACAACAAGTTGATCTGAGAAGGCGGTTGAGATCACTGCGTCTTGAGGAGACCCAGAGATGTAAGTGACTGTGTCTACGGCCCCGACGTTATTTGTCAGAGAGAAAGTTCCTGTTGCAGTAACAGCGCCAACACTGGCAGTGACTGTGTAAGGCCCGCCAGCTGTGCTGTTTGCTATGGCGTCAAAACTGGCCACACCGTTAGCGTCAGTCTCTGCTGTGTCAGTGGCAGAGACGTCCAGACTTGCCCCGGATGAGGGCGCCGTGAAGGTGACTTCCACACCCTCTAACACATTGCCGCCGCTGTCCTTGACTTCCACAACAAGTGGATCTGAGAAGGCGGTTGAGATCACTGCGTCTTGAGGAGACCCAGAGATGTAAGTGACTGTGTCTACGGCCCCGACGTTATTTGTCAGAGAGAAAGTTCCTGTTGCAGTAACAGCGCCAACACTGGCAGTGACTGTGTAAGGCCCGCCAGCTGTGCTGTTTGCTATGGCGTCAAAACTGGCCACACCGTTAGCGTCAGTCTCTGCTGTGTCAGTGGCAGAGACGTCCAGACTTGCCCCGGATGAGGGCGCCGTGAAGGTGACTTCCACACCCTCTAACACATTGCCGCCGCTGTCCTTGACTTCCACAACAAGTTGATCTGAGAAGGCGGTTGAGATCACTGCGTCTTGAGGAGACCCAGAGATGTAAGTGACTGTGTCTACGGCCCCGACGTTATTTGTCAGAGAGAAAGTTCCTGTTGCAGTAACAGCGCCAACACTGGCAGTGACTGTGTAAGGCCCGCCAGCTGTGCTGTTTGCTATGGCGTCAAAACTGGCCACACCGTTAGCGTCAGTCTCTGCTGTGTCAGTGGCAGAGACGTCCAGACTTGCCCCGGATGAGGGCGCCGTGAAGGTGACTTCCACACCCTCTAACACATTGCCGCCGCTGTCCTTGACTTCCACAACAAGTTGATCTGAGAAGGCGGTTGAGATCACTGCGTCTTGAGGAGACCCAGAGATGTAAGTGACTGTGTCTACGGCCCCGACGTTATTTGTCAGAGAGAAAGTTCCTGTTGCAGTAACAGCGCCAACACTGGCAGTGACTGTGTAAGGCCCGCCAGCTGTGCTGTTTGCTATGGCGTCAAAACTGGCCACACCGTTAGCGTCAGTCTCTGCTGTGTCAGTGGCAGAGACGTCCAGACTTGCCCCGGATGAGGGCGCCGTGAAGGTGACTTCCACACCCTCTAACACATTGCCGCCGCTGTCCTTGACTTCCACAACAAGTGGATCTGAGAAGGCGGTTGAGATCACTGCGTCTTGAGGAGACCCAGAGATGTAAGTGACTGTGTCTACGGCCCCGACGTTATTTGTCAGAGAGAAAGTTCCTGTTGCAGTAACAGCGCCAACACTGGCAGTGACTGTGTAAGGCCCGCCAGCTGTGCTGTTTGCTATGGCGTCAAAACTGGCCACACCGTTAGCGTCAGTCTCTGCTGTGTCAGTGGCAGAGACGTCCAGACTTGCCCCGGATGAGGGCGCCGTGAAGGTGACTTCCACACCCTCTAACACATTGCCGCCGCTGTCCTTGACTTCCACAACAAGTGATCTGAGAAGGCGGTTGAGATCACTGCGTCTTGAGGAGACCCAGAGATGTAAGTGACTGTGTCTACGGCCCCGACGTTATTTGTCAGAGAGAAAGTTCCTGTTGCAGTAACAGCGCCAACACTGGCAGTGACTGTGTAAGGCCCGCCAGCTGTGCTGTTTGCTATGGCGTCAAAACTGGCCACACCGTTAGCGTCAGTCTCTGCTGTGTCAGTGGCAGAGACGTCCAGACTTGCCCCGGATGAGGGCGCCGTGAAGGTGACTTCCACACCCTCTAACACATTGCCGCCGCTGTCCTTGACTTCCACAACAAGTGGATCTGAGAAGGCGGTTGAGATCACTGCGTCTTGAGGAGACCCAGAGATGTAAGTGACTGTGTCTACGGCCCCGACGTTATTTGTCAGAGAGAAAGTTCCTGTTGCAGTAACAGCGCCAACACTGGCAGTGACTGTGTAAGGCCCGCCAGCTGTGCTGTTTGCTATGGCGTCAAAACTGGCCACACCGTTAGCGTCAGTCTCTGCTGTGTCAGTGGCAGAGACGTCCAGACTTGCCCCGGATGAGGGCGCCGTGAAGGTGACTTCCACACCCTCTAACACATTGCCGCCGCTGTCCTTGACTTCCACAACAAGTGGATCTGAGAAGGCGGTTGAGATCACTGCGTCTTGAGGAGACCCAGAGATGTAAGTGACTGTGTCTACGGCCCCGACGTTATTTGTCAGAGAGAAAGTTCCTGTTGCAGTAACAGCGCCAACACTGGCAGTGACTGTGTAAGGCCCGCCAGCTGTGCTGTTTGCTATGGCGTCAAAACTGGCCACACCGTTAGCGTCAGTCTCTGCTGTGTCAGTGGCAGAGACGTCCAGACTTGCCCCGGATGAGGGCGCCGTGAAGGTGACTTCCACACCCTCTAACACATTGCCGCCGCTGTCCTTGACTTCCACAACAAGTGGATCTGAGAAGGCGGTTGAGATCACTGCGTCTTGAGGAGACCCAGAGATGTAAGTGACTGTGTCTACGGCCCCGACGTTATTTGTCAGAGAGAAAGTTCCTGTTGCAGTAACAGCGCCAACACTGGCAGTGACTGTGTAAGGCCCGCCAGCTGTGCTGTTTGCTATGGCGTCAAAACTGGCCACACCGTTAGCGTCAGTCTCTGCTGTGTCAGTGGCAGAGACGTCCAGACTTGCCCCGGATGAGGGCGCCGTGAAGGTGACTTCCACACCCTCTAACACATTGCCGCCGCTGTCCTTGACTTCCACAACAAGTGGATCTGAGAAGGCGGTTGAGATCACTGCGTCTTGAGGAGACCCAGAGATGTAAGTGACTGTGTCTACGGCCCCGACGTTATTTGTCAGAGAGAAAGTTCCTGTTGCAGTAACAGCGCCAACACTGGCAGTGACTGTGTAAGGCCCGCCAGCTGTGCTGTTTGCTATGGCGTCAAAACTGGCCACACCGTTAGCGTCAGTCTCTGCTGTGTCAGTGGCAGAGACGTCCAGACTTGCCCCGGATGAGGGCGCCGTGAAGGTGACTTCCACACCCTCTAACACATTGCCGCCGCTGTCCTTGACTTCCACAACAAGTTGATCTGAGAAGGCGGTTGAGATCACTGCGTCTTGAGGAGACCCAGAGATGTAAGTGACTGTGTCTACGGCCCCGACGTTATTTGTCAGAGAGAAAGTTCCTGTTGCAGTAACAGCGCCAACACTGGCAGTGACTGTGTAAGGCCCGCCAGCTGTGCTGTTTGCTATGGCGTCAAAACTGGCCACACCGTTAGCGTCAGTCTCTGCTGTGTCAGTGGCAGAGACGTCCAGACTTGCCCCGGATGAGGGCGCCGTGAAGGTGACTTCCACACCCTCTAACACATTGCCGCCGCTGTCCTTGACTTCCACAACAAGTTGATCTGAGAAGGCGGTTGAGATCACTGCGTCTTGAGGAGACCCAGAGATGTAAGTGACTGTGTCTACGGCCCCGACGTTATTTGTCAGAGAGAAAGTTCCTGTTGCAGTAACAGCGCCAACACTGGCAGTGACTGTGTAAGGCCCGCCAGCTGTGCTGTTTGCTATGGCGTCAAAACTGGCCACACCGTTAGCGTCAGTCTCTGCTGTGTCAGTGGCAGAGACGTCCAGACTTGCCCCGGATGAGGGCGCCGTGAAGGTGACTTCCACACCCTCTAACACATTGCCGCCGCTGTCCTTGACTTCCACAACAAGTTGATCTGAGAAGGCGGTTGAGATCACTGCGTCTTGAGGAGACCCAGAGATGTAAGTGACTGTGTCTACGGCCCCGACGTTATTTGTCAGAGAGAAAGTTCCTGTTGCAGTAACAGCGCCAACACTGGCAGTGACTGTGTAAGGCCCGCCAGCTGTGCTGTTTGCTATGGCGTCAAAACTGGCCACACCGTTAGCGTCAGTCTCTGCTGTGTCAGTGGCAGAGACGTCCAGACTTGCCCCGGATGAGGGCGCCGTGAAGGTGACTTCCACACCCTCTAACACATTGCCGCCGCTGTCCTTGACTTCCACAACAAGTTGATCTGAGAAGGCGGTTGAGATCACTGCGTCTTGAGGAGACCCAGAGATGTAAGTGACTGTGTCTACGGCCCCGACGTTATTTGTCAGAGAGAAAGTTCCTGTTGCAGTAACAGCGCCAACACTGGCAGTGACTGTGTAAGGCCCGCCAGCTGTGCTGTTTGCTATGGCGTCAAAACTGGCCACACCGTTAGCGTCAGTCTCTGCTGTGTCAGTGGCAGAGACGTCCAGACTTGCCCCGGATGAGGGCGCCGTGAAGGTGACTTCCACACCCTCTAACACATTGCCGCCGCTGTCCTTGACTTCCACAACAAGTGGATCTGAGAAGGCGGTTGAGATCACTGCGTCTTGAGGAGACCCAGAGATGTAAGTGACTGTGTCTACGGCCCCGACGTTATTTGTCAGAGAGAAAGTTCCTGTTGCAGTAACAGCGCCAACACTGGCAGTGACTGTGTAAGGCCCGCCAGCTGTGCTGTTTGCTATGGCGTCAAAACTGGCCACACCGTTAGCGTCAGTCTCTGCTGTGTCAGTGGCAGAGACGTCCAGACTTGCCCCGGATGAGGGCGCCGTGAAGGTGACTTCCACACCCTCTAACACATTGCCGCCGCTGTCCTTGACTTCCACAACAAGTTGATCTGAGAAGGCGGTTGAGATCACTGCGTCTTGAGGAGACCCAGAGATGTAAGTGACTGTGTCTACGGCCCCGACGTTATTTGTCAGAGAGAAAGTTCCTGTTGCAGTAACAGCGCCAACACTGGCAGTGACTGTGTAAGGCCCGCCAGCTGTGCTGTTTGCTATGGCGTCAAAACTGGCCACACCGTTAGCGTCAGTCTCTGCTGTGTCAGTGGCAGAGACGTCCAGACTTGCCCCGGATGAGGGCGCCGTGAAGGTGACTTCCACACCCTCTAACACATTGCCGCCGCTGTCCTTGACTTCCACAACAAGTGGATCTGAGAAGGCGGTTGAGATCACTGCGTCTTGAGGAGACCCAGAGATGTAAGTGACTGTGTCTACGGCCCCGACGTTATTTGTCAGAGAGAAAGTTCCTGTTGCAGTAACAGCGCCAACACTGGCAGTGACTGTGTAAGGCCCGCCAGCTGTGCTGTTTGCTATGGCGTCAAAACTGGCCACACCGTTAGCGTCAGTCTCTGCTGTGTCAGTGGCAGAGACGTCCAGACTTGCCCCGGATGAGGGCGCCGTGAAGGTGACTTCCACACCCTCTAACACATTGCCGCCGCTGTCCTTGACTTCCACAACAAGTGGATCTGAGAAGGCGGTTGAGATCACTGCGTCTTGAGGAGACCCAGAGATGTAAGTGACTGTGTCTACGGCCCCGACGTTATTTGTCAGAGAGAAAGTTCCTGTTGCAGTAACAGCGCCAACACTGGCAGTGACTGTGTAAGGCCCGCCAGCTGTGCTGTTTGCTATGGCGTCAAAACTGGCCACACCGTTAGCGTCAGTCTCTGCTGTGTCAGTGGCAGAGACGTCCAGACTTGCCCCGGATGAGGGCGCCGTGAAGGTGACTTCCACACCCTCTAACACATTGCCGCCGCTGTCCTTGACTTCCACAACAAGTGGATCTGAGAAGGCGGTTGAGATCACTGCGTCTTGAGGAGACCCAGAGATGTAAGTGACTGTGTCTACGGCCCCGACGTTATTTGTCAGAGAGAAAGTTCCTGTTGCAGTAACAGCGCCAACACTGGCAGTGACTGTGTAAGGCCCGCCAGCTGTGCTGTTTGCTATGGCGTCAAAACTGGCCACACCGTTAGCGTCAGTCTCTGCTGTGTCAGTGGCAGAGACGTCCAGACTTGCCCCGGATGAGGGCGCCGTGAAGGTGACTTCCACACCCTCTAACACATTGCCGCCGCTGTCCTTGACTTCCACAACAAGTGGATCTGAGAAGGCGGTTGAGATCACTGCGTCTTGAGGAGACCCAGAGATGTAAGTGACTGTGTCTACGGCCCCGACGTTATTTGTCAGAGAGAAAGTTCCTGTTGCAGTAACAGCGCCAACACTGGCAGTGACTGTGTAAGGCCCGCCAGCTGTGCTGTTTGCTATGGCGTCAAAACTGGCCACACCGTTAGCGTCAGTCTCTGCTGTGTCAGTGGCAGAGACGTCCAGACTTGCCCCGGATGAGGGCGCCGTGAAGGTGACTTCCACACCCTCTAACACATTGCCGCCGCTGTCCTTGACTTCCACAACAAGTTGATCTGAGAAGGCGGTTGAGATCACTGCGTCTTGAGGAGACCCAGAGATGTAAGTGACTGTGTCTACGGCCCCGACGTTATTTGTCAGAGAGAAAGTTCCTGTTGCAGTAACAGCGCCAACACTGGCAGTGACTGTGTAAGGCCCGCCAGCTGTGCTGTTTGCTATGGCGTCAAAACTGGCCACACCGTTAGCGTCAGTCTCTGCTGTGTCAGTGGCAGAGACGTCCAGACTTGCCCCGGATGAGGGCGCCGTGAAGGTGACTTCCACACCCTCTAACACATTGCCGCCGCTGTCCTTGACTTCCACAACAAGTGGATCTGAGAAGGCGGTTGAGATCACTGCGTCTTGAGGAGACCCAGAGATGTAAGTGACTGTGTCTACGGCCCCGACGTTATTTGTCAGAGAGAAAGTTCCTGTTGCAGTAACAGCGCCAACACTGGCAGTGACTGTGTAAGGCCCGCCAGCTGTGCTGTTTGCTATGGCGTCAAAACTGGCCACACCGTTAGCGTCAGTCTCTGCTGTGTCAGTGGCAGAGACGTCCAGACTTGCCCCGGATGAGGGCGCCGTGAAGGTGACTTCCACACCCTCTAACACATTGCCGCCGCTGTCCTTGACTTCCACAACAAGTTGATCTGAGAAGGCGGTTGAGATCACTGCGTCTTGAGGAGACCCAGAGATGTAAGTGACTGTGTCTACGGCCCCGACGTTATTTGTCAGAGAGAAAGTTCCTGTTGCAGTAACAGCGCCAACACTGGCAGTGACTGTGTAAGGCCCGCCAGCTGTGCTGTTTGCTATGGCGTCAAAACTGGCCACACCGTTAGCGTCAGTCTCTGCTGTGTCAGTGGCAGAGACGTCCAGACTTGCCCCGGATGAGGGCGCCGTGAAGGTGACTTCCACACCCTCTAACACATTGCCGCCGCTGTCCTTGACTTCCACAACAAGTTGATCTGAGAAGGCGGTTGAGATCACTGCGTCTTGAGGAGACCCAGAGATGTAAGTGACTGTGTCTACGGCCCCGACGTTATTTGTCAGAGAGAAAGTTCCTGTTGCAGTAACAGCGCCAACACTGGCAGTGACTGTGTAAGGCCCGCCAGCTGTGCTGTTTGCTATGGCGTCAAAACTGGCCACACCGTTAGCGTCAGTCTCTGCTGTGTCAGTGGCAGAGACGTCCAGACTTGCCCCGGATGAGGGCGCCGTGAAGGTGACTTCCACACCCTCTAACACATTGCCGCCGCTGTCCTTGACTTCCACAACAAGTGGATCTGAGAAGGCGGTTGAGATCACTGCGTCTTGAGGAGACCCAGAGATGTAAGTGACTGTGTCTACGGCCCCGACGTTATTTGTAAGTAAAAAAACTACTGATGGCCCACCACCGTCAACACTGGCATTGACTATGTAAGGCCCGCCGGCTGTGCTGTTTGCTGTGACGCTTAAACTGGTCTCACCAGAGGCGTTTGTGGTTACCGTTTGAGTGGCAGGGTTCAGACTTGCCCCGGTTGAGGGCGCCGTGAAGGTGACATCCACACTTGGAACCGGATTGTTGAGGATGTCTACCACTCTCACAACTAGTGGACCTGAGAAGTCGGTTGAGATCTCTGTGGCTTGAGCATCCCCAGAGATGACCGAGATTGAGGCTGCGGCCCCGGCATTTGTCAGAGAGAAATCAGCTGTTGCAGTAACAACGCCAACACTGGCTTCCACTGTGTAACCGCCGGCTTCGCTGTTTGCTGTGACGATCAAACTGGTCTGACCGGCAGCGTCGGTGGATACTGTTTGAACGGCAGGGTTCAGACTTGCCCCGGTTGAGGGCGCGGTGAAGATGACATCCACACCAGGAACCGGATTGTTGCCGCTGTCCAGGACGGTGACAACAAGTGGATCTGAGAAGTCGGTTGAGATCACTGTGTTTTGAGCATCCCCAGAGGTAACCGAGATTGAGGCTGCGGCCCCGGCGTTATTTGTAAGTAAAAAAACTACTGATGGCCCACCACCGTCAACACTGGCATTGACTATGTAAGGCCCGCCGGCTGTGCTGTTTGCTGTGACGCTCAAACTGGTCTCACCAGAGGCGTTTGTGGTTACCGTTTGAGTGGCAGGGTTCAGACTTGCCCCGGTTGAGGGCGCCGTGAAGGTGACATTCACATCTGGAACCAGATTGTTGAAGATGTCTCGGACTTCCACAACAAGTGGATCTGAGAAGGCGGTTGAGATCGCTGTGTTTTGAGCATCCCCAGAGGTGACCGAGATTGAGGCTGCGGCCCCGGCATTTGTCAGAGAGAAATCAGCTGTTGCAGTAACACCGCCAACACTGGCATTGACTGTGTAAGGCTGGCCAGCTGTGCTGTTTGCTGTGACGCTCAAACTGGCCACACCAGAGGCGTCTGTGTTTACCATTTGAGGGGTAGTGCTCAGACTTGCCCCGGTTGAGGGCGCCGTGAAGGTGACAACCACATCTGGAACCAGATTGTTGGAGATGTCTCGGACTTCCACAACAAGTGGATTTGCAAAGGCGGTTGAGATCACTGTGTTTTGAGCATTCCCAGAGGTGACCGAGATTGAGGCTGCGGCCCCGGCGTTATTTGTAAGAGTGAAATCAGCTGTTGTTGCAACACCGACAACACTGGCATTGACTGTGTAACCGCCGACTGTGCTGTTTGCTGTGACGTCTAAACTGGCCACACCAGAGGCGTTGGTGGTTGCCATTAGAGGGGTAGTGCTCAGACTTGCCCCGGATGAGGGCGCCGTGAAGGTGACAATCACACCTGCAACCGGATTACCGCTACTGGAAAGGACGGTGACAACAAGTGGATTTGTAAAGTCGGTTGAGAACTCTGTGTCTTGACCATCTCCAGAGGTGACAGAGACTGAGGTTGCGGACCCATCATCAAACAGCACAGTTTTGGTGGCAGAGGCCGTATTGCCATTGCCAGCCACGTCCTGTCCCGCATCTGCGGGCACGGTAAGAGTCAGATCGCCGCTGCCATCGGGGGTGATTTCCGCCGTATAGGCGGCCGGACCATCGGAAATTCCTGTGAGGTCGCCATTGGTGACGGTCAGATCCGTGACCAGATCGTCAAAGCCGGTCACGTTTTTTGAGAAGGTGACGGTCACGGTGAATGGATTGGTGCTGTTCACATTGGCCGGAACACCCGACAACGTGACGGTGGGCGCAACATCATCAAACGGTACAGTACTGGTGGCAGAGGCCGTATTGCCAAGGCCAGATCCGTCCAAGGCCGCATCTGCGGGTACAGTAAGAGACACATCGCCGCCACCGTCCGGGGTGATTTCCGCCGTATAGGCGGCCGGACCACCGGAAATACTGGTGAGGTCGCCATTGGCGACGGTCAGATCCGTGGCCAGATCGTCAAAGCCGGTCACATCTTCAGAAAAGGTGACGATCACGGTGAATGGATCGGTGTTTACTGCGGCCGGGATACCCGACAACGTTACGGTGGGCGCATCAACAGTAACGGAAACGTCATCAACCTGTCCGTCATTATTTGGGGCGAGATCCGATGCGCCTGTATTAATGATGCGAATTATATTAATGTCATCTGTTAATGTAACTTCATAACTTTGTGCTACAGATGTGGGAGATGTAACTGTAAAATCTCGAGTATCAACTGCCGTGTCAGTTGGTGAACGAAGTTCGACCGTAAAATATTGTTCCGGGCCACTGGGACTTCCAGTTTCAGTAAGCAGCAGAGAAATACTTACAATACTACCGGAAACAATAGTCTGCAGGAACGTTTGTTCTATGTAATCACCAAAAACGGATTCACCGCCAGAATTAAATGAGACTATCCCGTTGCTGACTGTAGGAGGTTGAGAACCTGTAACATTCACTAAATCCCAGTCTGTGGAGCCATTGGAAAAATCACCATTTCTAATAAACTCTACCTCCTGAGCGGAAGCGGGAGCGGAAGCCGCCAACAAAACAAGGGAAACTAGCAAAAAGCATTTAATTATATATTGTTTGAAAAGAGCCTTCATTTAGCAGCCTCCGCAAAAGTGAGGGTCTCAATGAACGGATCTGTGCTGTTTTGTGGTGCGGGAGCAGTAAAATACGTGACAGATGTCTGCCCTATGAACCCTGAAGTGGTAGAGCCATAAAGTGGCACTCGATCCAGCGCATATCCGAATTCGGTCGCGGTCGTTGCTATACCTTGTCTGGTACCTTGGGTATAAAAATAGTCAGGTCCAGTCTCTGCATTGTCATGGGTAGCAATATCTTCGTCTTTAGCAGCATGTATGGCATCCGTGCCGCTCGCCCCATTAGGCGGTATGCTGAGTGCCACATCTCCTAAGCCATTCGGAGAAATCGGTGCGCGATAAGAAACACGGCGCCCGGTTAAGGAAGGGACCGTGCCATTGGTGTCAGTAATGTCATCCACACTAAACCCGGTTACGCTTCGCGCTAAGGTAATGTTAGCGGCAAAAGAAGATAACCCCGTGGTGGCAGGTGCACCAATTATCTGGATATCCAGAGGACTGTCCGATATCTCAATCGGAACGTCCTTATAAATAGCAGTTGATGGCAAAAATTGGCGAAACTCACTGTCCAGCGAGATCTTTTTGGGCAGCGCATCTGGTGCGCATAGACTAGAATGTAGAGTTGTGTAGTCTGTTCCAACCAAAGCGACAACATCTGCTATGGTTGGAACCAGCCAAAGCCCCAAAAATATTACTGAAAAATCGGATAGTAGATCAAGAGTTGCGACGTTCTTACCGCACCCTTTAAACCAAGCATGCCATGCATTATACACAATTTGTGCCATTACTGCTCCAACATGTATCACTCAAGTACTTAACTAAACCACTGATGCTATATTGCTGGATAATGACTTGTAATTTTTCACAAATATTAAGTAGAATTGTCATTCGTAACTAAGCATGCACCAATGGAAACATTAATGTAGTATTAATTCACATTTCTGGGAAATTATAATCTAATATTGAGAGATATACTTATGGAGAGTTAGTTTATGTATTTTTACAGTTGTGCTAGGTGAATTTAGCTATTGAACTAGGCATTATATCAAGAACAAGAGATTCCTATGAGTAGACGACCTCGCGTAATAATAGCCCTGCTTTTAAGGCGAAAGTTGCGCTAGCTGCTATCCGTGGCGAGAAGACTTTGAGCGAATTGGCTCAGGAACTTGTGCTGAACAAGGATGATGTCCAGATGATGACCCGGCAACTCAAGGAAGCCGTTCACAACAAGTGCTTTAAGGCGTATTCCCGAAAGATTGGCGCGATTTTCGAATAGGAATACGCGTATAAACAAAAAGAGAAAACAGTTTGAGTGATCCAGATTAATGGCAAACTGCATTAAATCGGGAAAATTCACTCTTTGCAGTCCACGTTGCTGGTGCTCAGAACTGGGCCATACTCGCATCGCTCATCGAGAGGTGCAAACTCAACGGTATCAACCCGCATGCCTATCTGGCTGATACTCTCCCTAAGATTGCCTAAGGTCACAACAAAACAAGATTAATGACCTTCTGTCTTGGAATTTTGACAATTCGTAAAGTCGAGGTGTCATTGAAACAGCGCTTACGTTGATACCGTGTAATTATATTTGTGATTGTTGTTCGGAGAGAGCGGCAGCTGATCTACAATATCGGTTGCATCAACTGCGCATTAAACCACTTCAACCGTAGGAAGCTTCACCGCCTTACACCCCATTGAAATGAAGTGCCGGGAGAACCTATGCCTCCCCTCAAAACCAAACATTTAAAAACACAGATACTTGCATTGATAGACCGCTTGGTTTGCCAGCCGCCAGTCACTGACATTGCAAACTTTGTTTATCAGTATAGTCGCGTCAAGAAGGCCAGATAATTCTTCGGCATAAATTACGCAGGATCAGAAAAAAAAGAGAATTCACTTGATTGGGAGGTTCAAATTGAGGGGCCTAAATAGTAATAATAACGTTCCATATTCCCTCACTTTTTGCACAACACGCCAAAGGTGAGGGAAAAACCATAGAAAGAACAACGATTTCAATGGGTAAAAAGTGAAGTGGAGGCCTCTGCCGGACTGTTAATTTTCATTAAAAACAGAGGGTTACCTTTTGAGTGGGTCAATTTTGCCCCCATAAGGTATCAAGAGGTTACATTGTCAAGTTGACCCACTTTTCTTTTTCTCTCCAGAAAGGAAGTGTACCCCCTTATCTCCAAGGACCTTTCTTTGAGCCATACGAGTGTACAGCTCTGCTTGTTCTAGCTTTGTCCAGCCAAACATTGACAGTAACTGATTTGAAGTAGCTCCATTTTCAGCTGCTAAGACGGCGCCTGCTTTTCTGATCCCATGTGCTGAACAATGCGGGAGACCAGCCATGTCAAACCAGTTTCTCATACGATTACCAAGCCCCTTTACTGAATATGGTCTATTCCACTCAGTAATTAAAAAGGTGAGGTGGCTATGATCAATTCCCTCAAGAGCCTCAGCAAGTGGCGGGAGTACTGGAAGGTCAATTGCTACCGGCATTCTCTGAAGCTTACTTGATTTTTGCGGTGCGATCTTAAAACGAAGCTGGGGGCCATCTTCAGTGTTTATTGTATAAAGGTGCTGTCTTCCAAGTCGGGCAGTATCTGAAATCCTTAAGCCAGTGTATCGGAAGATCTGCATTGCAAGGTGAGCTTTTGTGCCTTTGGGATGGCGTTCAAGGAATTGCGCAATTTCTTGCTGAGTTAGCGCGTGGTGCCCTTCGGAGTAATTCTTGATCTTCTTGACGTGCTCTGCTGGGTTATTTCCAGCAAGACCTACCTCAACTGCCCAGTTAAACATTGTTGAAATCGAACGTAGGCGATGGTTTGCTGCCTCGGGCGTTTCTCCCTTTTGATCTCTAAGAATTGCGATGTGCTGCTTCTGTAGACCCTTGAAAGACATGTCACCCAGTCTCTGGCCTGACTGGCTCAAACAGGTTTCTTCACAGACAGCGTGTAATACGCGGCGCTTTTGTATTTGGGTCGCGGGGGCCAAGTTTTTCATTGCTCTTGTTAGGTACTGATCTGCGAGCCATTTAAATGTACCATCAAGCGGCAGCTTTTTCTTAGTACGCTTGGGTTCAGTGGTGCCAGTGTTACTCAGGTCAAATCTGGCAAGGGCAAGTTCTTTATAGAACTCTTCTGTTCCATAAGGTGCATTAAGCCTTATTTTGGCTTTTCCAGACTTGCGGTAGTACCATCGTTCTTGTCCGTGCCTTGTAACATCCCGGTAGAGATATTTTAAATGCTCTTGCTTGGGCTTTGGCATAGCTTCACCTGTTAAACGAAGTCAGAAAGAGGTTCTTGATCGTGAGAGATTTCCGCTCCATCATGCGGGAGGATCTCAAATGCCTGATCTATTTCAAATACGTCCCACACTTTGCGAGAAGCAATTTGTTTTGCCTTTGGCATTTTATGCTCGCTAACCAGCAAGTCAAACAGCCCAACACTGACACCAATGTAACTGGCCGCCTGAGGTTTACTAAGGCCCCTTGGTGCTACGGTATTGGATTTGCGGGCTACCTCTTCCATTATACTTGCTCCTAAGGTGAGTATACAAAAATAAATTGACCTCGATAAAACTGCAGGTCATTGCTGCTGATTGCATATCGGGCAAGGGATACCGCGCTTGCCGAAAGTGACGTTCGGACAATCGACCCAACCAAAGTCCCAATCGCATCTGCTGCACTCAAAGTGAGCAATCGGCGACCCATCTGGTGCATTCCCAGCGTCAATTACATGAGCCTTAAAAACTTGCGATTTTCTCGACTTAGGAGGGAAGTCAAATAGTGTTTCCTGCATGATTTTTCCCTCTCCGGGTTTAGGGGGATATTTCGACCATGAGCTTTTCAAGCATATCTGCTGTGCGGTCACGCAGGGCGTCCGGTACGTGCTCTTTTACCTTTTTCGCTAGGTCGCTGCTGGCGTTAACTGCAATGGCTGTTAGGGCTTCTGCTAGGGCTTCTGGGTTCCTTGTCAACATAATGCCGATGTGAATAGGATTGACTTCTGTTTCCAGTCTCATCATGGCCCCTCTTATGTCTCAGGAAGTAAGTTCACGCCAAGCGACATCTCGAAATCACCGCAAAACTCGAATGGCATTACCTGCGGCCAAGTCGGACAGCAATAATCTCCTGTGTGGTGTTGGATACCTTGCACACCCAATATCGGCCTGGGTGCATGTTGCCTACAAATTCCTCCCGCCATTGATGTCGAGGAAACGTCAAAAAAGGCACAGTCACAACATTGAGCTGACTTTGCAGATAATCTATTTCGTTGTTTTACGCTGCTGGACTGAGGGAGCGATTTAATAAATTCTCTTTCCAGTTGCAAAAGCGACACTCGACCTAGATTTGGGGTCCGGCGGGCACCGTCGTCCGACATCACCCAGTTCGCAATGTCGGAAAGTCGAGTACCAACACCGAATCCCGCCATATGAATTGCGTAAACACATCTAGTCGTAAGTGTTATGCCTAGATTGGAAAAATGCTCCTTCAACAGCTCTGTATTGCGGTTTTTCATGTAAGGCATTGTTTGTCCTCCTGTTGCAAGGAGCTGCCATAGCGAACTGGTTGCCTCCCGAGGAAGCAGATCTGCCACATCCTCATTAGGTTGACGCAGCAAATCAGCGGCAAGAACACCGGATTATAGGGCATGGTTTACCTCTCGTGTTCTGGTTCGATATGATGCTGGCTGAGGGAGATTATTTGCCTTGCAGTGTTCTTTGATTGCTGTTCTCACACATTGTTCTGAGTATTGTGTGTTTGTTGCTATCGTGGGTACGGACCAGCCAAGCTTGTCTGCCAGATTATAAAAGAGCTGCCTACGAGATGACGTTGCTGTTGGGCTGTTGTTATTTGCCCGAAAGATCGCATCAAGCGATGTTCCGTTGTTCATCTTGACCTCAAGCACAATGTCTTGTGCTTCCAGCGGCATTTCAAAGAATATGGGGCACTTTGCTCTCTGCCTTTCCTCCCGTTTGGGAGCGGGGAAAGCTGCGGGGAGGCCCTTGGCAGCGGAATAGATTGCAGCGACATGACACTTCGAGACCCCGTAAATCTGGGCGATCCGGTTGAAGCTCATACCCTGTCGGGTACGTACTAAAATGGTCTGATCAGTTGGAAATATGGTCATGCAGCGACCTCATAGGAAATGCACTCGGGGAGGTTGGCTTCAACAATTGCCTTGGCGACTGGCGGGCAAACGCTGTTGCCGCATTTTGCGGTCTGCTCTGTCTTCGGAAAAGGCTTGCCGTTGTAGCCGAAACTGATGCGGTAATCCTCTGGAAAACCTTGCGCTCTATAAAGTTCTGCCGGAGTGAGCATGCGCATGCCAATGTCTGTTATGATGTAAGGCTCACCACCAACCTCAACAGTAACAACTCCGTGTCGATCTTTGGTAGTAACTGTCCCGATTGGGTAGTTTGCCGCCTGACCGATGCTGGATCCATAGTAAGAAGTAAGGAAAGTTCGGACTTCGCAAAAACGACTACTGCCGAGTGCCTGTAATGGGACGTTGATGGGTGGTTCATCAATGCTATTTTCCAAAAGATTTACTATATGGCAAGTGACTAGATTTTTCTGAGTAGCTCTGGAGGCTTTTGTTGACAGGGGCACGTCTGCTGCTTGGCCAGCGGCATGGAAGTTATGCTGAGCTAGGAACGTTGCAACTAGTGCAGACTTGCCGCCTCCTTGGGTCATGACTGTTCCGAGAGGCTTCTCAACTGATGCACCTTTTGAATTTGTGAACTGTCGGTCTATGTAGGGGATCACAAGCGCTCTGCATCCACCTTTCTCAGTCTTTATTGTTCTGAACGGCTTAGCTAAGGGTTCCAGGCTCCCTCGGTGGCTCATGTTGAGAATGAAAGGCTTAGGCGCCTTGATCACGAACTTTTTGATCCCGGCGGCAATCCGTTTCAGGGTGTTTTCTGCTAACGGCTTCTTACGGTCAAAAATGGATGGGCAGGGAATAGACCAATCAATGCAGTCTGCAGCGGTCTTCCACGGCAATAGTTTGCCTGTTTTGACTTCTTCACTGCCGGGGTCTCCGTGGGTAGGCGCAGGCCAGCGGATAATCTTGCGATCGCGGCGAGCTATCATAAACAGCCGTTTGCGGATGGTTGGGGCGCCATAGTCGCAGGCTCTCAAAATACGAAATTCGAGTTTGTAGCCCAATTTATTGAGGGCAGCTTGCCATGCATCAAAATCTTCCCATCCTTGAAATTCAGGGACGTTCTCCAGAATGATGATACGTGGGCGTTTAGGGCCTAACTTCTGGCTGAAATTGACTACAGACCAAGCGAGCATACGCACTGATTTTGAAGTAGGTTTGCTCCCTCTAGCGCGAGAAAAGTGCCGGCAGTCTGGAGAAGCCCACAGCAGACCTACAGGGCGTCCGTTAGTGTAGGCCATTAGATCAACTTCCCACACGCTCTCTGGTAAATGGATGGTATCCGGGTGGTTTTGTGCGTGCATTGCGAGGGCCTTTACACAATGGTTGATTGCAATATCGGGGGATCTGCCGAGGGCCATTTCAATTCCTGTAGAAGCCCCTCCACCACCTGCAAAGGCGTCAATGATGAGTTCCTGAGGAGGGTGTCCGGTGGAGAATGAAAAGAGTTCTGTCTGCATCTCAGTGGCTCACCTGTTTGGACCAATCGGGAAAGAGCTGCTCCAGCTCCTGATAATTCACTTCAAAGCCCATGCGTAGATCGGGAAAGTCGCAAGCTTTCTGCCATTGGCCTCTGGTGCTGCCTCGTTTCATCCAGTGGTTGTTTTCGTAGAGAAACAGGGTTGGGCTGAGACTGAGGGCCTTAAAGGTCCTGCGCGTTACGAAGCCGTATTTTTCAAGCAGAATGGAGAGCTTCATAGCTTTGAGCTTCCAATCTGTGAGGCGAACAGGGCAGGGCTTTCCAGCCTCTACAGTCGGCACCACTTCAGGTAAGGGCAGTCTGGAAACCGGATAAAATTCAGGGAAATAGTTGTAGCTGAATCGGTCTGGATCTGGCAGTTCGGGCAAAAACCAATCGCGGTCGTAACGCGGGTTTTCCAGCTTGTCGCGCATGGTGATGATTTGAAGGTTTAGTAGGCTGCATACAACGGCAAAGTCATTTGTATAGCCTTCTGGGATCAAGACGGCGCGGCAATCTGGTCCCGGTTTGTCAACCTGATATGAACGCTCTGCAGCTTGTGTCACGACCTTTGCATTCAAGCGCAACTTTGCTTCGATGCCGATCTGAAACCCGTCGCTGTCACGAACCAGAACGATATCCCAGTTCTGCCACTCAGGGTAAGCGGTCCAGCCTTCCGGTAGGTTCTCAAGGAACCGCGAACACATTTCGTGCTCGGTTAGGAACTGGGCTTTGCGTTTCATGAGTGCGTGAACCTTTCAGCGGTCGCTTTGGACGTCAAAAGATGAGAGCTGGGTGCTGATGAAATCAGAGGGGATGCTTTGTTTAGTATCGATCATCGTTTGATCAAAGGCAGGTACTAGATACATCAGTACGGCGGCGAAGAATGCCAATACGGCGAGTTTCCCGGCTTCGCTCAGGAGGAACAGAGGCACGTTGCAGCGATCACTAAATACGTCAATATCAATGCTATTCATGAGTCTGTTTCTCTTGCATGGTTACTGAGGGAGGAGGAGGCTTAGCTGCTGGGTCCGGCCATGCCGAGGGCGTGGAGGTAGAGATCTAGGATGGCTTCTGCTTCTTCTCTGTCATGTGGTTTGAGTTTGCGTAGGGAAACAATTTTGCGCATGGCTTTCACGTCAAAGCCGTTGCCTTTGGCTTCCGCGTAAACAACTTTGATGTCGTCTGTGAGGATCTTCTTCTCTTCTTCCAAGCGCTCAATGCGCTCGATAAAGGCTTTGAGTTGATCGGCTGCAACGCCGCCTGCATCTGCCATGATAGGGTTCCTTGGCTAGGTGTTGGTAAGAACGCAAACGCATACGCACTGTGGTTCAGGTGCGGCCCATTTGTTGAAGTAGCTTTGTGAGTGCTGTTTGGGCATCATCGAAATTTTCGCGCAGGGCGTAGATGCGGTTTGCTATGGCAGCATGGTTGTCCGGGTAGAGCTTGATCATTTCACGTAAGTCATCGCGGGCAAAGCAGACGTCTGTTTGCGTTTGAGAGGTGATAACGAGAGCCTCTTCACCGATTTCCGCTGCGCTTTTTACAACTTGGAGGGAAGGGGGTTTTTGAGATGAGGGAAACTGGATGACTTGTGCGCTAGGCATTATTAGTCTCCGAAATGCGGGGTAAAGATTGAAAAAGATGAGGTTAGGAAAAGGTCTCTTCTTCTTCCTCGTTGGCGGAACTCTTGAAAGTGTTCACCATGACCTTTTCAGTCACGTTCTTGACTATGGCGATGCCCGCACTGACAGCTAATATGGCTTTGTCTTTGTCGGATACTGGGGCGTGCTGGATTTGATCCGCAAGGCTATCAATTCCGGGTTGAAGGTCTTTTCGTGTCGCCTGCGCCAGCTTGTCATCTTTCTGAGAAGTCATCTCACTCAACCTCTGCCTTTTCTAAATTTGAAATTGCGACGACTGCTTGCTGGGGAAACCCAGCCTTGTCTATGTAATCAACAAGTGCAGCCGCTAAAGCTGTTTCACGGTCAACGATGCCAATGTTGTGTCCAAGGTCCTCAGGGGTTTCCCCCCGAAAGCGGATGATTGTGCCTGCGGGGAAAATGGTTTTCTCATTTCGATAAACACGAAGGACGTTAATTGCATCAAAGTCATTCATTGTATTCAACTCACAATTAATAAGTATCGAAAATATGCACAGAGTATATCCCAAAGTCAACACATACTGCATAGAATTTAGACGTTGTGTAGATAAATTGTTAGTTTTACCGGCAATAATATAGTGCTTCTTCTTTGATTAGGTGATCAATTTCGTTAAGTTTTGTGTGGATATCCGTTTATCGCTTTTTTATTAGGTTTTAGGAGATTCCAAAGATGGTCACTAAAATGGAGGTTTATCAGGCTGCTGCCAGGTGAATTGCTGAGTTTCAGGATGCGAGAGTTGAGGTGGTTCAAGGAGAGACGTTTTCTGCAGCACTTAAGCTTTTGCCAGAGAGTAAAGCTGGGCTAACAGCACACTTTACGCACGAATTAAATGGGCAGGGGAGTGGATGTGTAGCTTGGGTTGGGTTGAGGAAAAAAGGGGATCAACACCTTTGTGGCTTTGTTGGAGTGCGGTTGGAGCCGCTGCAAGGCCTTTATCTTAGCGAATTCTTGGCTACTTATTGGTGTTTGCGGTATGTGGATGTAGAAGGTTTGCCCGTACGGGCGACGACTTCGCAGCCTGAGATTACGAAACGAATTACAGGGCGAGTAGGGTATCTTGGCGATCTATGGATAAGGCAGGATATGCGCAAAGTCGGTAATGCACGTAAGTTGATGGTATTGGCTCAGATTTTGGCGTTTGATCTTTGGCGTCTTGATTGGCTTTACTGCTGGATGCGGCCGGATGACTTCTTAAATGGAAATGCTGCACGCTTGGGCTGGCTAATAGGTCAGTGTGACGGCATTCGTTTCCAATCCCCTACAAAGGATTTCCCAGAGGGCTTAGCCTTTTGTGCAAATCCCTCATATGCGTTAAGTCAGCTGATAGCTGATATAGCGGAGCGATGCTAGTTAAGAATTTCCTTCGTAAATACGACTAATTGGCTTATTCCAGCCTGTGATTGAACGGGTAGGATTAGCCTGCAATATTCCCAGTAGTCATTCTGGTATCTGAGGTTCGCGCCAATAAGATCAAAAACTGGTTTGTTGGATTGGAAGGCTTTCCAATAGCTACTTGCTACTAGTTGCCTGTAGGTGTGCGGCATGGCACTCCGCGCTTTAGTAGGTTGTAGTGCCCAATCTTCACCAAAGGCATGCCTTGCAAAGCTGTCGTTGCCAATCCTGAGGATTTCAGGGCTGTCTGATGGGCCAGCGGGAGGGGCCATTAATAGTAGTTTGCGTGCAAACTCGATGAAGCAATGTGATAAATGTCAATTTGATTTTTCCCATATGTGCAAAACTTGTGCACCTGTTGTGCTAAACTGCTCAAGATTGAACGGTGTTGCTGGTCGTCTCTCTGTGTATTCACGCAACTTCATGCTCCAGTATCTGCTGTTTGTAAGCCAAGATAATTACCGGGCGGAACTCGTTGATCAGTGTCTGTTGTTGCGTTTCGCTAAGGGATCTAATGTCCGTACAATCGAAAAGGTTAAGACTAATCATCTTTAGGCTGGTTAGAATATCTAGCTCTTCGGCTGTGCTGAGAATGTCATTAAGCTCTTTCTGAGGAGTGAGGCGTTGGAAGTGTGGTACAAGTGATAGTGCGCTTTTGATATCCATGTTAGCCTCTCTTCGGGTACTAATGGTATGAGCGCATAGCAGAACTATAAAGCAGTAGTTGTCAGTCAAAAATTTTCACTTGTTCTTCTTTTTATTCTTTGCTGCGTTGTAGATATTTTCAACTATAATTGACAAATCTCTTATACTACCCTTACCGTCAAGAATTTGCTCTTCAAGCCTTATCCCCTCTTCAACAGACTTTATGAATAGTTCCAAGTCAAGCTTATCTGCTTCTGGCCGGTTGGACTTGTTTGCCATTTTTCCGAGTAAGCTATGAGCGTCTTCTCCCGCTCGGCTGCCTTGATCTGCGCTATCTGTACCTTCACCGTACAATAAGAATTGCGGAGTTGCCCTGAATCTTCGGGCATAGTGTGCAGCTTCCTTATGATGGAAGGCACGAGATCCATTTTCATGGCTCGCATAGGTGCTGTTGTTGACGCCAAGAGACTTGGCGGCAGCTGTAGCTGTTTTGAATCCTGCATTGAAGCGGGCTTGTCTTAGGCGTTCGTTCGGTTTCATGGCTACACAATGCCAACCAGTTCTATGCTTTGGGTGTTGACTTTTTACTATACGTCAGGCATTGAAAATACACGATAAGAGTAAACAATATACCCACGGGATTTTATAACGATGCTTAATCCTAAAAAAATTCGCGAGGAAGCAGGTCTCACTCAACTTGAGATGTCTAGAGCAATAGGGTGCTCTCAGGGGCATATCTCTCGTATTGAGACGTCGGGATTTGATGAAGCCTCAGGCCTATTTCGTCGTTCATACGAGCTGTTCGTATTGGAGCAGATGATGGGTGCCATTGTAGTTGGAAGACGGGAGCCTCCCTGCCGTCAACTGTAGTTGGCGGCTACTAGCAGCACTGTGCAGTGGCGCGTGCAGTGCTGCTTTTTTCATTCTTGAAGGTTGTTGTTATGAATGCCTCTCCTAAAAACAACCGCTCTGTCATGGCCTCGCGGGTTGAGCTGAACGGGCAGGGTGATTACTTCCCGACTCCGCCATGGGCGACGCGGGTGCTTTGTGAACTAATCCTGCGACTTGAAAAAGTTGGTGAGGAGGAGTGGCAAAAACTCTCTGTGTGGGAACCTGCCTGCGGCGGTGGGCACATGGTTCTTCCGCTTAGAGACTATTTCGACAATGTTATTGCCTCTGATCTCTTCAATCGTGGTTTTGGGGATGCTCACGGGGAGGCTTGGGACTTCCTGACTATCCTCCCTAAATGGCAATTCCCGCTTAGGGCCTTTGATTGGATTATAACCAACCCGCCTTTTGGTTTGTTGGCTCAGCAGTTTGTTGAACGTGCTCTAGCCCATAAACCCAAGCGCGGCGTTGCTGTGTTGATGCCTCTGCGGTGGCTGGAAACCATTGACCGTGTTGCAACGCTGTTTATGGAACAACCGCCAGATACTGTGGCCGTTTTTGCTGAAAGAGTAGCCATCCACAAAGGGCACTATGACCCAAAGGGTGGAACGGCGACGGCTTATTGCTGGATTATCTGGCGTACCGAACAGGCGACAAGTTCCACGAAGCTAGTCTGGATCCCTCCTAACTCCAAAAAACGTTTTTCCAAACTAAGTGACCTTAAGTTGGCCAGCGCTCCTCAAGTTGTTGCGGAGCAACCTGGCCCCTTGTTTTCTCTCCCTGAAACACTGGAGGTTTGTAATGCGTGATTTCCAAAATCTCACAGAATGGCGACGTGAGTTTTCGCGTTGTCATCTGCCCTCAAGTACTAATCTGGTGTTGCACGCGGTCAGCCTGTTTGCAGAGGAAGTAGGCGAGGTTTGCTCGCCTTCGGTTCGCGATCTAGCGCGCCATACCAATCTGAGCATGCCGATAGTGATCAAGCATCTTAGACATGCCGAGCGCGGTGGTTGGCTGGGGGTTCGCAAGTATGGCCCATTAGGAGAGAAGCTGAAGCGGAACGAATACATGCCCAAGTTTCCCGAGATGGAAGTGGAGGGCTGGGCATGAGCGAAGTACGAAAGGCCTGGAGCTGGCGGCAAGCTTTCTGCAAGTCTGATCTTCCGGGTCCGACAAGAGCAGTATTGCAAGCTCTGAGCATGTTCATGAATGCGGTTGGAGAGAGTTGCTACCCTTCCATAGAAGACTTGGTGGAGTACAGCGGATTTAGCAAGAACGCAGTTTTGAAGCATGTCGACATAGCAAAGGAAGCTGGTTGGATTGAGGTCTCACAGCATGGTTTTCGAGGGCAAAGATGGAAGCGCCAAGAGTATGTGGCACGGTGGCCAGAGCATGATTTAGTTGCCCCAAGTACTTCCGAGCATAGTGTCAAAAATGCGGAGTTTGAGGAAAAAGGCGGTGCACGTGGTGGGTGAAGGTGGTGCACGTGGTGGACCTAAGGTGGTGCACGAGGTGGACCAAGATAAGAACAGTCCACTTAACAATCCAATACCAGTCCAAGAGAGAAAATGCGTGCGCGAAGGCGAGAGTGATAAAAATGACAATAACGGCACTGTCACTCGTGAAACGTGGATGCGAAGGCTGAAAAAGGCTCATGAAAGGTGGCCGAGCTATGAAAGCGATGGCAATAAGGATGCTGAAAAAGCATGGTTTGCTCTTTCATCGGAGGATCGAGAGCAGGCGAGCAAAATGCTGAATGCGTACGTTGCCGTTTGCAAACGGCAAGGGCGAACTAAATTCCGGGTGTTCGCGAATTACCTTTCGGAAAAGCTCTGGGAGAAGCTTCCAGCAAACGCCGCGAGCAACGGTGGTTCTGTTGAGCTTGCGAAGGCATACGGCAAGATTTGGGGCGTTTACCGGTTCGCTGACCTGCTGAATCCTCCCAATTCGATGCCGAAACCACCCGCGACTATCGAGGGAATCCTCAATGGTGGAGGAGAACAAGCCGAGGCTGAAAAGCTCCGGCGGTTGGCATTGTATGGGTGGCCTCGGGTGGTGGATATGCACAACCATGCCGCCCGCCGAGGTGGTGGACTGACCGTGAAAGGAAAGCTGGTTCCGCTTGCTGATGAGTTTTTGCAAGTCAGGGTTGGTAACGATATCTGGCCGGAACGTGTCAACGACTTTGAGACAGTGGCATTTGGACTTTAAGCTTGATTTTCTTTCTCTGGCTTTGGTGGATTGATCCAGACGGCCGTCGGGATTTGAGGTGGTTTTGGCGGTTTTAGTACGAAGCGCTCGGGTGTACTGATGAACGCAGCCTCGAGAGTTGCTTGGCGTGCGGCATAGACAGCCTCGGCCTGTCCAAAGTGGACCTGATCAGGGGTCATGAGTCCGATGCCTGCATGATGGTGTTGTTCGTTGTACCATGCAAAGAATCTGCGGCAAAAGTCGCGAGCTTGCTCGATGGTTTCAAACTTCCTGGGGAATTCGGGCTGATATTTCAGCGTCTTGAAGTGGGCCTCTGAGAACGGGTTGTCGTTTGAGGTATGGGGTCGGCTGTGGGATTTGAGCACACCAAGATCCACCAGCATCAGAGCCGTTGTCTTTGCCTTCATTGGCCCGCCACGATCGGCATGCAATGTCAACTGATCGCGTGGAACAGCATGCTTTCCCATCGCATCCATGAACAGTTCCTTGAACTGGCTGGCGCTTTCGGCCTGCTCAATGCGCCAGCCAACAACACGGCGGCTGAAGATGTCCAAGATGACATAGAGATAGAAGTAAGACCATTTCACCGGGCCCATCAGCTTGGTAATATCCCAAGACCAGACCTGATTGGGAGCTTCGGCTAGAAGTTCCGGCTTTTGATAGACAGGGTGCGTGCGCTGACGGCGACGCTCAATGACTTCGCCCTGAGCGGCCAGTATCCGATACATCGTGCGGATCGAACAGAGGTAGGTGCCTTCATCCAGCAAAGTGGCGAATACCTCGGTGGGGGTCTGGTCGGTAAACCTGGGCCCACACAGATGGTCCAGTACCCGAGCCCGTTCATTTTCCGGCAAGGCACGCGCTGAGGGGGGACGTGGCTTTACCGCGCGTGGCGGAGCAGCCAATGTAGCGCGATGGCGAAAAACGCTTGCCCGCGACAAAGAGAGCGCGGAGCAAACGGCTGAGGTCAGGCCGCTGCCTGAGGGCAGAGCAATCGCGACGGCCATCATGACTTGCCGCTGCGCTCTGGCGTCTGCTCCATCTCGTCCAACAATGTCGCCACTTTTTTTTGGATTGCAAGGATGGCTTCCGCCTGGTCCAGACGCCGCCGTAGTGCTGAAACTTCACGGTTAGCCTTGGACAGTTCGGCCTGTAATGGGTTGGCGGGTGCTTTTTGTGGGCCACGTTGACGCGGCTGCAATGATCCCAATGAGCCTGCAGCGCGCGCCCGACGCCAATCCGTTAGCGCAGAAGAATAAAGCCCTTCGCGCCGTAGAATGGCTGTAACACCACCTGTGTCTGCTGCTTGGTCCGTCTCGTCCAGAATGCGCAGTTTGTATTTGGCTGTGAAACTTCTCCGCTTAGGGATAGCGGTCAACTCGGCTGTAGGCTGCACTGGCGCTGTCACCATGCGGGTTGGCGGTGGCGGGGGCACAATATCATCAGGTCCAGTATCGGGTGAAAGCGGTGTCTGTGAAGGCATAACCATGGGTTCGTTCTCCTACGCCATCAAGTGTAAACTTTGGCCAGTGGAATGTCTCACACTTATTGGCACGGAGGGGGCAGGCTTGGAAGCAGCTCCACGGCGAGCGTGGCTGGCCATGGTTTGGGCCTGATCGGGATCTACCGGAATGGGTGTACATGCCCAAGCTGCTTACTGAGGAATTCCCATCAACGCTTGAGGCTGTGAGAGCGGCGCTGGCGAGATTTGAGGATGTATGTGCTCGGTTAACGGGTGAGACAACGGCAACTCAGGAGGCGGCTGAATGAAGATGACAGCACCCAATGCGGGCAATAAGGCTCTTGAGCAGGACTACATGCTGCTACGAGCTTTGATGACGAAATCTTCACTGGAATGGATTGTGGTGCGAACCAATCCAAATTGTGAGGATCGAGCACAAGCTAGTATCACTGCCACGGGTGCGATTGCCTACCTGCCGAAGATACCTGTGCTACGAAGGCCTAAGCACATTAACAAAACCATAGATGCAAGCCAGCCCATGTTTCCCAGTTATCTGTTCGTTGGTTTGGACTTTAATGTGCGGGTGAGCTGCGATCAGGTACGGTCCTGCGACGGTGTGGAAAAGATTTTAGCAAGTTCCCTTGAGCAGCCTCCCCACCGTGTACCTCTCGCTGAGATGCTTCGTATTCTGGAAACAGCCTGTGATGCTCAGTTCGGAAAAAAGGCAGTGAACGGTCAGGTCTTTAGCGTGGGCAGTGATATCCTGCTGGTTGCTGGAGTTGGGGCTACACTCAAGGGTGTGGTGAGCGAACTCAGAGCGGGAGGACAAACGTTAAAAGTGGAGCTGGAAGCGTTTGGTCGAACCACAAAGGTAATTGTGCCAGTTGACGAGGTGGAACTTCGTTAACCATTTATCCCGACAGGACGATCATCGTGGATCTTCGGAGTCTGGGCAACCAGAGTTGCTACTATAACAGAGCGTGCCGAAGACAAGGCTCAGTCAACTAAGACGCTGAAAGGCGGAGTTGGCGCGAAGGCTTTTAATGGTAAATTTCCAAACCATTCACGGCGGGTCTGATCTGGATCCGGCGAACATCCAGCTCCTGTGCATCGGGTGTCACAAGCGAAAAGCGGCCAAGGCGCGGCACACACGCAGCTGACCCCTGATCTGTCAGAGTGGGGGGGTGGGTCAAAAGTCCGGGGGGCTCAAGACTTTAACCGGATGCATATTTACGGAGAGATTTTTTTTGCAAACCTTAATTTTGAGCTGCTTGGCGATCCAATACATGAGGGTTTTGGATAACGAGGGCGCCCTCCTCACAGGGCAACTAACGAATAACTTAGACTTATCAGATAGTTAATTGCGTATGAAATAACGCAGAATGAAATCAATTCAGCTTTGGGCGCCACTGCGCCGACGCTGCGCAAGTATTATTTTCCTCAGCTGAAAGTCAGGGATGACCCGCGTGAGCGGGTCGAAGCCAAGTGCCTGGGCAAGCTCATGGTACTGGCAGACGTGGGTAATATTGCAGCCATCAAGGTCTGTTTTTTGGCTCCTCGCTAAAATTTGATGCTCAGGCTGAGTTTACCGCCATAGGCTTCGTAATCCGACACTCCAATCCCATCATAGAACCCTTCGCCGAGGATGCGTATCTTTGGATTAGGGATTGTAATTGCTACACCTCCCTCAAATCGGGCTCTGAAGTTTCCATCAGCAGAGGCAAGCGTTGCATCAATTGGCACGCCGCTGGTCAAGCGGTTGAAGTCATAAATGCCGGAAATGGAGAGAAAGGAAGTAAGCTGATACCCGTTTTCACTTAGGTATTCATAGGTAACTCGCGGGCCAAACTCCAAGCTCCCCAGTGTGAAGGCTTGATCAGGAATTGTATTTCCGAGCCTATCGACATATTCCTCCTGTTTTTCAAAATAATATGTCAATCGTGCGAAGGGATTTAGAGTTAGAGCGTCAAGATTGAAGTCGCCAGTTAAACCTGCCTGCAACAGTAATCGTTCTGTGTCGAAGTTGTCAAAACCCAAGCCCAATGCGTTTACATCATTATTGGATCGACCATATGTTACCTGTCCATCCAGGTAGAGATTAGGCTGTAGTTGAACGACAGCATATGGACCGAACATCCAGCCCACACCTCTTGCGGATGTTGTCGCGGCACTATTGTCGACCTCAGAAATATCCAACTGTGTCATGAAACCTAAAAGCAATGTGTCTTCGTAACGGTAATCGACACCGGCAAAAAACAAACCGTTGTTGCTTTCAAAATTATTGTTTTCGACACGGACGTAAGATCCTTGCGCCCAGATATCAAAGCCTGAGGAGGAGCCACTTGAGGGATCACTACCGGAATCAAGAGTATTTATTGCAGATGTAGCATCGTTAGGACCCGTTTCAGCAGCCCAGCCCAACTTCGCATCAGGACTGGCTTGCCCCACAAGATTGAAACCATTCACAATCCTATTTGTCGCCTTTGTTGCAAGCCCGTTATTGAGAGAGTTCATTTTGGTTCTGAAGGCTGCATAGCTGAACTGGAATGAAGCTTGCTTACGGGCGGAAGAAACGTCGTAGTATAAGCTGTTAAGGCCTTTCTGTTGACCGAATTTCCCCGCCTTTAATCTCTGAACCAGCTTGGGTTGTTCTGCAACGATCTGATTTGCACGTGTACTAATAAATTCGGCGATAACTGCTTTTGTGCGTGCGATGTCTGCTGCACTATCACGACCGTTGGTCAGAGAGAAATCAGCTGTTTCAGTAACAACGCCAACACTGGCATTGACTGTGTAAGGCCCGCCAGATGTGCTGTTTGCTGTGACGTCTAAACTGGCCACACCAGAGGCGTTGGTGATTGCTGTGTCAGTGGCAGGGTCCAGACTTGCCCCGTTTGAGGGCGCCGTGAAGGTGACAACCACATTTGGAACCGGATTGGTGCCGCTGTCCAGGACGGTGACAACAAGTGGATTTGCAAAGGCGGTTGAGATCACTGCGTCTTGAGGAGACCCAGAGTCGGCCGTGATTGTGGCTGCGGCCCCGACGGTATTTGTCAGAGAGAAATCAGCTGTTGTTGCACCACCGACAACACTGGCTTCCACTGTGTAAGCGCCGACTGTGCTGTTTGCTGTGACGATGAAACTGATCTGACCGGCAGCGTCGGTGGTTTCTGTTTGAACGTCAGAGCTCAGACTTGCCCCGTTTGAGGGCGCCGTGAAGGTGACAACCACATTTGGAACCGGATTTGTGCCGCTGTCCAGGACGGTGACAACAAGTGGATTTGCAAAGGCGGTTGAGATCACTGCGTCTTGAGGAGACCCAGAGTCGGCAGAGATTGTGGCTGCGGCCCCGACGGTATTTGTCAGAGAGAAATCAGCTGTTGTTGCACCACCGACAACACTGGCTTCCACTGTGTAAGCGCCGACTGTGCTGTTTGCTGTGACGATGAAACTGATCTGACCGGCAGCGTCGGTGGTTTCTGTTTGAACGTCAGAGCTCAGACTTGCCCCGTTTGAGGGCGCCGTGAAGGTGACAACCACATTTGGAACCGGATTTGTGCCGCTGTCCAGGACGGTGACAACAAGTGGATTTGCAAAGGCGGTTGAGATCACTGCGTCTTGAGGAGACCCAGAGTCGGCAGAGATTGTGGCTGCGGCCCCGACGGTATTTGTCAGAGAGAACTCAGCTGTTGTTGCACCACCGACAACACTGGCTTCCACTGTGTAAGCGCCGACTGTGCTGTTTGCTGTGACGATGAAACTGATCTGACCGGCAGCGTCGGTGGTTTCTGTTTGAACGTCAGAGCTCAGACTTGCCCCGTTTGAGGGCGCCGTGAAGGTGACAACCACATTTGGAACCGGATTTGTGCCGCTGTCCAGGACGGTGACAACAAGTGGATTTGCAAAGGCGGTTGAGATCACTGCGTCTTGAGGAGACCCAGAGTCGGCAGAGATTGTGGCTGCGGCCCCGACGGTATTTGTCAGAGAGAAATCAGCTGTTGTTGCACCACCGACAACACTGGCTTCCACTGTGTAAGCGCCGACTGTGCTGTTTGCTGTGACGATGAAACTGATCTGACCGGCAGCGTCGGTGGTTTCTGTTTGAACGTCAGAGCTCAGACTTGCCCCGTTTGAGGGCGCCGTGAAGGTGACAACCACATTTGGAACCGGATTTGTGCCGCTGTCCAGGACGGTGACAACAAGTGGATTTGCAAAGGCGGTTGAGATCACTGCGTCTTGAGGAGACCCAGAGTCGGCAGAGATTGTGGCTGCGGCCCCGACGGTATTTGTCAGAGAGAACTCAGCTGTTGTTGCACCACCGACAACACTGGCTTCCACTGTGTAAGCGCCGACTGTGCTGTTTGCTGTGACGATGAAACTGATCTGACCGGCAGCGTCGGTGGTTTCTGTTTGAACGTCAGAGCTCAGACTTGCCCCGTTTGAGGGCGCCGTGAAGGTGACAACCACATTTGGAACCGGATTGGTGCCGCTGTCCAGGACGGTGACAACAAGTGGATTTGTAAAGGCGGTTGAGATCACTGCGTCTTGAGGAGACCCAGAGTCGGCCGTGATTGAGGCTGCGGCCCCGACGCTATTTGTCAGAGGGAAATCAGCTGTTGTTGCAACACCGCCAACACTGGCTACCACTGTGTAAGCGCCGACTGTGCTGTTTGCTGTGACGTCTAAACTGGCCTCACCAGAGGCGTCAGTGGTTGCTGTTAGAACGGCAGGGTTCAGACTTGCCCCGGATGAGGGCGCCGTGAAGGTGACTGTCTCATTTGGAACCGGATTGTTGCCGCTGTCTCGGACGGTGACAACAAGTGGATTTGCAAAGGCGGTTGAGATCACTGCATCTTGAGGAGACCCAGAGTCGGCCGTGATTGAGGCTGCGGCCCCGACGCTATTTGTCAGAGGGAAATCAGCTGTTGTTGCAACACCGCCAACACTGGCTACCACTGTGTAAGCGCCGACTGTGCTGTTTGCTGTGACGCTCAAACTGATCTGACCGGCAGCGTCGGTGGTTTCTGTTTGAACGTCAGGGTCCAGACTTGCATTGGTTGAGGGCGCCGTGAAGGTGACTGTCTCATTTGGAACCGGATTGTTGCCGCTGTCTCGGACGGTGACAACAAGTGGATTTGAAAAGGCGGTTGAGATCACTGCGTCTTGAGGAGACCCAGAGTCGGCCGTGATTGAGGCTGCGGCCCCGACGCTATTTGTCAGAGGGAAATCAGCTGTTGTTGCAACACCGCCAACACTGGCTACCACTGTGTAAGCGCCGACTGTGCTGTTTGCTGTGACGTCTAAACTGGCCTCACCAGAGGCGTCAGTGGTTGCTGTTAGAACGGCAGGGTTCAGACTTGCCCCGGA